>NZ_JBNNXU010000002.1:0-514221 GCF_052873915.1 Photobacterium sp. DNB22_13_2
AATCGCTGACGTTTCAATATGATAAGGTTCTCTATCTCATTGACCCCACAGAAGAAAACCAGCGGCTCGTCAATCAGGTGGTCAAAGTGCTCGACCGGCCCTGACGGCACCATCGTCATCTAGTATGGGCACCGGAAGCTGGGCTTTAAAACCTTCGATAAACTGGACGCCGTAGACCAAGGCCAGATAGTCGATAACAAACGCTTGGTTGCCCAAACCAAACAGCAAGAATTCGAGCAGCAGAAACGCGTCGCAGCAAGAACGACTCGAAACAGACGGTTCAACAACGGGCAATCCGCCAACTGGAAGCCATGAATCCGGAACTGGTTTATCCGGAGCAACTCAAGGCAATTAGAAGAAAAATTGTATTACTCCCTACTTATCAAATCCCCTTAAAATTTACAAGATAACTTGTGAGGTATAGCTATGAGCCTATCCACCACACAAAGCTATGGCTTTGGAGGTTTTGCCACTGCCAGACATACTCATATAAAAAAGCTCAGCATTGCTGAGCTTTAACTTTAGAATTTATAGCCAACGGTAAATGAAAGTTGGTCGGTATCGAACCCATCTAACTCAGCAAAATGGATATTTGCATCTAGATAGATGCTATTCATTTCACCTCGAACACCTACTCCATAATATAGGGATGTTTCTGAGCCCGATGTTCGAATACAACTAGAGCCAGAACAAATCTTTCCATCTTCAGAGTAAGACATTAAACCTAAAGCAAAGTAAGGCTTTATAAAACCACTTTCAACCGCAAAAGCCTTACCTAGATCTGCACCAAATTTTAGAGATGTACCATCCCAGACAACTGAGTTGTACCAATCAGATTCTTTACCATCATTAAACGCAACAGTTGCTGAAAAGCCAACAAACTTGTTTAGGTCATAGCCATACTCAAGTTTTAAACCACTTCCGTAGTCAAAGTTTTCAAAATCGAATTGTGACCAGCCAATACCAATTCGATGTCCGCTAAAATCATCAGAGTATTGTTCAGTTGCAAAAGATGGAGCTGTAAAAAATGCTGCAAACGCCACAGCTAATAGTGTTTTTTTCATTATATAAGCATATAAATTAGTTTAATAAAAATAACTTGAATGAAGCTACCTAAGGATCTAAACGGGAAAATACCCTTCTCCATTATCGCCGTCAAAATTGATGTGTTAGCGATTATTAATCACTGCTTTTACGCAATAGAAAGCATAGCTTTATCAAAACGGTGACATCGAAATTTGTGTTATTTCCGTACCCTACCCATTTTTTTGCTCTATCGCACTGATGAGAGCTTGTTTGGTGAATATTTATACCTACTGTATATATACTGAGTTTTTAACAAAAATAAGGAAATAATGATGTTTTTAACATGGTCAAATATAAAATTATAGTGCATTAGAGGCTAAGGTTAATTCCTTTATTAATCAAGAGGATAATGTTATTAATGAATTAATTAATATGAATATTCACCGCCAAATGTATCAATTTTCACAGTCGTCACTTAATCTCCGCACCGATTCAGGAGATTAAGTTAATGAAAAACGCTTTACCCCTTTTAGCCCTTGGCTGCGCCATTACAACATCTGCAATTGCTGGTCCTGTTGAGCTTCAGCAGAACTATTCTTATGTATCGGCTGGTTACCAGTATTCGCTATACAGTGAATACCTTCGTACCGATATTACGCATGACAGCAGCTACGACAATATGTCTGGTTACTATGCGCGTGCTAGCATCAACCCTACTGACCAAGTTTTCCTAGAAGGTCGTTATGATGATGTTTCCCGTAATCGTCTAGGCTTTAGCCACTCGCTAATCGGTCTTGGTTATTACATGCCTGTTGGCAAGAACAGCTCAGTATATGCCCTGCTAGGTGCAGAAAAACTGTCCGCTGAATTCGAATTATCAACCCCCTTTTTCTCTGATATTTCGACAACCTACTCAGACACAGCATTTACAGCAGAGGTTGGCGGTAAATTCAATCTGATGAAGCGCTGGACAGTTGAGCCTGCCATCCGTGTTGCGACATTTGACGAGCCCCTGTTTGAGCTTCGCTTTGATAACCAAGTCCACCTTACGGATGCATGGAGCCTAGAAGCCAATATTGCCCACCGTGCTATGGACTTAGGCAGCACACCATTAGGTGAGCTACCGGTGCTTAAAGAAATGAACTTCCGCATCGGCGTCCGATACCAGTTCAATATATTGTAAGTCCATATTTGGAAGTGAACATTTCATGTTGGAAAGTCGTTACACCGTAAAAAAATTTGGTACACGTCAATGGTATTGCAAAAATGAATTGCTGTGACAATAAAAAGTTAATCATTAAAAAGAGAAGGATATTTGAAAAGTTCATCTATTCAGTAATTTATAAATGTACTTCATGTGATAAAACCTTCAAGATAAGAAAATAATGCACAATTCAAATACAAAGCACATCATAAAAAATAAATTTTTAGAAATATTACATAAGAATAAAGAGAAACACCTGCAAAATAAAAAATCGACATCATAATACAGAATAATATTAAAGCTCAGCATAACTGAGCTTTAAATCTAAACTTTATAACCAATAGTGATTACAGATTTTATCTGTATCAAACCCAAGTCAGTACCACATTTGAGTAAATGTACCACCTCAGTAACCTGAAAGCTTGCCATCACCATCGTAGGATGCTGCTGATACCGCCGACAGACCAACGAATTGATCAAGTTTTAAACTACGCCTTATACAACCAACATGATATTTGTATAGTTAAGAACGACACAGAGAGTGACAATGTCACCCTTCCTGCTTTTATGTCTCATCGCGCCATTGCTCTACGCAACATACAGTTTATTTATCTACCAATGCTAAAAGGAATGAATATCCGCACCGACGCCCCACACTAGTTCAAGGTATTGAAATTCAACGTTAATTAATATTAATTAACTTACGATTTGGGTTTTCTGATTATGGTATGTGCTAAATTTCGAACGCCATACAATAACAAGGAGATCCAAATGTTAGGTAAAGTCATCCCCGCTCTACTTCTCTCGCTCACTGTTGCTCCAGTCAGTGCCGAAGTCACCCTTATTAATCCTTTTCATGTGCCTGAATTTCATGAGCAGGCGGTACTCGATCATTGGGAGCAAGCCAGGGACTTTCTAGAAACACAGCCGGGCTATATTTCTACAACACTACACCGCTCACTCCAACCGAACAGTCAATTCCACTACATCAATGTCGCGAAATGGGAATCGACAGCCGACTTTAAAACCGCCATATCCGCAATGAACAAGACATTGTCGCCACTGAGTCTTCCCGGCGTTGAACTTTACCCTGCTCTTTATGAAGTTATCAGAAACTAAAAGGAATTTTGTATGAAAAAGCTTAAGTTAATCCCTCTTGCTCTTGGGTTGGCATTGTCAGCAACACAAGCGCACAGCGCAGCCTTTGGTGTTAGCCTCGAGTGGAAAACAGATAATGCATTAATTGTATTAGATGGAATGAATGAGCAGCGCGATGCTTTTTCTGAATTAGTACAACAAGGCATCATTCATGATTTATTTGTTCGTCATTCAACAATAGACGGCAAGCAATTCCCAATCATTAACTTTGTCATGGAAGCCGGCTCTGCGGATCAAGTGCTCAAGCGCCTTGAACCGCTTCCTTTCTTCAAAGACGACGTAGTAAAAATCAGTGATATCAGAGAGATTGGTACAAAGTGGCTGGACAAAGAAATGATCCAGAATAACTACTCATTGGAATTAACCTGGCTAGAGCCTCAACAGAATCTATTAGTCGATCAAATCCTGGGGAAGGATCTCCAGAAAGTCGTCAATTGGAATGCACAAGGTGTCGTCACTTCGGCCTACCTCAGTATCCAAGAGTTCGATGGCAACCTTAAGCAACCAACCTATTCCATAGCGGTTCAAGCTCGTGATGAAAATCATGTTCAGGAAATGGCCAAAGAACTAGAAGCCGTTAAAACAGAAAGTGCATCGTACAACATCATGTATCTTGGCTACAAAGTGAATATTTAGTAAGCCCGTAGGCCGAACTTAACCAATAGTTCGGCCATACAACCACGGTTACCCATTCTTATTCTAGTTTTTTACCCTTAACGACATTGTTTTGAGCTATGTGTTCCCCTAAAATCCCCTGCTCAAAGTGGTGAATATGAGGAAAATTATGCGTGACATGACAACACCGGTTTTACTTGGGGATTTTAAGATAGACCCTGTAACACAAGTGCTGATCCGCACCACTGATAATGAAAGCGTGAAACTTTCTCGCTCTGAGTCACTTATCATTTGTATGCTGGCAGAAAAACCTAACGTTGCCGTTAGCCGCGATGCATTACTGGAAGCCTGCTGGACTGGTAAGGTAGTCACCAACAGTTCTTTGACAGTTGCAATAAAACACATTCGGTCAGCTTTTATTGAGCTTGGCGCTGAAGATGTGATTGTTACCGAACCTAAAAAAGGCTACCTCATTCGCCTTCATGCCGCCGAAAATATTGCACTAGAGACAGATGATCAGCCACCAGCAACGGGAGAATTGGTCAATAAAGAGCATATTGAAAGCGTCAATAATTCTGTATTTACAGAGATTAAACACGCGAATGTTAACTATATACCGTTACTGACTAAATTAACTAAACGTTACCTCGTAACGGCGATTGCTTTCATTCTAACGGTTGTAACACTTGCGCAGATGACGCTATTTGTCGAAGGCACGCATATTGATAAGCACCATATACTCTATGATGGCCAGCCAATGCCACCAGCAGTAATCAATGCAATCAAGGATCACCCAGAGCCAAACTCTAGGATGATAGTTTACCCTCTTGGGGGGATTTGTAACCGTTACCAATTGATTGCCGTCGATAAGCAAAATGGCTTTACCGATCTAACGTCATACATTGAACAAGGTGATTGCCATGGGTAAATTCATTACTAAAGCAATGTTCGGTATTGTACTCGGCTTATTTTTCACGGTCAGCGTAGGCATTGTCTCGGCCTTAACCACAAATGAACGTTATCAATTTGACTCCAATTACCCTGATATTGGACACGAGCGCCTCTCGACGGTGCTCACCCATGGCCGAATCAAGATACAATTTTTAGGCTATAACGTAGCCAATAGGATCACTATTTCAAAACAGTTCTACGGACTGTTCTTGCGCTACGGGTCTCATTATCTTGTGCTAGCTAAAGAGCAGGACACTGCAGATAACAGACAGTCACTCACAGCTCGTAGTTTTTACATTATCGAGTCTGCAGATAAAGCCGCCTATATTTCTGACCAACGTGGCTTGTTTATCACAAGAGATAACCAACCGCTTCACCTAAATAGTGTGTTACTCGGAAAGTCACTAGCTATCTAAACCAACGAGGCTGTGCGCTATGTACAGCCTCTTAAGAACATAAAAAAACCTATTTTTTATACCATTAAAAGGTGATTAAATTTAGCACAGATACAAAATTATAGTGCGTTAGAGTATGTAATCTACAGATAGAGATCACAATATGGTTCACCTTCAGACAAGTTGATCGTTTATTATCCCTATCATAATATATACCAATGCCATTCACGCTGAACTAAACAACTTAACGCTACATGAGTATATAAATATAAAAGCTTTGTTGTTGTACTTAGCAAAAACACGATGAGTTTAAGGAAAAACCAATATGAATAAGTTTCTCATCATTGAAGATAATAAGATGATGGCCAAAATTATGGCCGAGCTGCTAAGAAAAAGCGTCCCTATCCAAAAACTGCATTATGCGCCTACTGCACAGCAAGCCTATACCGCTTTGCTTAAAAATACGGTTGATTGCGTGTTTCTCGATCTGAATCTGTGCAAGCCTTTAGATGGCATTGAAGTATTACAGTATATAAAAACACAATACCCTTCTTTGCCTGTGGTTATTGTCACCGGTGACAGCGAAATTGAAACCGTGAAACGAGTGATTTCCCATAACCCTAACGACTATTTAGTCAAGCCGCTTTCAATGCAAAAAGTTCAGCGCTGCCTTGAAAAGCTGGAGATACTACAACTCAGTGATGACGATTAGTTCAATCTAAAAGTGACAACGTAATAGGCAGAGCAATCTATTTTACCGCACCTTGCCCTGTCTCTACTTCTTGAATGAGAGTTTTGCACCGTCAAAGATTAGCTTATTCATTAAGTCCCTCACGGCTTGCTGACCAAGATCGTCAAACTCGATACCAAGCTGTTTATTTACCCCTAGAGACTGATGATTACAGACCTTACCCGACAAGGGATAAATCACTTCAGTTCTAGGATGAACCACTTCAACCGACACCACCTTATTGATCTCAATCGTTGGTCCATTAGCTTCAATATAGAAACTACAACCTGAAGGCGACAAATCTTTTAGCATCACTTTTAGTGTGCGGGAAGGCAGTACTATTTTACCCTCGATATTCACGTCGTAACGGGGTTCTTTACGTAACTGAACAACCTCTATCTGAGGTGGAATATCAACCACCAGCAGCGGAACCGGATCCGTAATAATATGGCTGATCTTGGTCCTTACATTAACCAAGGCCCCTTCGCCTTTTTCAGAGACAGCCTTAATGGTCATCCGATAGCCAAGCTGGAAGAATTCCTCCCTTTCAATCTTGGTCACTTTTGGCAATTCTATATAGAGTTTATCTTTACCATTAGTACCAATAAATACTGAGCTGACCTGATAAAGCCGCCCTACCGGTGTTTTAACACTAAGGGTTATTTCACTTCCATGGGTGATTTCCATTAAACCAGGTAGTGAAGGTTTTGATAGTTCCCTCATACGATTTTCCATCGCTCGTCGTTTAATCTGACTTAATTGCTGGCTCACCACTTTTCCTTACAACTACATTTTTGCTTTATTCATGAATTCTAATCTTTGTCGAATAGTATCTACAATAGTTTCCAGCAGCAAATTATCGTTAATTGGTATTAGCGCAATACGCACGACTATTTCTACCTTCGGTTTTACATGCGAAAGTGATAGCAAAATGAACATTCAACGAATATACAGCCTCGGAAGAAAGGCATCAAAAACATTGACGCAAACATTAATTACCCCATAATGCTATCTTTTACATATTATTCTGCACATGGCTATTACAATAAGAGATATCGACCAGCACTATTATATGATCGAAGAGCTAAAATCGATTACTGAGAGTAACGTCACAACAAAAGCCTTAATTAAAGGTGGCTATATGGCCGTTGAGCTTGGAAAACAATTGGAACAAGAGAAGGAAAACAGAATAAAAGCCGAGCAAGCCTTATGTGACCTCCAGCAGAAGATACAGCATTATCTAGCCAGTCATCAGGCTTTGATTGATATCGCAAATTCCAAACCTAAAAATACCCAGAAGAAATAAAGCGTCCCGCAACCGACTAATTAACAGCCGTAGACTCGATGATCCACGGCTGTTTTGCAAGGCATCGCTTTACTTTTGCGCCGCCAGAGCAGCCTGCCACATTGGAATCGCTTTAAACGCCGTCACCATGTCATAGTCAAGCGCAATAGGCTTGTTGCCTTTACTATCATTAGGACCCATAGGGGTTAAACCATTATGGCTTTGGAACCATCTCATCCAGCCTTCACTCCCTGGCATCGTTAGTACAAGCGAGCTGGTACTACTATCACTGGATAAAGGTGCTTGCTTGGTTTGTGGCGGATAAGTGGTTGTCGGAAGCAAAAACGACGTCATAGGATATTGAGCTGAGCTGTGGCAACCTAAGCAACCCGCAGATGCAAGCCCTTGATGATAGTATTTATCCGCTGTCCATGCAGGAGTCACGACAGCACCATCATTCGGTCCTGATAGCCGACCATCCCAAGCTAATGTCGAACGTGAATATTCGGGGGCTTCTAAGTTAATCCAATTCTGCTTTAATGATGTATTAACTGTAACTGGAGGTATAAGCGCCTCATCTTTGACATTAACAATATCAGTATCGCCTCCCCATGTTGCCCCTAGAGGGATCATTTTATCCCACACATCTTTACCTGGGGCGCTTTGATCATAAACAAGCGTCGAGAAAACCCATCCCGTTTCAGGTGCTGCTTTTGTGTCTTTAACGATGATATCAAACTGCATCAAATACACATTCGTTAAAACAGGGGTCGTATTGCTTCCTTTTCCTTCAGTAACATCACACTTAGATTGAGTCGATTTTGCAGTGCCATTACTGCTGTTTATTGGCGCATATATTTGCCATATGGCTGTTCCTTTCATTGGGCTCCAATCCGCCCCACAAGCCGTTACAAAAGCAAACTTAACAATTACGCTACCTTCACTGTATTGCGTTGTCTGGTCAGAAATTGTTGGCTTGAGCGCCGAATCCAACGTCCTACCCCATATATCACCTAGTGTTTTGGCTGCTCGATTATCATATAGCGTATAAACATAGGTTGTTATATCTACCCCTTGATCGGTCAAGGTTCCAGCAGGAAAGCCCGAGCCTACATACACCCCATGAACAGGCTCTCGTTCCGTCCCCAACCAAATCGACTGATACCAATTTTCATTATTCGGTTTATCGGGGTTGTTTATAAGTTCACGCATATCCTTGGAAACATATTCTTTTAACGCGAGTACATAATCCATTGCATTTGTCGTGGTAATTTTTCCTGAGTGAGAGACCTTCGTCCAAGGGTATGGTTTAGCGGGTTGCTCAAGTTGAGTAGGATAATCATGGTTAATTTCAAAAAACTCACCGGTGTAATTTTTCGGACGAGGAATTGAAGAGTTTAGAAATGGGTGAGCATTTATCTTTGATTCGTAATTATTGAGCGCACCTACAGTGACAAACGATGCTTTACCTTCAACCTCTTTAAGATCGGTTACAGCTTTAGTAGTTGATGGAATAACGAGTATTATAGCTGTGCTTATTTGTATCAACGGATGTATCATCTTGCTATCTCCAAGCTGAAAATCAGGTGATTTATACCAACTTGGACTGGCACAACAACATACAACTATAACAATGCAAGTTAGCTTTTAAAAAATAGACAAGCAGATAGAATGACTCACACATTGTTCAGAAGTAGAACGAATCGCTGAGAGCAATATCACAATACCGACATAAATAAGCTAAGTTGATTCTTTCATCCACGAATCAGGTACCCTCACAGCCGTTAGCTTAGCCTCTACGGCTATTTTACCATTCGCCAATAACTTACACCTTAATTCAGCTTTGCGCTCATCAGCAGCCATTACACGCGCTTTTAATACAAGCTTCGCATTTATCGACACTGGGCGCAGATATTGTAACGACAAACCACCGGTAGCAAACCATATTGGCTCCCCTTCACCAATCTCTCGACCAGAGCGCCTGTATGCATCGGCCATTGCCGTACAAATACAATGACAATCAATCACAGTGGCAATAATGCCGCCATTGAGAAAGTGCGTAGGCGCCGCACAATGATAAGGCTCAGGAGTAAACCGACACAGCGCGGTGTCATCTGCCCCCCAATAACTGTGTATTTTCAACCCTTGGGGATTCTCTGAACCGCAACCAAAGCAATGATTCCCTTTGATTTGAGCCTGAAATGACACACCGGTCTTTACAGCCTTATCCATACTTTCATCACCTGTATTTACGTATTATCAATACTAACAAGTATATACAGCTTAATTAGGCTCAACCGGGTTATAACCAAGATAAGGTTTTAGAGGGAATAACTACTTCACCACCAGCTCAGTGAAGCCTGTCGTCGTGTCAAGCTCACGGGAAAAAGACAAATTGGTATATTCTGCCAGGCACACCTCAGCGGTATAAGACACTATCGAACCGTCTTGCAGGTGACCGCCATATACACGTCCTGATTTATCCGCCACGGAAACATGCAGATGAGCATGCTCTGGGGTTAAGGTGCCACTTAGGGTGAGAATTTCTAGCGGCCCTGCTAGTTCGAGGCTCTCTGATTCATTGGCAAGCCGAATAGAGGCGTGGGAAAGGCAACCAACACAACTTAACAGCGAGCCTGCTTTAATGTCTTGTTGTTGCACATACGCCAAAATGGACCACTTCAGATCGGTACCAAGAGTTAAACGAAACGCGTGTGGTGTAAGCATATAAATAACCTCTATTCATGCTTTTAGTTTGAGGTGACCGTTATGATACAAAATTGCATTAGAGACAGAAAAGTGTCAGATACAAAAAAGCTCCCCGGACCGGAGAGCTTATTGACGGCTAATCTAAAAGTTAAGCGCGTCTTCCACGCTTCTTCGAGCCACCATTATGCGGAAAAACATTGTGAATACGCTGCTTCACCTTAGCTGGCACCGATTTTGAAAAAACCAGTTTGGTCGCAAAGCGGTTCTTATAAACTTTGATCTGGCCAGAAAACGGCTGCTTATGAGCAATATCTTTGCAGCCAGCCAAAAAACCATTTGGGATCTGGCCTTTCTGCTTGGTGAGTTTTCCCTCTTCAAAGATCAGCACCATGATTGGTCGATCTTTGAACACCAGAATAAATACAACAATGGCAAGGACAATCACAAATCCCATAAATTCCATGCTTGGCTCCTCTCTAAGTTCCTTTTCATGCCTAGACCTACAAAATGCTATATCAAAGGGTTTTGAGTAGATCTTCGTATTAGCTAGAGGCTATATCTAGATTCTAGTTCTTTTCTTTACTTAGCCTATTCAAAATCAAGTAGTTCATGAAGGTCATGTTTGAGATCCAGTACCTGTTTACTGGCCACTTCCGTCTTATTGGATTCACTCAACAAATACTCAATCGTGTCAGATAAGGTACAATCCAGCTCTTTGGATTTCTCCGCCAGTCTTTCCCAAACACGGTAATCGAGATCAATGGATTTTTTTCGGGTATGAACTTGCTCGGCGTTGAAATGACGCTTCCTCTTGGCGCGGATAGCTTGTTTAAGCTTCTTATCAAGCTCCGGTGACATATGGCTATCAATCCACTTTAACACCTTGGTTGGCTCATGCTCGATAGATAGGAGGCCGTCAACCGCTGCTTTCGCTTCACTGGTATCAATGTACCCGGTGATCGCTTCACCTTCTTTCCATTTTTTTACTAGATAATTCCATTTCCAACCGGCTTCAAGGTTTTCAAGCTGCTGATATTTCATAGTCGTCAGAGGTTCTCGATAAGTCTAAACTTAAGTGGTGACAGTGTAACTGTAAGGCATCTAAAGCTCAATTCCATTTTGAACTTTAAGCATTTGTTTTTAAGTCGATCTCAATCAAACTGCAAATGAAGTCAACAACATTACACACTAAGCTATTATGCGGCCATTGATTCATTTATACTGCTGACCTTTTCACATTACGAAATAAAGCACACGCCCATGCATGAACAAAACTGGCGCTCGATGACTCCAGACTACTCTCAGTACCAAGCCATCCTTGAACAGTATGACGATCTTCTTCCCGCAAATACCGGAACCTTGCAAGATCGCCTATCAGATGCTGTGCGCCGGTTTACTGCTGTCGAACTTCAACCTCGGGTATTGCGTATTACCGCACCTGACAACAAGGTTTACCGTGATTATGTCATTGAGCTGATTTCACAACAAGCTGCAGCCCACAATGAATCACCCGTCATCGTCGCTGGCGAAAACGTAACAGAACAAAACCTTTTTGGTGCAGTGTATCCACCAATTGAAGAAAACAACATCAGCAAACAGCAAGTTAAACATGGGCTTGTACACCAGGCTAATAATGGCTACTTGGTACTTTCTGTCACTGCTATCCTAGCAAACCCAAGCTTATGGCCTCGTCTTAAAAGCATTTTGATGAACGGGACACTGGACTGGCAAGCTGCCTCAAACAAATCTTTGTATCCTCTGCCACCAGCAGAGCAGCTCAATATCAAATTGGTGCTAATTGGCGACCGTTACCTGATGGCTGAGCTGGAGAATGCCGAACCGGATATCTCTTCAGGCTTTACCATGTATGGTGAGTTCGAGCAGGATTTGATCATTGATAAAGATAACCTTCCGCTTTACCTCGCTTACCTCAAAGCCATCATCAAGAAAGCCAAGCTGCCAGAACTTGCGGATTCTCAAGCACTAGAGATGGTGCTAAAGACCGGTGCCCGTTACGCCGAAGACCAAACCCGCGTGCCACTTTGCCCTATCTGGCACCAGAGCCTACTGTGTGAAGCCGCCCTTGATTCGCAAGGTCAGAAAATAACCGCCCAGCACTTGAAAGATTCAATCCAAGCACGTGAATACCGTGAGTCTTACCTGCCAGAGCGTGCGATTGAAGATATTCATCACGGTCAGGTCCTGATCAATTGCCAAGGTGAAGAAGTCGGTCAGGTCAACGGATTAACCGTAGTTGAAGTTCCGGGCCACCCTCGCGCCTATGGCGAGCCTGCCCGTATTTCATGTGTAGTACACTTTGGTGACGGTGATATCTCGGATGTTGAGCGCAAAGCAGAGCTCGGCGGTAATATCCATGCCAAGGGCATGATGATCATGCAGGCATTTATCAGTACCGCATTGGATTTAGACCAACCTTTACCTTTCTCTGCCTCTATTGTATTCGAACAGTCGTATTCCGAAGTGGATGGCGACAGTGCCTCTTTGGCAGAGCTATGCGCGTTAGTTTCAGCGCTATCCATGCAGCCGATTAATCAACAAATCGCCGTGACCGGTGCCGTTGACCAGTTTGGCCGTGTACAGGCTGTAGGTGGTATTAACGAAAAGATCGAAGGTTTCTATCAGGTTTGTGCGTTCCGTGGCCTAACGGGTAACCAAGGTGTCATACTACCGAAAACAAACATGACTAACCTATGTCTCAATGATGAGATCCTAGATGCCATCAAAAACGGGAAATTCCACTTGTGGAGCGCAGAAAGTGTCGATGATGCTTTACCTCTACTTACCGGCCAAGCCTTCCGTAGCGATGATCAGGATGCAGAGACCTTGTTGGCAAAGATTGCAGAACGCATTGATATCTTCCATAACGGTGAAATGGTGAAGCACATCGGTTTGTTAGCGCGCATCCGTAACTGGTTGGTCCAGAACTGATCCGAGTTGTTTGGCGTACATGTGTAAGCTAAATTGCCTCCATACTTTTTAAGGAGTTTTAAAGTCTGATGAAACGCCAGCAATCTTATAATTACGACGAACTTGTTGCATGTGGTAAAGGCGAACTTTACGGTCCAGCTTTCCCTTCCTTGCCATCTGACAACATGCTGATGATTGACCGTATTGTAAACATCTCCGATGAAGGTGGTGATCACGGTAAAGGTTTCATCCATGCTGAACTAGATATCCGCCCTGACCTGTGGTTCTTTGATTGCCACTTCAAAGGTGACCCTGTAATGCCTGGTTGCCTTGGCCTAGATGCTATGTGGCAGCTAGTTGGTTTCTTCCTTGGCTGGGCTGGCGGCGAAGGTCGAGGTCGTGCTCTGGGTGTTGGTGAAGTGAAGTTTACTGGTCAAATCCTGCCAGAAGCGAAAAAAGTAACCTATGAAATCCAGCTTAAGCGCGTTATCAACCGTAAGCTCATCATGGGTGTTGCCGATGGTCGAGTCTTGGTTGATGGTAAAGAAATTTACGTCGCTAAAGACTTGAAGGTTGGCCTATTCAAAGATACGTCAAGCTTCTAAGCAATAGTTAACAAGCTATCCAAAGGTCGCCTATGGCGGCCTTTTTTGTATCTGGCTAGTGGCTAGTGGCTAGTGGCTAGTGGCTAGTGGCTAGTGGCACTATGCGCTACTGAAAGATGTAATCAAGGTTACATTGTCACTGAAATAATGGACGTAATAATAGGAACGCTTTGGACAGTTTAGAATCAAGCCTTAGCCTTTCATAGCCCCTATAGCCTCTTGCCAAGCGCCTCTTGCCGCCTAAATAGAAAGAGCCCCTGTTCCTAATAGGGGCTCAATAAGGGAGATATGAAGGGAGATTTATTATTTAAACAGGCCAGATTGCAGATCTTCTCGTGCTTCTCGCCAGCCACCTAGCCAATTAGTACGGGCATCTGTCGCTTGATACGGACAGTCTTCACTGGAACGTCCATTTATGCCAGCTCTATAGCCTTGAGATTGTGCGCGTTCCAGACGATCCCGCTTTTGTCTCTTCATAAGTTCGATCCTCATCCTTATCATTTACATTCATTACTATTGCATAATGATGGAGATGTTGTGTCTCCACTATTAAGAATTAGCGAAACAGAAGCAGAGATCAACTATGAAAACAAAACAGGCTCACATATTGTGAGCCTGAGTGCAATTTAACCAATTTTGACAAAAAATTACTTTCTTCGACGGAACCCTAAGAAGCCAAGGAATACCATTGCCAACATACCTAACGATGCACCACTACGTTCAATATTAGATTCCTCTGCAGGACGCTCCTGAACTGTCGGCTCATCTGCAGCAGAAATTGGGATCAACTTAACAGCGACTGTACGCTCAACATCTGGCTCACCACCTTTACAGAATGATTCCGTTGTTAGGTCGTCATAACCACCTTCACACTTGTAGGCCGTTGCAGATATAACACCTGCATCATTAACGCCTGTAGCTTCGAAAATACGGTAGTTGTTTGCAATTCCGTTGATGTCACCATCATTGGTCAAATCATCAAGGAAATACACATCACCTTTCTTCAACGCTGCTGAACCTTCAATATCACCCATTGCATAGGTGAAAGCACGCTGACGACGGAAACGACCATCTACTTGGTTCACCGACTCACTATCCAATCGACCAACAATCTGGTTATGGTTGTTGATTGCCGCCGGGTAACCATTCGCACCACTAAAGAACAATTCAGAGACCGAGGTATCCAAGAATTTAGGCGGCGTGTCATCTGTATTATTGTTATCATAAACAAACATACGTTCTACGTAAGAACGGTTATCCGCATTCCAGTTCTTGGTATAACCAATGACTTGGTTTTTGGTATTTACACCAGTTGCTAGCGTGTAAGTAAATACGCGGTCACTGCCACTCTCTAGCTGAATACCAGGAATGAGGGTTCGTGTGAAGTTCTCAGCTTTAGCTTCACTACCTGCAGGCAGTTCCCAAATCGCCGCTTGCATTGCGTAGTAGTCTTTGTCGTAACGGCTCGTTGTGAAACCAACTATCACCGGCTGATCATTGACTAACTCAACAGCTCGAGCACCCGCTTGGAATGAACGGTCCTTGTTGTCAGGGTCTAAAGTGGCTAGGTCGTTCTTGGTAAGCAACTGAGCATCGACACTTGATGAGGTTCCGTCCACCGTCCAGAACACACCGTCGTTAGCAAATACTGAAAGCTGACATTCTTTGGTGCCGTAGAAGCTATCTAGACCTTCATCAAATCTCGTCGGGCAATTTCTGAAAGTCGACTCATTAAAAGTAGGATCATCTCGGTCGCTACGGTTGTTTGGCACCTTGTTGTCACTATCACTAAAATCACTTCGATCGTATGACGCACTACCCACAACTAACAGCTGACCGTTATATTCAACCGCATCCCACGCCAAAGATTGACCGGCAGTTTTGGTTAGCGGATCCGTACCAGCAGGAGCAAGACCTACCTTGTTATCGCCAAGGTTTACAAAACCACGCTTATTAAACTGACGAGCAAACCTTTGGTTATCACTGAAGTAGGCACCACTGGTTACACCCAAAGTATATTTGCCAACGTTAGCGGCTGTGCCTTGAGCATTGATCACACTGTTGGTGGTTTTATGATTGCCTGAATCAACGATTGACCCCAATGCAGCTACTGCATCGGGATCATACTTGGTTTGATCATCTGCAAAGGTATCAACTGCCGTAAAGGCATCAGAACCACTGATAGCCGTCGCATTGGAATAGAAATTTTCACTCCATGCTTCTTGCTCACGGATCAAGCCGCCAAAGCCACTACGATCACGAATATCATTGGTGTTGTAGCCTTTACCATAGAACTGCGTACGCGCCCATTCGCGGCACGTATTCGGTCCTAAGTTACGGTCACAGTAGCTATATAGACGATCTTCGTCGTTAACACGCTGAAGATTATCGAGGATAAATGGCACTTCATCGCGATAGTTTATGCCATCGGAACCAAAGCGACTTTCACCGAATACAGAATAGTTAGCCTCGTCACAGCTACCCGCAAAGCAGTTATCACTAGCTTCAGATGCGGTAATGCCCTGACCGTAGAATTCTACTTTCTGATTAATTTGCGACTCTAAGTTACTATAATAACTTTGAGTCGTTACATCGGAGTTGTCCGTAACTTCAACCACACGGTAAACCGCGGCGTTAGCGCCTGTCGCACCGGCCACCAATACGGCCAGTGCAGACAATTTTAATGTCTTATGTTGCATTAAGCTTCCTTCTGCATTGCCTCAAGCTCTTCCCAACGTTCAAATGCTTGCTCAAATTCAGCTTCTGCTTCCGCCAAGCGGTTCAGCGTACCTTCAGTGTCATTTTTCACGTCTTGGAAGAAAGCAGGATCGTTAATCAATTCCTGCAACTGCGCAATTTCATTTTCCAGTTCTTCAATTTTTAGCGGCAGGTCTTGCAATTCCTTTTGCAGTTTATAAGAAAGCTTCTTACCTGCTTTAGGACGTTCAGCCTGACGCTGCTTGTTCTCGTCTTTTTTCTTTTCTGCCTCAATATCGGCAGCGTGTGCTTTCGCTTTTTGGCTTAGCGAGTTTGTACGTTGTTCTTGGGCCTCGTGGTAACCACCAACGTATTCATCGATGACACCGTTCCCTTCGAAAATCCAGCTTGTCATCACAGTATTATCAACAAACTGACGATCGTGACTGACTAACAGCAAAGTACCCTGATAGTTGGCAAGAATATCTTCCAAAAGTTCCAATGTTTCGATATCTAAATCATTGGTTGGTTCATCTAGCACCAATAAATTATTAGGCTTAAGGAAAAGTTTCGCCAACAACAGACGGTTTTTCTCACCACCTGATAGCGCTTTAACCGGAGTACGAGCGCGGCGTGGATGGAACAAAAAGTCCTGAAGGTAGCCAAGAGCATGGCGGGTTCGACCGTTTACCGTCACTTCCTGCTTACCGTCAGCCAGGTTGTCCATGACGGTCTTTTCAGGGTCCAAAACTTCGCGATACTGATCAAAGTACGCTACATCTAGTTTTGTACCGCAATGAAAGTGACCCTGTGACTGAAGATCACCCAGCATGATTTTTAATAGCGTACTCTTACCACAACCGTTTGGACCGATTAGGGCAATACGATCACCACGCATGACGTTGAAGCTGAAATCTTTGATGATTGGTTTGTCGCCATAGCTATAACTAATATGTTCAGCCTCAAACACAATTTTACCTGAGCGCTGCGCATCTTGAAGCTGCATGTCGGCCTTGCCCACGACTTCACGGCGCTCGCTGCGTTCACGACGCAACTGCTTCAGTGCTCTCACACGTCCTTCGTTACGAGTACGACGAGCTTTGATCCCCTGACGGATCCATACTTCTTCTTGCGCTAGCTTTTTATCGAACTCAGCATTCTGCTCTGCTTCTACCCGTAACATCTCTTCTTTATCTTCGAGGTACTGGTCATAGTCACCCGGGAAAGACGCTAGCTGGCCACGGTCAAGGTCAACGATTCGGGTTGCCATTGAGCGAATAAATGCACGGTCGTGCGAGATAAAGATGATCGAACCTCTAAACTCTTTTAGGAAGCCTTCTAGCCATTCAATAGTAGAAACATCCAAGTGGTTAGTAGGCTCATCAAGTAGCAAGATATCCGGGTCACAAACCAATGCGCGCGCTAATGCGGCCTTGCGCTGCCAACCACCGGATAAATCTTTAAGCAATGTATTTGGCTCTAACTGGAGATGCTCCAAAACCGATGAGATCTTGTTGTCGAATTGCCAGGCATCAGCATGATCAATCTTTTCTTGCGCTCGGCCTAATTTTGCGAAATTTGACTCAGAAGGATCATGGGTGATCAAATCCAACAGACGGTGGTACTCTTTCAGTACCTGCCCTATTTCTGCTAGACCTTCTGAAACATAATCAAAGACTGTTCCTTCAGCATTACGAGGAGGATCCTGCTCTAAACGCGAAACAACCAACTCGGACTCACGCTGAATACTGCCATCATCAAGCAATACATCACCGGCAATCACTTTCATCAAAGTAGATTTACCAGCGCCGTTACGGCCGACCAGGCAAACACGCTCCTTCGGCTGTAGAAGAAATTCTGCTTTATCAAGCAGCGCGTGATCACCGTACGCCAATTGGGCGTTACTAATATTAATTAATGCCATTGTTGTTTAACCATAGTGCCAACTCATTAGCGTCAAAGGGCCAACCGAGTTCTGGGCTGTTTGAGTCTGAATCAGGATTAAGAATAGAAAGCACAGGAATTGTGACGCCGTAACGAGAAAAAAGCACGTCATCAAAGGCGATATCCACCACTTGAACGTGCTCTTTTACACCGGCTTGTACGAGCAGGCTATAAGCCTGCTCGCAAAGATGACACCCTTCTGTGCTATAAAGCGTGATTAGCACTTAACCTTCCTTGTGGGTAATGATCCAGCAGTTATGAATCTGTTTGTTGCGGCTAAAATCCATTGGCAACGTTTTATCAGAAATGTTCTTCGCTTGTAAGCCAAGTTCTTCAAGTTTCTCGATGTCCATCTTGAACTGACGCTTATTATTCGAGAAAACTACCTGACCATTCGGTCTTAGCATACGTTTTAGGTTCTCAAGTAGCATGATGTGATCACGCTGAACATCAAAGCTTTGCTTCATACGCTTCGAGTTTGAGAACGTTGGTGGGTCAACAAAGATAAGATCAAAGTCACCATCCGCTTCTTGCAGCCATTGCAGACAATCAGCTTGAACAAACTGGTGCTGAGAACCCACTTGGCCATTCAGCTCCATGTTTTCTTGTGCCCAACGTAAATACGTGTTGGACATATCAACAGTTGTTGTTGACTTCGCACCGCCACAAGCAGCATGACACGTTGCCGAACCTGTGTAAGCGAACAAGTTAAGGAAATCTTTACCTGCTGCCATTTTTCCAAGCTGCTTACGCGTCACCTTGTGATCAAGGAACAAACCAGTATCAAGGTAATCGTACAGATTAACCTTCAGGTCAACGCCGTATTCATTCACAATCATGTGGCGCTCTGCACTAGAAAGCTTCTGATACTGGCTCTTACCCTTCTGGCGCTCACGCACTTTCAGGATGACCTTGTTGTTTTCAACACCGGTTACCTGAATCGTTGCACGCATGATATCCATCAAACGGCGACGTGCTGTCTCTTCTGGAACCGTTTTTGGTGCCGCGTATTCCTGAATAATCAGGAAGTCTTTATATTTGTCGATCGCTGCATTGTAGTTAGGCAAATCGGCATCGTAGAGGCGGTAGCACTCAAGCCCTTCTTTCTTTGCCCACTTGCTTAGCTTGGTAATATTCTTCTTCAGACGGTTTGCAAAATCTGGTGCGACTTCTTTCTCTTCGATACGACCTTCTGCTTCACCATCAACATGCTTAACACCACCTGCTGTGATTAGGTACGTTTTCAGTACACAATCCAGTGCACCATTGCTCAATTTGAACTGCTTGTCTGCCCGCATACGCAAACAACTTAGCAATTCATTTGAAGATGAATACATAGAAGCAGTAGAGCCCGCAAAAGCAAGCTTCAAACGGTTACCCAGTTCGCTGTATAGGGAAACCAACTCAGGCGTTGTCCCCATACGCTCACCATACGGAGGGTTACACAGGATCACACCTTCAGAGAAACCTTCAGGGCATGTAAGCTGAGTTGCATCACCATATTCAAAGTCAATCAGATCTTTAACACCGGCACGACCTGCGTTATCGCGCGCAATAGAAAGAACACGACGATCCATTTCACGACCAAAGAACTTAGTCGTCACGTTAGCAGGACCACGTCGGGCTTTTACCTTCGCTTCTGCGTGAATTTCGAGCCAACCTTCACGATCAAAGTCTTTAATCGCCTCAAAGCCCCAACGTTGACGTTTGATACCCGGCGCAATATTTGCCGCAATCAGCGCAGCTTCAATAAGCAAAGTACCCGAACCACACATAGGGTCTAGCAGTGGCTTCTCTGGCGTCCAACCTGACTTCATCACCAATGCCGCAGCATGGGTCTCACGCAGTGGAGCTTTACCTGCTTCGCTACGGTAACCACGCTGATGAAGACCGCTACCTGCCATATCAAGGCCCAGTACACCTTTCTCACCAGATAGGCGCATGTGGATACGTAGTTCTGGACGCTCACGATCGATACTTGGACGACGTAAATCAGCCTTGGTAAAGCGATCAACAATGGCGTCTTTCACTTTCATTGCACCGTACTGGCTGTTGCGGATTTCACGGTTGGTACCGTTGAAGTCAACAATGATACGGGTGTCGCTACCAAAGTAGTTCGGCCAGTTAATCGCAGCCGCACCTAAATACAAATCCATGTCATCACGAACGTTAAATTCGCTCAGTACCAAGATGATGCGCGATGCAACTCGCGTCCATAGACAGCATCGGTAAGCCGTTGCTTGTTCGGCCTTAAAACGGACGCCAGCGTGGACAACCTGAACACTGTCAGCGCCAAGTTTCGTAAGTTCTTCTGCAAGGAGGTTTTCAAGACCTCGTGAAGTGATAGCTAAATATTGATTCATGGATTTCTTTTCACACTTATGTTGCGGTGAATTATAACTGAAAACCCAGTAAATACCTTGTCATAAAAGGTGCTAACTCGGTTATTTAGCTAAAAAAACAGCAATCAAATGCAACTACACGTCACATTACTCTTCACTTCTAGATTCTGTTGTGGATTAACGCATGCCAACTAGCAAAACCAAGCACAAGCATTCGTTTCCATACGTGCACAATGATAGAAAAAGCATTGTCCACACCTGTAAACAACTGATCAGAAATGACATCATATGATATAAATACCATTGTTCACAATGAGAAACAGCGTCAGCCATCCCATCCATATCAACAAGTTACATCGAATCTCTTTATATAATCAAGCAATGACAAGTCGGTACTGACTAACCTCACAACCATTTAACTTCATACAACTCTCCCTTAGCACTATTAATATTTCCAGATAGGAATTAATACTCTTAAGGACATAATTCAAACCTACTACAGCTTGTTGCTGCTTGGTAACTTTATTACATGAATGAGGAAAATGAGGAAGGTGACTACCGTTCTTTGTGTTTTAAGGTGCAAAATTACGGTGGTTTTTTGCCCATAGTCAATAAAATGAGGCAGAAAAAAAATGATAAAAAGATAAAAATTTTAGACTTGCATCACCAATAATGACGCTTTATTAAACAGCTAAAATAAGAAAAGACGTGTTCTGGGTGCGTGATATTCTTCACATTCCTTATTGCTAAGCCCTTCCTGGTAATAGTTTTATCGATAAATAACCGGCAGAAAAGCCAAACCCCTGTCTATATATACCGAGATTTCCTCACAAAGCCTCCCTGTTGTCATACTGGGTAAATCTACTCTTACACGACACGATTTAAACCGCTCATCACATACCTGTATTAAGAGAGCGTGGTCATTCTTCAGTAGCGAGGGAAAGCAGTAATGACTCGCTTCGCACGATCAACGTTCGCTTTAATTGGTTCGAAATAATTGGTTTGAAATGAGAGAAATAAGGACGGAGGAGTTAGACCTTGACGGACAAGATATGAAGAGTCAATTTGAGGGGGAATTATTATTGATGTTTTCGTCATACGAATTAACGAACAAGGTAGATGCACTTAAGATCGGACAAAGGCTAAGATGAATTCGTATATATCTGTATTCTACGCTGGGTATACCGAAAAAAGACTGAAATCACCCACGGCATCTGATTAGTGATATCTGTTATCCAACCAGAGCAAGCGTTATTGGCGCTTCTAAAGGCCCTTCATAGGCCGTCATACGGTCATTCATTACCTTTATCGTCTCACAGAAAGCCATTTCTTTCGCAGGATTAAGCGCTAAAGAGGTTGTATCAGCCATCATACATAAGCTCGCAGAGCCACTGTTTTCGATGATGAGGAACTGCCCTTCACTAAGGTCGGTTGAAAGTGTGACAATATCCCCCTGCAGGGGCTGCTGCCCTTTTGAGCGCTGATGAAAAAACCAGCTTTTTGGCATAAGAGGCTTATGGAAACGGCTTGCTGCGACAGCATTCAATGCAAGCTCTGCTTTTCGCGGTGCTGATAGGTCGAGGATAGACATCCCTTCGAGAAAGGTTTGGTAGACAGATGCATCGTCAACCGTAAAAGTTGTGCGTGCAAAAGCACAAGGAACTAAGTTTTTGGTCGGAATAGCCACGCGGAAAATCATGTTATCGCCAAGATCCAGCATAAGAGCGTCGTACTTCTGGTCGTAATACCACATCCATGAATTATTGGGTTTCAACATAAGCACCGCTCCATATCCGCATCCGTTACAAAGCTTATCCACTACAACAAACAAAACTTTAGAGCAAATTCTACTGCCCTCTTGGTAAATAAAAAGAGGAAGAAAACACAAAGTATTCCTCATGAAACTCTGTACTTTTGACAAAATTTCTATTGATAAGACACTCGTCATAATATCGACATAAAAAAAGTACCTGCAAAATTTCTCCTGCAGGTACCTTGATGTCTGACTCTCTCTCGAGAGCATTCTATGTACTGTTAATTAGATATTTGTGACGATATCTTTAACCAATTTAGGGCCGTGGTAGATAAAACCAGAGTAAATCTGTACCAGGCTCGCACCTGCTGCCATTTTTTCACGAGCAGAGACTGCTGAATCAATGCCACCAACACCAATAATAGGTAGTGCACCATCAAGTTCTTGCGCCAACATACGGATCACTTCAGTACTGCGGTTCTGAAGTGGACGACCACTTAGGCCACCAGCCTCATCACAATGCGGCATGTCTTTGACCAACGAGCGATCTAGTGTGGTATTGGTTGCAATAACACCGTCGATTTTTGTTTTGATCAATGACTCTGCAATTTGCTTGATCTCATGATCTTCAAGATCCGGCGCGATCTTCAGCGTTAGAGGTACGTATTTACCGTGTTTTTCAGCCAACTCCTTCTGCTTCTCTTTCAATTGAGTAAGCAGATCGTCAAGCATTTCACCATACTGAAGTGAACGTAGACCTGGAGTATTAGGCGAAGAGATATTTACCGTAATATAACCAGCGTGCTGATATACCTTTTCCATACAGATCAGGTAATCTTCTGCGCCCTTTTCAATCGGCGTATCTTTATTCTTACCAATGTTGATGCCAATAACACCGTCATACTTGGCTTTCTTCACATTCTCAATCAGGTTATCAACGCCAAGGTTATTAAACCCAAAGCGATTAATAATACCTTCAGCAGGAATGACACGGAACAAACGAGGCTTATCGTTACCCGACTGCGGACGTGGAGTAACGGTTCCAACTTCGACAAAGCCAAAACCCATTGCGCCAAATGCTTCAATGCATTCGCCATTTTTATCAAGGCCAGCAGCCAAGCCAACAGGATTTTTGAATTTGATACCCATCACTTCAACAGGACGATCAGGAACGTGTTGACGATAGAAAAGATCAAGAGGAGTGCCAGTAAAGCGAGAAAAGTTCTGAATAGCCAGATCGTGCGCTTTTTCTGCATCAAGCTTGAAAATAGCGGATCGAGCGAGGCGGTAAATCATTGTACCTCCTAATAAAAGCCCCGTGTAAACGGGAGAACATTATTCACACTTTGGCCTCTAAATTCAATGACTAATTTATGTTTATGCCAAAAAAAATGGCCTACCCCATCAAAAATGCGGTTAGACCCTTGAAAAGGATACTTTTATTTTTTCAAACATAAAGCAAACGTTTATATCTCTGCCTTTTAAATCAAAAAAAGCCACCATGGACATCACGGTGGCTTTTTGTACAATTAACACATCAAATATATAAGCTTCAGTTAAATATTAAATCAAAAAGCTTATTTACATCACTATGCTACTGTTTGACAGTTTAAATTCAACAACATAAGTTCACGAAGTGCTACTGAGAACTTAGCAAATTCATGCGTTGTACCCACTTTGAACTCTGCAAGGACAGTATTCCAACGCTGAATTGCAGATGTATGCTCGTCCATCCAGTTCTCTATCAAGCTTTCTGCATCTGGAGCCTCTAATCCACTGCTTATTACCGCTAACGTCAACTGACGTTGCTGCCAATCGAGATCTTCGCGGAATGATGCTCGTGCCAATGCCTGCCAATGGTTTTCTACAGGCTGGTTGTGAACCTGCTTGAGGAACCAGTGCAATGACAAATCAGCACCAACAACAAAGTAAACGCGAGAAATGAAATCAAGATCTTTTTCTGAGTTAGTGGCAATTTGAGCAATATCCATTGCCGAGTACAAACTGCTCAAACGCGCGATATTATGCGCTAAATCTTCAGGGATTCCCTGCTTCATCATCGCATCAGCTTGCTCGTTATGCTCCTGGACCTCTTCCGTGACAAGGTAACGCTCTAGGTTTTCTCGAAGCTTGTTTACAATCGGCTGGTAGAACGCAATCATTTGTTCGATACCCAGCTTTCTATCGCGATTACGGAGGATCCATCGAGTCGCACGACGCAACATGCGGCGACAGCGATAAAGCACTTCGTACTGCACCTCTGCTGGGATCACATTATCTAGCGACCGAACCTGATCAAAATACAGCTGAAAATTAAACACTTCACGACCAACCGAGTATGCTGAGGAGATTTCAGCCACCGTCGCCCCTGTTTCTTCCTGAAGGCGGGTAACGAAGTTACAGCCCATCTCATTAGACATTTGGTTTGCCAGCGAGGTCGCGATCAACTCTTTACGCAACGGGTGGTGTTCCATATGGCTGCGGTATTTTTCTTGCAGCTCTTTCGGGAAGTATGCCGGCAGTAAACGGGCATGGTAAGGATCATTGGCTATCTCTTCCGTCACCAATTCTTCTTTCAATACCATCTTTCCGTATGCTACAAGTACAGCGAGCTCCGGACGGGTTAGTCCTACTCCTGACTTCTCACGCTCTGCCAGAGTATCGTCATCTGGCAAGTATTCCAGCGCACGATCCAACTTACCTTCTTTCTCAAGATGGTGAATAAAACGGATCTGCTCTTTGAGCAACTGAACTTGCTGCTGTTGAGTCACAGAAATCGACTCGCTCTGACAATAAGCATCATCAAGAACGATATCACCAACTTCATCTTCCATACGCTCAAGCAACTCGTTACGCTGCTTGTACGTTAGGTCTCCGCTAGCAACCAGTGAGTTAAGCAAGATTTTGATGTTAACTTCGTTATCCGAACAATCAACCCCACCGACGTTATCGATAAAGTCGGTATTGACCAAACCACCTTTTTTAGAAATCTCTACCCGGCCTAGTTGGGTTAAACCAAGGTTACCACCTTCACCCACAACACGGGCGCGAAGCTCACTGCCGTTGATACGCAGCGCATCATTAGCACGGTCGCCGACATCAGTATGGGTTTCCGATTCTGATTTCACGTAGGTACCGATCCCCCCATTCCACAACAGATCCACTTCCATCTTCAGGATCAACTTGATCACTTCGTTTGGCGGCAGGCTCTGCTTGCGTGTACCCAGTAGTTTCTGGATCTGCGGGGTGAGTTTAATCGACTTACTGCGACGGGAGAAAATACCGCCACCTTCCGAAATCAGTTTTAAATCGTAATCTTCCCAGCTAGAACGAGGCAGGTTAAATAAGCGATCACGCTCTTTCCAGCCACTTGCTGCATCTGGATTCGGATCCAGGAAAATGTGCATGTGGTTAAAGGCGGCAACCAAACGAATATGCTTTGATAACAGCATACCGTTACCAAACACGTCACCTGCCATATCGCCGATACCGGCACAGGTGAAGTCCGTTGTTTGACAGTTGATGCCCAACTCGCGGAAGTGACGTTTTACCGATTCCCAGCCACCTTTAGCTGTGATCCCCATCTGCTTGTGGTCATAACCATTAGAGCCACCAGAAGCAAACGCATCACCCAACCAGAAGTTGTAATCTTCAGACACTGAGTTTGCCAAATCGGAGAAGGTTGCTGTCCCTTTGTCAGCAGCAACAACCAAATACGGATCATTTTCATCATGTCGAACCACGTTTAGGGGTGGATTCAGTTCTCCGTCAATGATGTTATCTGTGACATCCAGCAAGGCACGAATGAAGCGCTTATAACAACGCTGCCCTTCAGCCCAAATCTCCTCACGGGTGGATAGCTGAGGCTGACGTTTACAGACAAAGCCCCCTTTTGCCCCAACCGGTACAATCACGGTGTTTTTCACCTGCTGTGCTTTTACAAGGCCCAAGATCTCAGTACGGAAATCTTCCTGACGATCCGACCAGCGTAATCCACCTCGGGCAACTTTTCCGCCTCGAAGGTGCACACCTTCAATATCAGGTGCGTAGACAAAGATCTCAAAGAAAGGAACCGGAGCCGGAATTTCAGGGATCTCCGATGGACGAAGCTTCAGAGACAACCATGGTTTTGGTTGACCGTTGGTATCAAGTTGATAATAGTTCGTACGTTGCGTTGCTAGGATCATCTCCATATAGCGACGAATAATCCTATCATCGTCCAAGCTCTCAACATGCTCGAGCTTTTCGTTGAGTTTAGTAATAAGTGTAGTTTCAGCATTTTCGGAATGTTTACGGCTAGGATCGAAACGCAGCGAAAACAATTCAACCAAGGATCGAGCAAGATCATTATGGCTTGAAAGCGTTTCTTCAATGTAGTGCTGGCTAAATGGGAAACCGACCTGGCGCATGTAACGCGCAAAGCTACGTAAAATGGTAATTTCTCGTCCGGTTAAACCTGCGCACAGTACCAATCGGTTAAAGCCATCACTTTCAAGTTCACCATGCCAAATGGCAGAGAAGGCTTCTTGGAAGCGATCACGCGCTTCACCCAAATCAATCCCAGTACAAGCATTGTGCAGCATTGCAAAATCAAGGATCCAATATACCGTGCCGCTTTTGGTGATCACCTGATACGGCGACTCACCAATGACCCGCAAGCCTAAGTTTTCCAGCATAGGCATGACATCCGAAAGGTGGATAGGCTCATTGCGATGAAACAGTTTCAGTTTGACAAAGTGTGAATCACTAGCCTCTTCTTGCGGGCGGTAGAAAAGCATTCCCAGTTTGTTGTCTTCGCTGAGACTTTCTAACTGCTCAATATCGGCAACCGCCGAACCCGGTAGCATCTGCTCTTTATAAGAACGCGGGAAAGCACTGCCATAGTTTTTCGCCAATGACGTACCGTTACTTTCGCCAAAGTTCGCGATCAGCGATGCGCTTAAACGATCATCCCAAGAAGCTGCCGCTTCAACTAGGTTATGTTCGATGGCTTTGATATCGACATCGAAATTATTATTTTCTACTCGCACAATATAATGCGTCCTTGCCAATGGGCTTTCCGAAAAGAAAGTTGTGAATTCCACATCCTGTTGTGAGGCAAAGTAGTCTTTCAAAACGTCTTGTGTCTTACTGCGTAACTCGGTGTTGTATCGTTCTTTGGTTACATACACCATGCAAGAGAAGAAGCGGCCAAAAGGATCACGGCGAACAAACAAGCGCAGTAGATCCCTATCCTGCATACGAACGACACCGCAACCGACATCCAACATCTCTTTTTCATTGGCTTGGATAAGCTCATCACGCGGATACGTTTCGAGTAAATTGTTCAATGCCTTCCACGAGTGTGATCCTGCCGGATAACGACTCTCTTCCAAGATACGCGTGACTTTGTTACTGATCAGCGGAATGTTCATGGTTGATTGATGGTAAGCAGTAGAAGCATACAAGCCAGTAAAGCGATGTTCACCAATGACATTGCCATCTTTATCAAAACGCTTAATGCCAATGTAATCGGTATAAGCTGGACGGTGAATTTTCGACTTGCCATTGCTTTTCGTTAAGATTAACAAGTCAGGCTTGCGGGCTTCAATTCGGGCAGACTCGGGAAGCTGTGACAGGCGAAGCGTTCTGACTTTATTGCTATCGCTTAGAAGCCCTAATCCTTGTTCATCACAAGGGCGCAATTCATAGTCACCTTCAATCGGTACAAGATCATACTTGTGATATCCCATGAAGGTAAAATTGTGATGTGTCACCCAGTCCAAGAAGGCAATGGCTTCTTCACGGTGCTCTTTATTGACAGGTAGGTCGGCTTTCTTGAGATCTTTTACAATCATCTGCATCTTTGTTTGCAGCGACTGCCAATCATTAACGACCAAATCTACATCTTGAAGGACTTGTTCTAGTTCTTGTTTTAATGCTTCAAGCTCTTTCTTATCGTTAAGGCGATCAACCTCAATATGGAAAAGTGTCTGTAGGTCACCATCTTTACCACACGCTTCAATAATGGCGCCCTCTGCATTTCGCTTAAAGAAATACGGGCCATTAAGCATCATGTGGCTGGTGATACCCAAACGGGTCAAAGTCATACGAACAGAATCAACTAAGAAAGGACGATCTGGAGTTACAATTTCAACTACGGTATGAGGTGACTGCCAACCATAACGGCTAAGTGTCGGATTATAGACACGAACAGATATTTGGTCTGGCTTATTTTTTACAAGGTGATGCCATAAACTCAGTACAGCACCATAAAGGTCAGATTCATTCCTTTGAAGCAGATCATCATCTGCCAGTTGTCCTAACAATCGCTGAGCAAACACTTCTACTAATGACTGCTGGGGTGTCTCAATCTTATCCTGGATTAAGTCATACACTTTCTCAAGCAGTACCGGCACTATAGGGTCAGGTGCGGTCATAGCAATGCTCCATCGTTATATATTATCAATCAAGTATAGAGTTTTTATAAAGTATCCAACGGTTGGTTATTGGTGAACAGACCGTTGGAATACGCTCTCCTTCGAGACTGCTATTGTAGGGTGTTTTGTTGCGAGGTAGTTACGTTAATTACACTGGCTAAGCAGGAAAAAATCGAATATGTGACTAAGGTAGATATTTTGGCTAAGAAGATTATCTGGCATTGATGAAATTAGCATCATGCCACTGAAATCAGGATGTAAATTGGTATAACCATTTATTTTTAAGGTTATTTTTCTTAGTACCCATGATTATTAAATCTAATGATAATCCATTCAAATAAATATGCTATTGATTGAAACTCAATAAACATTAATCAAGTTTAGCCTTGTGACATGTTAAAAAATATTAGTAAAAAATCACATGATCTGCTCGAGAGCTTGAAGTTTGTTTTCCTCTGAAACTGTCACTCGGAACCGACCGCGGATCCCTATCTGAGTTAGAAATGGTCGTAACCGTGCAGCGGGTAACTGCAGGCGCAAACCATTGTCAGTCATTACTAATACATTACTGGCAGCACCTGAATAGTGCTGGAGGAATTGCTGATAAGTAATGTGCATGGAGAAGGTATAAGCTTTCATAAACTAAAAAATCTAGTGACGGAAAAATAAGGGGCAAGATAACTTGCCCCTTCTATATTGTATTTACAGCTCTAGTGCTTTTTGAACTTTCTCAAACAAATCTTTAGCTAGTTTATCTAGCTGTGACAGTTTCTCAAGCTCTGCACGCATCAAGCTTTGACGCTGTTCATCGTACTGACGGTACTTGAGGAACGGTTCAATCAAGCGAGAAGCGACCTGTGGGTTGCTGGTATTCAAGACAGTCAGAATTTCCGTCAGAAACTGGTAACCAGAGCCATCTTTGGCATGGAAGCGTACTGGGTTGTTACCGCAGAAACTAGCAACCAAACTACGGGTACGGTTCGGGTTCTTCAGATCAAACGCTTTGTGCTTCATGGTTTCACGTACATTATCCAATGCATTTTCCGCCGGGTTCTTGCCCTGCAGAATAAACCATTTGTCCATAACCAAGCCGTCTTGGGTCCACTTGTCACTAAAGTCAGCCATTTGATTTGCACGGCAAGCCAATTCTGCGCTATTCGCGACTGCCATTGCCGCCATCGTATCTGTCATATTGTCTGATGCTTGATACTGCTTAGCCACAAGGCTATTGCCTTGCTCAGTATGTGCTAGATACGCCAAACATGTATTGCGAAGCGACCGCTTTGCCATCGCTTCATGCTCAATGGTATACGCCGCTTGAGTAAGCGAGTGATAAATAGCACTGAATTCATCTTCCATCGCAACGGCTAGTACTTTTTCAAACTCACCCATCACGGTATTGATCGCATCAACATCAACGGTTTTATACCAACCAGCCACTTCATTTTCGCTTGGTAGTGCTAGCATTTCGGCAATAAACGCTGGGTCTAGTTTCTCATCAAGTAGCACACCACGGAACGCGTCTATAACAGTTTCCGGCAATTCGAAAGACTCACCGTTCTGGCAGCGAGTAACATTCTGCTTGATGTGTTTTGCCAGCAAAATTTGACCAGCATCCCAACGGGCAAACTCGTTGCGAGCATGAACCATCAAGAAGGTCAATTCTGCATCTGAGTAATCATACTCCAAGATCACCGGCGCTGAGAATTCACGCAGCATGGAAATAACTGGCTGCTGTTCAATGCCGTCAAATACGAACTCTTGTTCTGCTTCAGTTACATCGAGCACATTGTGGACTGGCTGGCCATTACACTGTAACGGAATAACCTTACCCTGCGCATCATACAGTTCAACATCAAACGGGATATGTAGCGGTTGTTTCTCTTCTTGTCCCGGCGTTGGCGCTGTATGCTGCTTAACAGTGACACGGTAACGGTTTTCTTTTTCTAAAAACTCGGTCTCAACCTGTACCACAGGCGTACCCGATTGACTGTACCAGCGACGGAATTTTTCCAGGCTGATGCCAGATGCATCTTCCATCGCCTGAACGAAATCATCACAGGTTGCAGCGGTGCCATCATGACGTTCGAAGTACAGCTTCATGCCGGCTTGGAAGTTCTCTTCACCAAGCAAAGTGTGCATCATGCGAATAACTTCACTGCCCTTTTCATATACTGTCAAGGTGTAGAAGTTATTCATCTCAATGACTTTATCAGGACGAATTGGGTGTGACATCGGGCCGCGATCTTCAGAGAACTGTGGACCGCGCATGATACGTACATTGTTAATACGGTTTACAGGACGGGAGCCCAAATCAGAAGAAAACTCTTGATCACGGAAAACAGTTAAACCCTCTTTCAGACTTAGCTGAAACCAGTCACGGCAAGTAACTCGGTTACCTGTCCAGTTATGGAAATATTCGTGGCCGATCACCGCTTCAATACCTTGGTAGTCGGTATCTGTCGCCGTTTTCGCATTTGCCAGTACATATTTGGAATTAAAGACATTCAGTCCTTTGTTTTCCATTGCGCCCATGTTGAAGAAATCCACCGCTACGATCATGTAAATGTCGAGATCGTACTCTAGGCCGAAGCGCTCCTCGTCCCACTTCATCGAGTTAATCAATGAAGTCATGGCGTATTCAGCGCGATCCAAGTTGCCTTTATCAACAAAGATTTCTAGCGCTACATCACGACCACTGACTGTGGTGTACTTATCTCGCAGAACATCAAAATCACCGGCAACCAAGGCAAACAGATAACTCGGTTTCGGGAATGGGTCTTGCCACTGTACCCAGTGACGACCATTATCCAAATCGCCACCGTCAACACGGTTACCATTACTCATTAGGTATGGGTACTGTGCTTTGTCTGCAATCACCTTTGTGGTAAAGCGAGCCAATACATCAGGGCGGTCTAGGTAATAGGTAATGCGACGGAAACCTTCTGCCTCACACTGAGTACAATATGCCCCGCCTGACTTATATAAACCTTCAAGCAGCGTGTTTGCTTCAGGGTTAACTTCAGTTTCAATCAGCATGTCGAACGATGCTGGTAGCCCGTTAACTGTCAGCTTCCCTTCACTTTCTGCATAATCTGTCCAGCTTTCGCCATTGATTTCAATGCGAACAAGAGTCAGCGCATCACCATCAAGCTCCATTGAAGAGGCACCTTCCACCTGCTGTTCAACCTTACTGATCGCTACTACACGAGTTGCAGTGTCATGCAAGTCGAACTCTAACGCGAGATCGGTAATTGTGAATTCTGGTGCTTGATAATCTGAACGGTACTTTGCCGTTGGCTGGATAGTTGGTTGTTCGGCCATGTTTATTCCTTATATTTCCGCCTGTTAGTGTCGCGGTATGTGTCCATTATTCTGCGTTAAACCAGTACAGACAAGCTTATTACCCTGATTTGGCGATATGTTTCTCAATTGCCCACTCACTCGGTCAATTAATGCACACCCAACCACTTATTTTGCTGGTTGCGCTTTGAAGACTAGCTTATCATCTTTACTATACTTAGCTTACGAGCAGTAATGTTTACCCAAATTCCGCTTTACAGCAAGATCACCGTACAAACAAAGTGTTAACAGTGTATCGACAGTAACGGCAAATAAGCCTCTACAGGCTTGTCGCTAGCAGCATTTACGCGTATCTTACTGCCCCTACTTTTTTCATCAATCTGAAACATTTTGAGACAACCAAGCCTCAAAATAGGGTAAAATTACCGGATTGCAAAAAAACAGCCAAATTAGTTATGAATCATTTTGGACACACTGGGATTATCGACTCCCTGCTTGACACTGATGCATACAAGTTGCATATGCAGCAAGCCATTTTTCATCAATACCCCAATGTTGAAGCTGTTGCCGAGTTTCACTGCCGGAGCGACGAAGATCTCCGTCCATATAGCCAAGAGATTCAAGAGCATATCAATCGGCTAGGTGGCCTCTCTTTTTCGCAGGAAGAAATTGATTACCTGTCGACTCTGACTTTCTTCAAGGCCGATTACCTTGAGTACCTTGCGTCGTTTAAAATCGATAGTAAGCAAGTTAGCATTGACACGTCAGGTGATCAGCTGGCTATTACCATTACAGGTAAGTGGCTAGATATTATTCTTTGGGAAGTGCCTCTTCTGGCAATTATCTGCGAAGTTCGATGCAAGCATTGCTACCCTGCATCTTCAACGGATGACGCACTAACCTCACTCAAGAAAAAAATGGCTGACTTTTATCAGAAAGCCAATGATGAAGGTATCAATCTTGATGCGTTCTCGCTAGTTGACTTTGGTACACGTCGCCGTTTCTCCCGAGATGTTCACCACGAGGTGGTTGACTATCTAAGAAACAATATGCCTGAGTTCAAAGGGACGTCTAACTACCACTTGGCTCGTACCCGTCATCTTACTCCTGTTGGCACTCAAGCCCATGAGTGGTTCCAAGCGCATCAGCAACTGGCAGGCGATCTGGCTGACTCACAGCAGCTAGCGTTAAATCGCTGGCTTCAGGCATACCCGGATTCATTGGGTATCGCCCTTACTGATTGCATTAACATGGATGCTTTCCTGCGTGATTTCGATCTTCGTTTGTCAGAGCGCTTCATTGGCCTTCGCCATGACAGTGGTGATCCGATTACCTGGGGCGAAAAAGCTATCGCACACTACCAGTCCTTGGGTATTGATCCAAAAACCAAATCTTTGGTTTTCTCCGATAGCCTTACATTGGATAAAGCGCTAAATATCTATAAGCACTTTGCCCACCGTATCAATACCAGCTTTGGTATTGGCACCCAGCTCACTTGCGATCTGCCTGGTGTCAAAACATTAAACGTGGTTTTGAAACTAACTGAATGTGAAGGCCGGCCAGTCGCTAAGATTTCAGACGAGCCAGGCAAGAGTATCTGTCGTGATGAGAATTACCTGACGCAACTTCGACAAGCTTTTAAAATCGTCAGCTAGTCGTTCGTATCTGTCAATTAAAAACAAAAAAAGCGAGGCATTCACACCTCGCTTTTCTTTTTACGTGTTAGTGGGATCGTAGGCTGCTACACGCTACTCCCTTCTCATTACCGCTTCCATACCAAACTGTTGATTACTGAGTGTCAGGGTATTACTGCCTAAGCTGTACTGGCTATCTTGTTGGCCATCTTCATAAATCAACACTATGCGGTCGTCTTCAATAAAGTAGATGCCTTTGTGCTCTTTTCTCTTACCGTTCTTACCTGACACCTCAGCCGAGAATAAGAAGTCTGGGCGAAGGGATAAAGCAATTTCCGACACACCATCACCAACATCCTTCCCTGTAATTTGTGAAGAACGCCAGTTACCCGGCAAATTTTCTGGTGCCAATTTAGTAAAACGAGCACCATCGAGCAAAAATTGGTTGTAGCTTAACATGTAGCTATGCTGCTGCTCGGGTTGGCCATGAGAAAGAAAAGTGACCGTGGTTTCATCGATATCGTATATCCCATCCCACTCTTCCACGTTGCCATCTATCTTAAGAAGTCGAATAACAAAACGATAGTTTGATTTGAATTTTATGTTCATTGCGCGGTAGTTTGCACCTTCGCTTTCAACACCGGTATCGGTATTACTAAACCAGTACCAATCACCAAGAAGCAGTGGATAATCAAATTCCGTCAAGTCTGTTGATCGTGCACTGATAGAAAATGTTGAAAATAACAGCGTTACAGCAATAATTACATGTTTCAGCATAGCATTCCCCTAACACCAGAATTGATCGCCTACTTTTAACCCTAGTCGGCAATTACTACCTAGAGAACAAAAGTTGAGACTTATCAGTATTAATCTTCCAGCTGTCTCAGGGGTGAAACACCACTTTTCCTCTCTAGTTAACTGATTTTATCCATAAAAAAACGGCACCTTAAAAGGTGCCGTTTATAGAGGTCTTGCCTATTCTCACAGGCTAGCTTTGCGATCTCGATAAATCAGACGTGATAGCAACCGCTTCTTCTAGATAGGCATCAGGTGCTTCGTAATCCTTTGGCACATCATCCAATGTGGCAAACGCTTTTTCACCATTCGCTTTCTGACGCTGATTCAACCGTGCTAGGCGATCCGCATCATCTTTGTCTTGCTCAGCAATACGCTTGTTCTTGTTCAGAGAAATCGTGTTGATATCTTTCTCTTCACGGTACTTGGCGATGTCATCTTGGATAAAACCAAACTCCATGTCCTTGCTAATCCGCTGGTCATGCTTCGTTTTGAGTGAAGGCAATACCGCCGAGAAGTTGTAGAGTTTCTGATAGTCCGCCGCCTTGATACTATCCCAAGGCAGTGCATTATCTTCTACACTTTCACCGGTTTCAGATGGATCAACAGCCGTTGGGAATGCCAAGTCAGGAACAACACCTAGATTCTGGGTACTACCACCATTTATGCGGTAGAACTTTTGAATGGTGTACTGAACATGGCCCAATGGCTTATCGAACAAGTCATAAATATGGTTCAGTGAACGGTGTTGTTGTACCGTACCTTTACCAAATGATTGCTCACCAAGAATGACAGCACGCCCGTAGTCCTGCATAGCGGCAGCAAAAATCTCAGATGCTGACGCACTGTAGCGGTTAACCAACACAGTTAGAGCTCCGTCAAAGTAAACGCGATCATCTGAGTCGCCATTCACTTTAACTCGTCCATAACTATCACGAACCTGAACAACCGGTCCACTATTGATAAACAACCCGGTCAAGGCTGTTGCTTCAGTCAATGCCCCACCACCGTTGTTTCGCAAGTCGATAACCACGCCATCAACCTGCTGGTCGTTCAACTTCGCCAGTTCTTTCTTGGTATCTTCCGACAAACCGACATAGAAGCTTGGAATTTCAATCACCCCAATTTTCTTGCCATTTGACGTCTCTACCGACGATTTTGCTGCGCGATCTTCTAGGCGGATTTTGTCACGAACAATCGTGACATCGTAACTTTTTGCGTTGTTCCCCTCAGGAAGGACTTCCAGAACAACTTTGCTGCCTTTAGGCCCTTTTATGAGCTGAACAACATCATCTAGACGCCAGCCGATCACATCGACCATATCTTTGCCGTCTTGAGCGACACCGATGATTCTGTCACCTGCAGCCAATTTCTTCGAGGAAGAAGCAGGACCACCCGCAACCAAAGAACGAATGACTGTATAGTCATCAACCACTTGGAGAACTGCACCAATCCCCTCTAATGAAAGATTCATTTCAGACTGGAACTGTTCAGCGTTACGCGGTGACAAATAACTGGTATGAGGGTCAACTTCACGTGCAAAGGCATTCATGTAAATTTGGAATACATCTTCGCTGTGAGTTTGAGTTAGACGCTTAAGCGCGTTGTTATAACGCTTGCCTAATGTCTCTTTGGTTTCATCCCAGTCTTTACCCGCAAGCTCTAAGTTAAGCGCATCGTATTTTACCCGTTTGCGCCAAATTTCATTGAGCTCATTGCGATCTTTAGCCCACTCCATTTCGGAACGGTCTAACACTATATCTTCATCAGCATCAAAGGTAATTTCGCGATCAAGCAAAGTCAGTGCGTATTGATAACGGTCATATCGACGCTTCAGCAGGGTATTGAAAATATCGAAAGCTGCTGATGTATCTCCTCTTTTGAGTTGATCATCTAGCTGCTCTTCCCATTTTTCAAATTGCCGAATATCGGAAGCAGTAAGGAAGCTTTTGTTGAAGTCCAGCATCTCGATATATCGAGTAAAGACACTGGAAGAAAATTCGTCATCAAGTGAAAACTGCTTGTAATGTGAACGAGTAAAGCGCGAAGCTACTCGCTTACTGGCAGTCGCATGCTGTTTTTCTGGAACCAGCTGCGGAAGATCACTTAACGTGTATGTCGCCTCTAGGGCTTGCGCTGACGCTGCTAGCATCATGCCAGCAGCGATCAGTGAGAAACGGAATCGACCTTTCATGCGTCGAGCATTCTCCTTTACGAACGCAGGTGCTCCGCTTTAACTACCATGGTCAAACCATTTGATAGGCGAACACGCACATCGTCCTTATTAATTTCAACGATAGTTGCCGGCATGTTTCCGTTGCCCAGATTAACACTAACGTTCTTGCCAACGACGACTTCATCAGCAGTCAGTGCACGGGTCGTTTCTGCAGGCTTTTTATTTAGCTTAGTCGTTTTTTGTTGTGTGTTCTTTGGTTTAGCAGTTTTTGGACGAATTTTTTTCGCTTTTGCTTCACCATCCTTGCTAGCAGCTGCTTTAGCTTCTGCTTGTTCTTTACGACGAGCACGGACTTTAGCCTTGCTTTCTTCAAGCGCTTGCTTAGCGTGATCAACATGTTCTTGTTCTAACACACCACAATCGTTGCCATCAAGGTCAACGCGGTTTGCACCCGCTTTCACACCGTGAAGATAACGCCAGGAAGAAGTGTATTGACGCAGAGCGGTACGCAACTGAGTTTTACTTACTTTCGGGTCATCAGTTAGACGCTCTGCTAGATCTTGAAAGATACCGATCTTTAGAGGCTTCGCTTCACCTTCAACAGTAAAACATTTTGGGAAACGCTCAGCAATGTAGGCAATGACTTCTTTACTGTTCGTTAGCTTTTCAGAGTTTTCCATGGACTTTCCTGACAAAAGCGAGTTTCCTCGCCGTTAGTACTTTAATCAAAAAGAAATTGTTCCGCTATTATAGTTACCTAACGCTGAAAAACCACCGAAAGCATTCAATTAAAGTCTTTTTTGTACCTCATTCATCAAAGAAACCAGTCCATCTTCATCAAATTGACTAAATCTTGATAAGATTGGACTATCAATATCCAGCACACCGTACAATTCACCGTTTACAGAAAACGGGATCACGATTTCTGAATTGCTGGCCGCATCACAGGCGATATGCCCTTCGAACTGATGGACATCTTCAACCCGTTGAACACTATTTTCAGCTATCGATGTACCGCATACACCACGCCCTACAGGAATCCTCACACAAGCGGGTTTACCTTGAAATGGCCCCAATACCAATTGGTCATCTTTAAGCAGATAAAACCCTACCCAGTTAATCTCTTCTAACTCCATGGCCAGTAACGCACTAATATTAGACATATTAGCAATGAGATCAGGCTCATCTTCAATCAACGCGATAGCTTGTTTCGTCAGCGTTTGATAGTTCACTGATCTAATTTCCATGGCTTACTCCTTTTATAGCCGCTAGAATGGCTTTTTATTAATAATGGGAATCATTATCATTGTGAAAAACAATTCAAACCAAATGATTAACTGGTCTTGGCTACTAAAGCAAGCAAAACATCACCGTCCCCGCTTGATAACGGCGAATATTATCGCGCTCATCGCGACCCTTATCAGTGTCCCTATCCCACTGCTAATGCCTTTAATGGTTGATGAGATCCTCCTCGACAAGCCGGCTGGTGGTATTGCCTTCCTTAATCATTTTTTGCCGGATTCCCTGCACCAACCAACCGCTTATATCCTGCTGGTTCTGTTATTCGTCGTCTTAATGCGCGTGGGTAGCCAAGCACTTAATATCTTGCAAAGTCGTCAATTTACCTTGGTGGCCAAAGATATTACTTTCAACATGCGACAGCATCTTATCGACAAGCTTGGCCGTATCAGCATGCGTCAGTATGAAGAGCGCGGTAGCGGTGGTATCACTTCCCACCTAATTACAGACGTTGAAACCATCGATAAATTTGTGGGTGATACCCTCAGCCGTTTCCTTATTGGCTTTCTTACCGTTATCGGTACTGCTGCCATTTTGCTATGGCTTAATTGGCAGCTGGGGCTTTTTATCTTACTGGTTAACCCTATTGTGGTTTATGCCTCCAAACTGATGGGCAACCGAGTAAAGACTCTGAAGAAAAAAGAAAACCAGGCGTTTGAGCGCTTTCAGCAACGTTTAGTTGAAACCCTCGATGGCATTTACCAATTGCGTGCGGCTAACCGCGAGCGAGATTTTCTTAACCAGCTAAAGTCCAATGCTAACGACATTCGTCATGATGCCGACAAATATGCATGGCAGTCAGAAGCCGCTGGCCGCATCTCTTTCTTGCTGTTCTTAGTCGGTTTTGAGTTATTCCGAGCCATGGCCATGATCATGGTGTTATTTAGCGACCTTAGCATCGGCCAGATGTTCGCTGTCTTTGGTTACTTATGGTTTATGCTTGGCCCGGTACAGGAACTACTAGGGATCCAATTTGCTTGGTTCAGTGCATCTGCTGCCATGCAACGATTAAATAGCCTCATTGCCATTGAAGAAGAAGTTCGTCCTATACAAAAGGTGAATCCGTTTACTGATGACCATCACCTCGACATTGAAGTTAATAACATCCATTTTGCTTACGATGAAGATAAAGAAGTACTACGCGGCATGAGCCTTACTATCCCTACGGGCAAGCGAGTGGCATTAGTCGGTTCTTCAGGTGGCGGGAAATCAACACTGATACAGTTGCTGTTGGGTATCTACCAAAAAGACGCCGGTGACATCTTAATTAATGGATATCCCATTGAAGATGTTAGTTATGAAGCGCTACGTAACAAAATGGCAGTGGTCTTACAACACCCTGTATTATTTAATGATACTATGCGCCACAACCTCACATTAGGGGGGGAGTACAGTGATCAGCAACTATGGCAGGCACTTGAGATTGCTCAGATGACTGATGTTACTCTGCGCCTGACGGAAGGATTGGATACAGAGATAGGTCGCCAAGGGATTAAATTATCAGGTGGCCAGCGTCAGCGGCTCGCTATTGCTCGTATGGTTCTGACCAACCCTGAGTTCGTTATTCTAGATGAAGCCACATCGGCACTAGATACCGCGACAGAGGCAGCATTGCATACTGCGCTTAACCAATTTTTGGCCAATCGTACCACGCTAATTGTTGCTCACCGTTTATCTGCGGTTAAACAAGCTGATGTAATCTACGTGCTTGAAGATGGGCAAGTAAGCCAAAGCGGTACCCATTACGAACTCGTGAACGAAGAAGGCCTGTACCAAACGCTTTATGGCTCTGTACAATCAGCGGAAAATCAAAATGATGCAATAGCACAAGTACCTGTAGCCAGAGTGAACCTAAAATAATAATATAGCGTTCATTTAAAGCCATTTTTAAAGGAATAAACGTTAATGACCACAGCGAGACTATGCCCCGGTTGCGATTTACCTTTGCTGCCGCAAGTCGCTGAACAGGGACAAAGTGCGTACTGCCCACGTTGCAACACCCGCTTGTACCGTGGTGGTCATTTTCGCTTTTCCAGTGAACTGGCTATTGCTCTAGCCTGCTTAATTCTCTTTATTCCGGCACATTTTTTTCCAATGATCACCATTCGTTTGTTTGGTGTCATGATCCCGGCAACCATAACCTCAGGTACTGTATCACTTGCACCGACGTTTCCGGTGGTTGCCGCCCTCATATTGTTTTGTAGCTCTATCGCGCCACTATTGGTTTGTGGCTCTATTTTGGGTGCACAGGCTGGGTTAAAATTCCGGCGTATCAAGCTTTTCCGTCGTTCGCTATGGATGATTGAACACCTCAAGCATTGGGCAATGTTTGATGTGTTTCTTGTAAGCCTTGGGATTTCTTGTTTCAAAATACAAGACTATGCCGATATTTTCGTAGGCCCAGGATTATACTCCCTGGTTATGCTGCAACTACTAATGGCGCTTCTGCTTACACGTATCAGCATTAACCGATACTGGGAAGCCTGGCAGCCTGAAACTGAGCATAAAAAATATAGCCATGCCCGTCACTGTCATCGCTGCCACATGACACAAGATGACCACGAGGAATGTGTACGTTGTAACAGCCCACTTCATAAGCGCATGCCTCACTCAATCCAGAAAACCTGGGCATACCTTATAGCAGCAACGGTATTTATATTTCCTGCTAACCTATATCCAATTTCTATCTTTTTGAATAATGGTAAACGCGTCGAAGATACTATCTTCTCGGGTGTCGCCTCATTGGTGAATTCCGATATGCTAGGCATTGCCATCATTATTTTTGTCGCCAGTATTGTCGTACCCGTGGCCAAAATTCTTGGCTTAGCCTTTCTCTTGCTGACCATCCAATTCAAACGCAGTGTAAAGCACCTGCAACGCATGAAGCTTTATCGATTCATTCAGTGGATTGGCAAGTGGTCCATGATGGATTTATTCGTTATTTCAATCATGGTCGCCTTGATAGACCGTGATCAAATACTCTATTTTACCCCCGGCCCAGGCGCTATTGCCTTTGGTGTCGTTGTGGTGCTGACAATGCTTGCCGCAGAAAGTTTGGATTCTCGTCTGATATGGGACAACTATGAACAACGGACCTAATAACCAACAACCTAAACCGGTCAATATTAAGCGCGATCGCGGGATCTCCCCTCTCTGGTTCCTGCCCGTGCTAGCCTTGATTCTCGCTGGGTGGCTTGTCTTCAAAGCCGTCAATGAAGCCGGAGAACGGATAAAAATTCACTTCAATGACGCTGCCGGTTTGGTTGCCGGAAGGACGACTATCCGTTATCAGGGACTTGAGGTGGGTATTGTTCGTGACGTCAACCTATCAAACGATTTGAAAAGCATTTATGTTGAAGCCGACATTTACCCAGAAGCAGTACAAACCCTGCGCTCAGGTACCCGATTTTGGTTGGTAAAACCTAAAGCTTCTATTACAGGTATTTCTGGTCTCGACGCCCTCGTCTCGGGTAACTATATCGCTTTACAGCCAGGCGAAGGCAAATTTGCCAACGAGTTCGATGCACTTGACGGCCAACCAGCCGATACCCCTGTCGGTGAGGGGTTGAAAATCCAACTACGTGCCCCTCATTTAGGTTCAATCAATATTGGCTCGCAGCTGCTGTATAAGAAAATTCCGGTCGGAGAAGTGTACAACCACACTCTTAGCCAGAACAACAAGCAAGTGATCATTGATGTGTTAATCAAACCGCAATATGCCGACCTGATCACCAACAAGAGTCGATTCTGGAACGTCAGCGGTATGAGTGCCAACATTGGCTTCAATGGTGTCGACGTGCAATTCGAGAGCCTGTCCGCAATGATCAGCGGCGCCATCGCGTTCGACTCGCCGGATAAAGGGCTGCCAATTGAACCTGATCACCTCTTCCGGCTTTACCCAGATTTAAATACAGCAGGTCGTGGTATCGCTATTACTGTTGACTTGCCTGAAAACAGTAACATCAGTGCGAGTGGTGCTCCCATTGTGTATCGGAGCCTCCAGATAGGTCAGATTTCCGATATCCGCCTTGATAAAGAACGCGGAACCATCGTCGCTCATGCCGCTATCGAGCCGATGATGAGTGACCTGCTGACCACTGGCTCTAAAATGCTGTTGGAAGAAGCCGAGTTGTCTTTAAATGGGGTTAAAAACATCGGCAATCTGCTTCGCGGCAACTTCCTTACCTTAATCCCGGGCCCCGGGGAAACCAGCCGCCAGTTTGTCGCCATCAACCAAGACGAACTGCAAGAACAACAACCCGGTATTGCTTCTTTCTCTCTTTATGCTGATGACAGTTACGGCATCAAACGTGGTACCAAACTTAAACACCGTGGTTTAGAGGTCGGCCGAGTTAAGTCCGTAAAGTTAGATGGCACTAAGGTCCGCTTTAGCGTCATTGTCCAGCCTGAGTACACCAAATTGGTGCGTTCAGGCAGCCGCTTTTATATCGATGGTGGTATTCAGGCGAATTTGAGTAGCCAAGGGCTAGATGTTTCTGTACCGCCCGCCGATCAATTGATCAGTCAAAGCATTAGTTTTAGCAGCGGGGGCAGCAACAAAGTCCACAGCCAGTACCCGCTCTATAAGAGCCGCCAACTTGCCACATTGGCAGCAGAAAAAGCACAAGGGTTTGCTGTCATTCAGCTCTATGCCGATGAGCTACCACCAATATCAGAAGGCAGTCCAGTGTTATACCGAAACATGGCTGTGGGTGAGGTCACTAGCTATGCCTTGTCGCGTGACGGCGTCACAATCAAGCTTAAGGTTGACAATAAATACCGCCATTTGATTTCAGCTAACACCGTATTCTGGAACCGCTCTGGAGTTGAAGTAGAAGCAGGTCTTGACGGTGTACAAATTAAAGCTGACCCAATCAGTACCCTGATCAAAGGGGGAATTGCATTTGATGAGCTTGAAGGTGTCACCAACCGCAGCGGAAGCCGCTATAAGCTTTATAATAGCTACAAAGAAGCCAAAGACTTCGGTTTGCTGGTTACTATGATTGCCGCTGATGCCAAAACGATAAAGGTAAATACCGATATCCGTTACCAAGGGGTAAACGTGGGTAAAGTGGTCGAAACCGAGCCTGATTTCAATACCGGTAAGGTCATCGTAAAGGCCCGCCTATTCCCTAAATATGCCGAACTACTGGCCAAAACCGATAGCCAATTTTGGATTGTCAGCCCGAAAATTAGCATCACTGGTGCCAAAAACCTTGATACCCTACTCAGCAGCTATATTGCCGTGACACCGGGTAAAGAAGGCCACTATTCTCAAAGCTTCACCTTGGGCAATGCCCAACTGCAGAATAAAGGACTGAGTTTAATTTTGGAGACAGAAGAGCGCAACTCAATCAGTGCAGGAACACCGCTATTGTACCGTGACATCCAGGTTGGCGAAGTGGTTAAAGTTAGCCTTGGTGAACTGGCAGACAGAGTCATTGTCGAAGCCCAAGTAGAACAAGGTTTCAGTCACCTCGTACGTACCGACAGCGTATTTTGGAATGTCTCGGGTATTGATGTCACCATCGGCCTGACAGGTGCCTCAGTACAAAGTGGTACGGTGGATAGCTTGATCCGTGGTGGTATCGCCTTTGCCACTCCAGAAACCCAGCCACTCTCACCTATTGCCAAAAGTGACAGTCACTTCCTGCTACACGATACCGCCAAGCCTGAATGGAAAACATGGCGCACGGCAATTCCAAAACACTAAAATATCGACAAGCTAATAGCTAAACGAAAAGGAGCAGTAATGCTCCTTTTTTGTTTTCGTCAGCCGGCCCGAATATTACTGATATAAGTAACCACAAATGATAAACTTCCGCCCCACTGCTAGATAATCGAGACATTCCCTTGCATCCTAAAATCCATATCCCAGACGCATTCATTGAACAAATTCGTCAGATCATGCCAGATCACCTGAGCTTAGATGAGTTCATTGCCATTTGTAAAACCCCTCTGCGTCGTAGTATTCGTGTTAACACCTTGAAAATCAGTGTGGAAGACTTTCTTGACCGTGTTTCCGATAAAGGTTGGACCCTCACACCGGTACCTTGGTGCGATACTGGATTCTGGATTGAGCGGGAAGATGAAGAGTCCGTCTCTTTAGGCAATACTGCCGAGCACATGGCTGGCCTTTTTTACATTCAAGAAGCCAGTTCAATGATGCCTGTCGTGGCGCTATTAAAAGATAACGACAAACTAGATTGCGTATTGGATATGGCCTCCGCTCCGGGCTCTAAGACAACCCAAATTGCTTGTGCAATGAATAACCACGGCGCTTTGGTTGCCAATGAACTTGCCGCAAGCCGTATTAAAGTACTGCACGCCAACTTGCAGCGCTGTGGCGTATTCAACGCAGCACTCACCCACTTTGACGGCTGTGTTTTCGGTGGTTGGGCACCCGAGTCATTCGACTCAATCTTGCTTGATGCACCATGCTCAGGCGAGGGGGCTATCCGTAAAGACGACGATGCGATGGCAAACTGGAGCCTTCAGTCTGTAGAAGATATTGCAGCAGTACAACGCAACCTCATCATCAGCGGTTTCCAAGCCCTTAAGCCAGGAGGCGTGATGGTTTACTCAACATGCACCCTGAACCTGAGCGAGAACCAAAAGGTATGTCAGCACCTTAAAGAGACCTTCGGTGATGCGGTAGAATTTGAGCCTCTCGCTGACTTATTCGATGGTGCAGAAAAAGCCGTAACTGAAGAAGGCTTCCTTCACGTCTACCCGCAAATCTTCGACAGTGAAGGTTTCTTTGTCGCTCGTATCCGTAAACTTGCAGCGGTCGAGTCGCCAGAAGTGAAAAAACGCAAAGGTAAATTCCCATTCAGTCCTGCTAGCAGCAAAGACAGTCAAGCCATTACCCTAGCATTCAAGCAAGACTTAGACTTAACTATTCCTGCTGATAGCGAAATTTGGCTTCGCGATAAAGAAGTATGGTTGTTCCCGTCAAAGCTACATGATCTCCTTAGTGAAATTCGTTTCCAGCGTATTGGTATCAAGTTGGCCGAACAACACAAAAAAGGTTACCGCTGGCAGCATGAGGCGATCATGACTATTGCTACCGGTCAGGAGAAAACTGCCGTTGCGCTTGATGCGGCACAAGCCAAAGAGTGGTTTATGGGTAGGGATATCCGTCCTGAAAATCTATCAGGAAAAGGCGAAATCATCGTGACTTACCGTGACTACCCTATCGGCATTGGTAAATGGGTCAGCAATCGTATCAAAAATGGCTTGCCTCGTGAACTGGTGAGAGATACCAACTTATTTGACATCTAATTCCACTTTTTGAGCAAGTAAATTATCGCTGGAACAACTAGCATTAAGTAACTGCAACAGATTCACTCAAATAACAGGATATTTTTGTTAAGTATCAGAGATGAATAACATTCTTAGTGGTAAAACTGGCAAATCATACTGCTTGAACTAACATTGAAAGTGTAATTGATCTCCATTTACTAACCAGTTAGCGCAAGGCTCTCACGAGCCATTCCCCTAAGCCCGAAACAGGAGTCGTTTCGGGCTATTTTTTGTCTTCAGACTTCCCCACACGCCATTGGTACAAGCATTGATTTTTTCGTTCATACCCTAAGCATTTTTTTTTGCTAACTTTCAAAGAAAAAACAAAAAACATTAAAAACATGTATTTACAACACAAAAAGCCTATTCGATTTTTTCGAATAACTTAACCGATTTTTTCCGCTATCTTCAAAACGCCTCCCTTCGTATAGTTAGTTCCAAGCCAAACGGCAATGCACTTCAAGGAGCACACTATGTCAAACGTTCTAGTACTAAAATCAAGCATTCTCGGTGACTACTCGCAGTCAAACGGTCTTATCGATCATCTCGTTAATTCCCTGAACACCACTGCCGTCATAGAGCGTGACCTAGCCGCTCAGCCATTACCTGTTTTAGATGGAGAAATTGCGGGTGGTTTACGTGGTGGTGATAATCTCAGCGATAAACAACAAGCAGCACTTACGCTTTCTGATCAATTAATTAATGAAATTAATGTCAGTGACACAATTGTTATTGGTGCCCCGATGTATAACTTTTCTATCCCGACGCAGCTTAAAAACTGGTTTGATTTGATTGCCCGTGCCGGTGTTACCTTCAGTTATACAGAAAACGGGCCTGTCGGTCTGCTAACAGGTAAAAAAGTGATTGTGGTTACCACTCGCGGTGGGATGCACAAAGGCGGCGATACCGACATCATGGTACCTTATTTGAAAACATTCTTGGGCTTTGTCGGTATGACAGATGTTGACGTAGTTTATAGCGAAGCACTGGCGATGGGCGATGAAATGGCTGCAAAAGGGATTGCCCAAGCGAAACAAGAGCTAGAAAGCCTCGTTCAATAATTGATTAAGTTTTGAAAATAAGCAGTGCCTTCTCGCGGCACTGCTCATACTGACGCACTACAAGGTGCTTGGGTATACAATTATCGCCTTATCCATTCTCGCTACTGTGATTTCACTGATGGGTAAGGCTTTTTTGTGATCTATTTTCGTGCTGTAACAGCCCTAAAAATCAAACTGCACATACACTGTGTTGTAGTTACTCCCGCCTTTAATACGACCAAACTGAGAAGCGCTTTCAAAAATCGCTGAACGGTGGTGCAAACTGTAACCTAGCCACACACCATCTAGCGGTTTATGGTTGAAAACATCACCAAGGTTGACATCAAAAGAGAAATCTAAATAGTTAAGCAACTTACTCGGTTCATAGCCTTTTCGATCCATCTCTGACTGCTCAATGTAAGTAATACGATTGACATAAGACAAGCCCTCGGCAACACCAAAGCGCCACTGCACCGGCCACGTAAAGGTGTAAAACGCTTTAATTGCCATCACATATTCTTGTGTTGAACTTTGAACATCAGAACTCCAATGCCATACAAAGCCGGGAGTAAGATAGATGTCCAGCGGTAAACCAAACAACTCATCGGTCAAAGGGTGACCATAGAATACAGAGGTCAACTGATTGTTGAATTCATCTTTTTCTGCATTGCCAGAGAAAATTTCACCGATATTCGATGGTGTCGCCCACCCATGGGCAACGCGCAAATATGGCTTATTACTGATACTCGATTTTCTCGATTTCTTGGTGTCATTAAAGAAACCGAAGCCAAGGTATGCTTCACCTTGCCAGTTGTCACTGATCAAATCAGCATCACGAGTGTTACTATCAAAATAACGAGCATAAGCCCCACCTACAACGTACAAGTTTGACGTGACGTGGTAACTAAAAGCAGAGCCCATTTTGAAGTCGACCCCTGAATCAATATCCTCAAAATTCAACCCGTAGTAGTAACTATTGTAATCACTGTCTTTCCAAATCAAAGATGCCTTGGGAAGGAAACGCCAGTCATTATATTGGTAGTCTCCACCGATAGAGAACTGAGAACTAAGCCGGCCATCAGGATCCGTCAGCAACTCTAGATCGGTATAATAATTATCATCCCAAAAATATTTGTACTGGAACCCATAATCCGCCGTATCGCCCCCTATCTCATTCTGAAAAGAAGAAGGTATATCGATAAAGTGCATTCGGATGAGGGCATTCACTTCCCAATCTTGCTCACGGTAGAGATTTAGGCCACCTTCTGTGCCGTTAATAAACAAGCGCTCCCCCTGATAGAACATCATAGGAACAAAGGTTGCTACCGTTGAATCTTCTACCACAGATTCTGTTGCATAAGGAATTGAGGCTCCACGCATAACCGCAGCGATACCCCACTTTTGTTCACCGTCTCTTTTCTGCCGTAAATCATCTACGGATATAAAGCCTAATGGCTTCTCGTTATCTATCGACACAGCAGGACTTTCTGTATCAGCAGCCAAAGCTACAAATGGCAAACAAGCGATGAACCCAAGTTGTTTAGACAATCAAAACCCCTCAATAATAACCGTGAATTAATAATAGCTTTTATAGGCTTATATATACCTGAATTTAAGTACATTATTGTCGAGATGAGGTAAAAAAAGCATAAAAAAAGCCCGATCACGATCGGGCTTTTAGAAATCAAGTATCGCAATTACTGCTGAGAAGCAATCTCTGCTTTTTTCAGATCTTTAACGTTCTTGCTGACTTCACGACGCTCTTTAGAAAGCTCAGCGCTGATGATGATGTGGTCATCAACACGATCTTCATAATCACCTTTCATGTTTTCAACGATTTCTACAATCTGATCATGAGTCATATCAGCTTTGATATAATCAAGTAGGTTTTCTAGCAATTCAACACGTTTACGGTTATCGCGAACTTTACGGTCGTTGTCTAGAATCTCACGCTTTAACTTATTCTTGCGACGAGTCTGACGAACTAACTCTAAGATAGTGTTCATTATTTGTCCTTTTATGAATCTACAAAACCTAACTGCCTCCGTTATAGCAGAAAGTTGTATTGCCACTCAAGTCACATTTTGAGCAGTTAAACCAAAACTGCCCGCTTCATTGACTTATTTCATCAAACGGAGCGATACACTTCCTGCAAAACGAATATCCTGTAACTACCTCAAGGCACTCAATTCGCCTTCATATGCTCATCCATCCAGTACCTGAAGCAACAGGGGGTGTACTTATACAGCCTCGACATAGACTCGCTAATCCATGTGAATCTTTTTCTTAAACTGAGTCCATTGATGATGACTCAGAACCCCGCAACTTGAAGTCACTAGCGTATAAAGCTAAAAGTAAGATTTCGTTAAATTTGTGAGATTACTTAAGGGTTAGTTCAGATTCTACAAAATCCTGTGAAAGCCCCCACAAATTTCTTATTTTTTTATTTGCAATTAGCCCAATGCTGCCTAATCTTTGAAGTGAGCAATACTGTTTGGCACTGATACAACAATGGCTTCTGAATCGCTTCGTCTAGCAATTATTTTTGCAAGTCCAACAGGTGTTTAAGAGTTCAATTGTTACAGATAAGATAGTATTGGCATATGTACAGATGTAAGTTATTCAGGAGACAACATGTCTAAAGCAACAGGTACCGTTAAGTGGTTCAATGAAGAAAAGGGTTTCGGTTTCATCACACAGGACAACGGCGGTGCTGACGTATTCGTTCATTTCCGTGCAATCACTGGCGATGGCTTCAAGACCTTGGCTGAAGGTCAAAAAGTAAGCTATGAAACAGAACAAGGGCCAAAAGGTTTACAAGCTGCGAACGTAGAAAAAGCTTAATTTTCTCTGTTCTCACTTGGATAAAAGGGCTTTTTAAAGCCCTTTTTTACGTTCTACATTAGGCGCTTACCTGTACAGTTATTATTCACCTATAAATTAACTGCTTAAACTTCGACCTTTCGCTCTAATCTGCCGTGAAATCAATCAAAACAGTGATAACATCTTGTATACCATCATTAAAACAACAGCTTCAGTACAATCCAAATCACACTTTTCCATATAAACATCTTAATTTCACAGTATTTGCTTGCCACCCTCCGTCCCGTATGGCCTAATGTGCTTGGCCTGAAATGCAGACCTATTTATGCAACAAATTGAAATAGAAAACTTCGTTACACCGCTTCACCGAGCGACGTTGTCCTGAAGAGCTCAACATTCTTTTGTCCATAAGTAATTCATTATGATGGCTTAAGTACGCAACATAGCGTTTTTTAATTTTTTGATTCAGGAGACATTACATGTCTAAAGCAACTGGTATCGTTAAGTGGTTTAACGACGAGAAAGGTTTTGGTTTCATCACTCAAGACAACGGCGGTGCTGACGTATTCGTTCACTTCCGTGCTATCGCTGGCGAAGGTTTCAAATCTCTAGCTGAAGGCCAGAAAGTATCTTTCGACATCGAACAAGGTCAGAAAGGTCCTCAAGCTGCTAACGTTGAGCGCATCTAATTCGCGTTAACGTACAGAATTCTAAAAGGGTGCCTTCTGGCGCCCTTTTTTCTTTCCCCCCTCTTGTAAAATGCCTTCCTTCCGAGAGTGAAACCCACCCAATGTAACATTTTTGAAATAAAATAAATATCGACACTCTGAAAGTGCCTTTTTACTTCCCTTTCGCCATAGACTGGGAATAAATGCTTTTGTTTTCAGGGAACTCATCGACATGGCAGTACATCGCACTCTTCACACACAATCTATTCACCGCCTTCTTATAGCTGGGGCTACGGTTATTTTCTCGCTTTTATTTATTTTCTTCATCACCGACCATTTACTCCATAAAAAATATACCCAACTTCAGTCATTGCAGAACACGATACTAGAAGCCTCTAATGGCATGCTCATGATGCGTCGCCATGAAAAAGACTATCTTGCGAGAGTCGATGAAAAGTACCTAGTAAGAATGGAAGACGCCTACTTAAACCTCAAAGCACAATTATCTGAAATCAATCAGGCTATAAATAAGCATGGCATTCAAACCAGTTATGATGAACAGCAAGTATTAGCCAACATCGATAACTATTACCAACAATTTAATACTATGAGCCAAGCCATTCTGGCTATTTTCGGTGAGAAAGGAACAACGAGCTTAATTGATCAACTAAAAGATAACGCTCTCGATTTCGAACAAAAGCTAATTACTGCAAATTCACCAGAAGTCGATACGCTCACACTCACAACAAAAGATTTGATGTATCAGTTTTTCACCGATTTTGACTCTCAGTTACTGCCTCTCATTGATCAAAATCTAGATGAAATAGCAAAAGCTATTACCTTATCTCCCTACTTGAGCTCATCATCCACCAGCTTTAATAATTTCAAGCACGCGTTTTATCAATTACAGCGTAACTATAAAACGTTTGGCTATTCACATAACGATGGAATGCACGGCCAACTTCGCAGCACTATCCATTCATTGGAGTTAACTCTCAACACCCTGTTTATCGAAACGCCAATACAAATCAATCACGTTATGGGGAAATATGAAAGCTATAAGAAATCCGTGGCGTTAGGGTTATGCCTCGCTGTTATTCTTGTTCTACTGTACGTGATAAAACAAACCAATAAGCTTGAACAAGCCCTAATAGCAGCACGAGAGCAAGAGAAACAAGCCAACAAGGCCAAAAGTGCTTTCCTTGCCAACATGTCTCATGAAATCCGCACTCCGCTAAACGGCATATTGGGGATGACAGAAATTCTATCGGACTCCAAACTTAGTGCCGTACAAAGTGACTACCTATCGACCATCAACGCATCTTCCCAAACACTACTGATGCTCATCAACGATATTCTCGACTTATCCAAAATTGAATCAGGCCACCTTGAAATTGCTCCCCACACATGTGCACTCAAAGAAGTCATCTTTGATACGGCTGCGCTTATTGCCCCGAAAGCCCAACAAAAGAAAATAGATTTGGTGGTCGACTTAGATTCAGCCCTTCCCGACTATATCAAAGCCGATGAGCAAAAAATTCGCCAAGTGCTGATGAACCTTGCGTCTAATTCTATTAAGTTCACAGAGTCAGGCTCGATTACTTTTACAGTAAAACTGCTTAACCACTCTTCAACACAAATACAGATTTTCTTTTCAGTCCGTGATACAGGGATCGGCATAGATAGCGATAAGCAAGCACACATCTTTGAAGAATTTCGACAAGAGACAAGCCATACTTCCTCGCAATATGGAGGAACCGGTCTAGGCTTAGCGATCTCTGCAAAAATTATTGAAATGATGGGTGGTGAAATCCAGCTAGACTCCCAAAAGCAGATAGGCAGTACATTTTCTTTTACCCTGACTTTTCAAAATGATGACCAAACCACGAGCCCAGTACCAAGCTGGCAGGTATTTTACTTGGCATCAGACCACAACGATTTGTTGGTCACAGAAATAAAGCGATTCGGATATCAGCTAACGCTTTGTCACAGTGTCGATGATGTACTCAATGCAGACAACTCCTCTGCTGTTGTTATCATTGACGAGCCCAGTTTACTGCCGATAACAGCAAACACACTCAGCACTTATAAAACCCTCTATGTCCGTCACAACCATGAGATCATTGATGGCATTGCCAACAATATTGTTGCCTTGGCGACGGCTCCACTGTTTGGTATGCGTCTTAATAATAAATTGAAGAGTGCTTTTTCCACGAATACACAAGATAACAATAAACAGCCTAAGCCTTCCGACGTTGAAACACCTTCAAATACTGACATAGCAACCAGTAAACAAACCATCCTGGTTGTCGAAGACAATAAGATTAACCAGCAAGTTGTGTGTATCAACCTAAAACGTGCAGGTTATGAATACTTGATTGCCAATAACGGTCAAGAAGCTGTTACCCTCTACAAGCAACATCATCAACACATCGACCTTATATTGATGGACTGCATGATGCCCATACTAAACGGGTTCGAAGCGACTCAGACTATCAGAGCTTGGGAACAACAGCAGACCCTGCACCGTTCACACATTATTGCGCTAACCGCTTCCATTCTTGATGACGATATACAGCAATGTTTCGACAGCGGCATGGACGATTACCTGCCAAAGCCTTTTAAACGAGATGTATTAATTGAAAAACTACAAAAACAAACCAACGAACCTATTGGTCTAGGCTCCTGTTTCCATAAACCGTCCCCCCTTGAATCCAAGTCCCCCATTGGTTAACGCGCTAATTTGGCAAGCAGGCAGCAAGCCTGTTTGCCTACCTACAGAGCTTGATCAAGAAACTGTCGAAACCACTCATCAAAGAAAGAAATAAAGGCCGTGGTCTTACTCGGGGTGAAAAGACGATCAGGATACATGGCACAAATATCAAGTGTCGATGACGGGTAATCGGAAAACAGCACCGTAAGCTCTGGGAAGCCCTGGCTCATATATTCAGGCAGAAAAGCTATGCCATGGCCCTCTTTGACAAGGTGCCTGACAAAAAACGTATTATTTACCCGTGCCTTTTGAGGTACTGACACCCTCTCTATACCATCTTTTCCCTTGAACGAAAGTAAATTGCAATTAGCAAAAGCATGGGCGATAAACTTATGGCTTGCTAACTCCCCAACGGTTTCTGGGTAACCGTATTTCTCTACATATCTTTTTGAAGCATACAAACGAATGGGCAATGTCCCCATCTTTTTCATGATTAAGTTCGAGTCCGGGTGGCTAAAGCTGGCTCGAATACAAACATCGAACCCTTCCTCAATCAAATCAACCTTACGGTCATCGAGATGAACATCCACATCGATATTCGGGTATGCAGACATGAATTGACTGCATAGCGCCATGAGCTCCTGTTCACCGAAAACAGAAGGCATACTTACTCTAAGTCTTCCTGAAGGCGACAATCCTCTATCTTGAATTTGTAACTCTGCCAATGCTAACTGCTGAATAACAGACTGGCACTCATCAAGATACCGTATCCCGATATCCGTCAAATGTAGTGACCGTGTGGTTCGGTGTATTAGCTTAACCTGCAGTTGATTTTCTAAAAAAGATATCTGCTTACTGACGAAAGATGGCGAACAACCTCGGTCGTGTGCCGCTTTAGAAAAACTTCCTGACTCAGCCACTCTAATAAACATTTCCATGGCATCTAGCTTATCCATCATCTTTTCCATATCAGAATAACTGTCTGCACATTGTGCCGCTTTATCATCGTGTCTGGAAAAAATACTATCACCGGGATGCTAAAAGAAGGAACTGACTCGCATGAAAGCACTTCAACTCAATGAAAGTAATGAAATAAGCCTCCAAGACATTGCCATTCCAAGTATTGCCGACGACGAAGTTTTAGTTAAGGTAGCTGGTGCTGGTATTAACCCTGTAGATTGGAAAATTGCGAACGGGACGCTCGCTTTTCTTATCAAGAAACCACATCCCTTGACTCTGGGTACCGATCTATCTGGCACAATTACGCATGTAGGAAGCAGCGTAAAGCAATTCAACGTAGGCGATAGGGTTTACGCGATGGCAGAGATTGGCTTTGACGGCACCTTTGCTGAATATTGCAGAGTCAACATTTCAGCGCTATCTCTTGCACCGAAAAGTGAATATCTTGCGCAAGCAGCAGCCTATCCACTGACGAGCCTGACAGCATGGCAGTCTCTCTTCTCTATCGGCCAACTACAAGCAGATCAGCGTATTCTGATCCATGCCGGAGCCGGTGGCGTGGGTCATATTGCTGTACAGTTGGCTAAAGCCAAAGGTGCATATGTTATTGCAACAGCCTCAGCACATAATGAGAGTTACTTGTATGAACTCGGTGCTGACGTTGTTCTTGATTACAATAATCAAGACATCATAACGACCTTACAAACCAATCCCGTAGATATGGTGTTCGATACACTGGGTGGCCAAGTACAAATAGACTCATTGAAGGTTATTCGCAATGGTGGCCGTTTGGTTTCTATCACGGGCTTATCCGAAGAGACGGAAGCGCTGGCTACACAGAAAAATATTAACGCTCTTTTCCATTTTGTTCAAAATAACGGCGAACAGCTAACACACATTGCCGAATTAATTGATTCTGGCAAGCTTAAGGCCAATATCCAGCAGTCTTTTAATATTGAAAGTCATAAAGCCGCTTTTAGTCTAAGCGAAGATGGCCATGTCAGAGGCAAGCTCATTTTTACGCTGTAAGGTAGGTTCTAAGCTACATATTGAAAGGGTGCGCTATGGCACCCTAAACTCAGTTAAAATCTATTCTATTCGACAAAAACTTGCACTAAACATATGAATAATTCATGAACACCATCCTGCAATCATTGCAGACGACAATTCAAAATAATATCACCTACATCGCATCTATTTATAAGACGCAATTAGTACCCTCTTTGGCACTTAAATCATATGTCAGGGAAAACAATGCAACCTTTCTACAAAGCGCTCTGTGCCATTGCTGTCTCCGCAGCATTACTTTCAGGCTGTAATAGCAGCAGTTCAGAATCGGGGAAAACGGATCCCAAGCCAGATCTTGATAATACCCGTGTAGGGATTCTTACCGATACCCAAGGTGGCGGTGACGCTGTTGCAGTCAACCAAATGGAAGCCATTCTCGATTTGTACCGTGACAATGGGGTGAATATCGTTATTGCGGTAGGTGACCTAACCAATAGCAATACCGAACATGAATACGAACAATGGAAAGAACTAGCGAGCCAATATTCACACCAAATTACGTTTCTTCCACTGATGGGTAACCATGACCGTAAGCCGGGTGATAACTACACCTGGAAACGGATCATGGAAGAGTTCATTCCTAAAGAAAACATCAATCATATGCCTGGCCGCCAGTACCAAACTTATGCTTATACCCATAATAATGTACTCATGGTACAAATCTCTGACCAAGACATGCCTTACGCTTACGACTGGGCTGAGCAAGTAATTGAAAATAAGGCTGTTGGGATAGATCATGTGTTTGTCTCCACTCACAGCCCGTTTGTGGGGCCGTACCGTGGCGGCGTGATGATGGAGCGTGTTGTTGCACGTTGGAATGATCAACGCGAAAATGACATGTACACCCGTGACCAAGAAAAATGGCGTCAGTTATTCACCAACAATGATGTTGTCTTCGTATCGGGTCACGATCACCAGTACAGCCGTTCAGTGATTTGGGACAACGGCGCAGGCCCTGATACACAAAATCTACATAGTGACACGGCAGTAGAGCCAAACCATCGCTTCTTCCACCATATCGTAACAGGCAATGCATCAGAGAAAGGCTACTACAACCGCGTTGGTGAGTTCGAACGTATCCAAAGTATGTTGATGTACAAAACCCGCTATGTCAGCCCGAAAATTCCAGATGAGGATGATCGTGCAGAGTGGGATCAGGAAATGATCGACCGCGATAGTGTGGCAACAGGCGATTTGATGGTCAACGCGTCGTGGTTTGATATCAATGGCAAAGAGATTCAATACTCCGCCTTCTACGATACGTTCACGCAATCTTCAGAACTACTAACAAGTGCAGACTGGAAACTATTCGACCGCTTTGTCCGCACCCCGCAGCGTTGTGACAAAGTTGTCTATCCTGCCAGTGCTCCTTTCTCTGCCACTTATTACAGTGCTGTAGATACCAACTATCGCACCGTGAACTGTTATTCAGAAAATGGACACCGGGCTCGCTTACTTGATGGCAATAACCAAGTATTTAACCGTGTTGATCAGGCTCTTGAAGGTGCGCTTTGGATGGGGTGGACTGATTCGGACGCCATGGATCGCATGTGGGATCTCATGCTAACCAAGCCCAGTATCCGTAGCTCGCAGGCTGGTCCTGATGGTAAACCATCTGACCGCGATTTCGTTGTTGATGGCCGTTCTGGCTTGAACTACAACCATGCCAAGCGTTTCGAAGTCGACGAAGGCCGTATGCGTTGGTATCCCGCCACCTATGACATGAAGAAACTCGTCAGTCTAAGTTGGCTTGAAGGTGAAGAATCAACTGAATCCGACATTCTTATTGTCAGCGGCATCCAGAGTCAAACCGGCACCTATACCAACGCCTTCGGTGCAGAGAAAGACATCACCACTGAGCCCGGCTGGCCAGGTACCTCAGCCGAAGATATCGAAGCTGATGGCGACCACAAAAACCTCAATGCCATTGAAAAGCAACCTTTGGCCTATGATGGTTTACTCGCCGAAAAATCACCGAATCGCCTGAGCGAATCACACAGTTGGATACTTGATGACTCAGTACGCGCCGACGACTTCGTACTTGAAATGGCTATACCTGGAGGCTTAGAAACATCTGAAGTGACTCTCGCGGTAGAAGTGAATGGTCAATGGCAGCCGCTGGTAGAAAACCAGTGTATTAGCCAGGAGGCCTACAGCAGCCAATTCCTCGTCGAACAACCGGAAGATATTGCGGATCTAGGCTGTGACGACCAATGGACAGTCGGTCAGTATAACAATACATTCTGGGCCAAAGTGGACCAAGACGGTCGTTTTGCCATTATCAAAAAATAACAGAGTACAGGAGAGGCTCAGCCTCTCCTCTATAACGAAATATGAAAAAAGCACTATTTACCACATTACTGGTTAGCCTGCTTTCCGGTTGTTTACAACAAATAACGGAAAGCCAACAAGAGCCGACTGACTGGACTGAATTGATCCCGCATGAACAGCGAGAGACTATCCTTGCGCTTATCGAGGAAGAGCGGGCCTTTGCCAATGAATATCATGACGACCTTATCGGTCCGCAAGAACAATCAATGGGAATCGGGTTTGCCAACATTAACCATAATGTCATTTCGCAAGACGTGAAGTTAGCGGGATTTGTCGTACCGCTTGAATGGAATGACTATGCGGTAACCGAGTTCTTGCTTGTGCCCTATTTCGGTGCCTGTATCCATATGCCCCCGCCACCAGCGAACCAAATGGTGCACGTGAAATACCCTCAAGGGGTTGAGAATTTATTACTGCGCGATGCTATTTGGCTGGAAGGGACATTAGAAGCGCAGGCAAAAGGCTTCGATACATTAGGTGAGGTGGCCTATACCATTTCGAACCCGACCGTTAGCGCCTATTAGTTTCTCGAGGTGAATAACCTGTGATAACCTGGCTCGAGGCCCCACACGTGAGAACATTTGTTCTCTCGTAATTCGGCCTCGAACAAGGAAAAGCGGCGCGGTTTACTTTAAAAAATTAAAAGTCCAAGCCCAATAATTACACCGGAGGCGAAAAGCGAGATAATACAGAACCCCATAATATCTTTCGCATTAAGCCCTGCAATACTCAACGCAGGCAACGCCCAAAACGGTTGTATCATATTCGTCCAAGCATCCCCCCACGCGATAGCCATTGCGGTTTTAGCAGCAGGAACACCGAGTTCAGCGCCCGCTGGCATCATAATTGGTGCCTGAACAGCCCACTGACCGCCACCTGAAGGGACAAAGAAGTTAACAATCCCGGCACTAATAAAGGTAAACAATGGGAAGGTATATTCATTGGAGATACTGACGAACATATCAGACATCGCTCCAGCCAATGATACGCCCTCTGGCCCCTTCGCCACCATCATCCCCATGATCCCGGCATAGAATGGAAATTGTAGCAAAATCCCCGTTGTGTTTTTCGTACCTTCAGCGACCGCTTTCAACAACCTTTTAGGAGTGCCGTGCAAAAGAATTGCGGTAAACAAAAAGATGAAGTTAACGATGTTGAGGTTAAGAGCAAAACCATTCTCGCTGAAATACATGACGATATAGGTAAAGCCTAATAACGCCAGCAAACGGTTAACCCATGGCGATTGTTCTAGTTTCTCAGCGGGTGTTAAGTCAGCTCTCTTTTCTTCCTCTAGGCTTTCATCTGATGACAAAAGCTCTGGTGGAATAGTCACCACTTGATCCGCTGAAGGGTGCATAGAGCGATTCAATAAAGGAATAGTAATCAACATTACCAAAAGAATGATGATATTCATGCTGGAGAACAGTGTTTCCGCCGTTGCTACAGGTGCCAATACAGCGCCTGCTGTTACAGTTTCAAGGTTACTTCCCGAAGCTAATGCTAACGGTACAGAGCCAGAAAGGCCTGCGTGCCAGAACAAAAACCCAGTATAAGCCGATGCAATCAACAGTCGGTAGTCGACCCCTTTGACTTTCGCAGCCAATTCACGGGCAAAGATTGCCCCGACCACTAAGCCAAAGCCCCAATTGATCCAGCAAGCAATGGCAGAGACAATGGTGACGATCAAAATTGCATGCCCAGGGGTTTTAGCCGTCATGGCTAAGTAAGACAGGCCACGGCGAAATACCGGAGCTGATGCCATAGCATGCCCCGTTACAACCACCAAAGCCATTTGCATAGCAAAAGTGAGTAATGACCAAAACCCGCCCGCAAATGCATTAACCATTTGGGTGGGGCTTTGTTGAGTTACCGGCATTGCAATAAGGAAAACAGCAAAAGTGAGTAATGCGGCAAATAAAAACGGGTCTGGTAAGTAGCGTTGAACCAAGGCGGTACATACCGTTGAAAAACGCTGAATGAGTGTTGATCTTTGATAGGACAGTGTTTCAGTAGCCATTTCCATCTCCTTTAGAATATGTCTACAGCGTGATTGGATATTATTGAGTTATTTCTCACCTATTATTGAAGCTTAACCATAGCTAAATTAACACTTTCATTATCAGGAATTGGTTTTGCAAATACTGGATACTGTAATACGTTTTTTTCGGGTTTGATTACAGAAATAGTTATAGAACCCTGCTAATGCTGAACTATCTGTAAAGTCGGTGGCTATTCAATAGTTCAACAACAATCTTCTTTATTCACTTGAGAGCAAGCAATATATCGCATCCAAACGTGATACCCTGCCCATACATTCACGCCACCAATAAATCTTTATCTCCCCCTCTCCTTCTGCCTGCTAAAAATTACAAAAGAAACCAGAAAAGGAGGCAAAGATGCAGCGACTCAAAGCTAGTTCATGGTTATGGATAACCATTCCTATTACCCTGTCTGCATCAAGCTATGCAACATTAGAAATTCCCACTGACATACAACCACCACGAGGTGTCGTTGGCGAAAAATACCGTTGGAAGATTCCAGTAAATTACGATGGCGAAGAAACGCTAAGTTGGTCTAGCGAAAATTTACCCGACTTTATCTGGGTCAATAATAATGGTTTTTTTTGGGCTAAACCCTCATCGGACCGAATGCCTCCATCAGGTTCTGAAGGCTATTACCCTAATGTCACCTTTACAGTGACTGACGGCAAAGAAGCCAGTACATTTGGCCCTTTCACTTGGATCGTAGAGCCCAATGCCAATGTTTCGGGTAGACTCATATACCCACGAATCGACCCTATCTCTCCAGCGACTGAATTACCTCAGGTATCACTCACCACCGAGCAAGCAGCATCGCTGCTATATCAAGCCACCTTCGGCCCAAAAGTTGGTGAACCTGCGACATTAAGCACAAATGGCTTTGAATATTGGTTTAATGAACAACTAGCAATCGAACCCACTTATCACCTAGATCGCTATGATAACTACCTTAGCTACGGCGCAGACGACGAAGCAGAAACCCGTTATCGCGTCTGGTGGGAAAAGAGTATCAATGCACCGGATCAACTCCGTCAACGTATGGCTTTTGCTCTCAGCCAAATTCTAGTGATATCGGAAAAAGACGCAACGCTTAGCCAACACCCCCGCCTACTTACCGATTACTATGATGTTCTTATCCGTCATAGCCTTGGCAACTACCGTGACTTACTCCTCGATGTTTCACGCCATCCCGCTATGGGTTACTACCTAACGGCTATCGGCAGCCAACAAGAAAACCCTTTCGAAGGCATACGCCCCAACGAAAATTACCCTCGGGAGTTAATGCAGCTCTTTACTATCGGATTAGATGAACTCAAACCTGATGGCAGCCCTTATCTCACAATAGAGGGTAAGCCGATAGCCACCTACAGCGAAACCGATATAGGTGAGTTCTCTCGAGTACTGACAGGCTGGCATCTAGCAGGAAATACTGACTGGGATGACCTTAGCCAAGGCGAACTCTTTGCTCCCATGGCGCCAAACGAAGCGCGTCATGATAATGGCAGCAAGCAAGTTATGGGGATAACGTTTCCTGGGGGGCAACCTGCAGACAAAGACCTCAACCTTGCCATCGACATGTTGTTTAACCATCCCAACACCCCAGTATTTGTTAGCCGGATCCTTATCCAACGCTTGGTTAAATCCAATCCTTCACCTGAATACCTCACACGTGTTTCAAACGTATTTCGTAACAACGGACAAGGTGTTCGGGGCGATCTTGCCATGGTGGCCAAGGCTATATTGAGTGATGAAGAAGCACGAAGTGGTGATGCCTTTAAACTCAAAGAGCCCTTGATCGTAATGGCCAACCTTGCCCGAGCTATGACGATGCGAGGCAACATTGATGGCTTTTATGGCGACATCAAGACAGCCGAGGCTTACGGTCAAATACCGTTAGGTTCACCATCGGTATTCAACTTCTACCGCCCTGAAGATGTTCCTGATGGGAGCTTGAAGGAAAATGGTTTAGCGGCACCCGAATTTACAGTGCTTAATGCGGCATCCTATAAAGGGTTAAGCAATATCCTCAATTCCGTCATTAGCCAGAACAAAAATTACGATACCCCCGAGGTAAATGAAAACAACAAAGTCGATATATCTGGTTGTTATGACATTAGCCACGTATCCAAGTTCGAAGAACAAATGACCTACCTTGAGCAAACCTTCTATCACCGGTCGATCAGTGACACCATGCTTAACACCTATCGTCAATTCACCGATTCAATAGGCCCAAGTAACGGTCGTATTCGCTGCAAAGGGATGATCTGGCTGACTGTGACTTCCCCTGAATACCTGATCCAGGAGTAATGATGATGAAAAGACGTGACTTCCTAAAAAAATCACTGGCAACTGCCGGCATGCTTTCATTATCAACCGGGATTGGTATGCGTAATTTGGCCATGGCGGCCGGTGGTGACTACAAGGCATTAGTCTGTGTGTTCCTTGCCGGGGGCAACGACTCCCACAACATGTTGATCCCGACAAATACAGCCCGTTATGATGAATACAGCGCAGCAAAAGGTGCGCTAGCGATAGATAAAAGCCAATTGGTGGAGCTTGGAATGGGAGGCGATCTCGCCTTTGGTGCCCATCCGGCTCTGTCTCCCCTGTCTGATTTATTTAACCAAGGAAGAATGACCACCATCGTCAATACGGGCAATTTAATTGCGGCAGGCGATCGGGCCGCTTTCGAAGCCAAAACTGTCCCATCAATTTCTCGCTTGGGTTCGCATGCCGATATGCAGGCAGCCAAACGAAATGGGCTAGTCGGTGGTGAAATCCCAACTGGATGGGCCGGCCGTCTACTAGATACTCTCGCCAGCCCCATTTATGATTTCAGCCCCGCTTACAGCACCGGTGAAGAAACCAATTTCTTATTATCAAGCAGCTACCAGCAAGTATTACTATCAGAAAGTGCCAATGTTAACGCCTTTGGCTTAGCTGAAGGACTTGAGTCCACTTTCAAAGATGACATGATGGTTAAGCGTACCAATTTATTCAGGCAGCAAATCAATATCATCAAACAACAGATGCTTTCATCCGGTGTGCAACTCGACCCAATACTGGAAGCGGAGCTCTCTACGGTCTTTCCCAAATCCTCGCTTGCCAACAACTTATCTATGGTGGCAAAAGTCATCAAAGGTAATGCAGCGCTCAACCAGCAGCGACAAATTTTCTATGTGGTTCAAGGAGGTTACGACACGCACAACAACCAATTAGCAGCCCAAGATCGTTTGTACAAAGAGTTAGCCGATGCATTGGCGGCCTTCCAAACTGAACTGGATATATCAGGGCTCGGCAGTAATGTGACTACCTTCACTATGTCTGATTTCGGCCGCTCACAACTTACCAACGGCACAGGGACTGCTCACGGTTGGGCTGGCCACGAGTTGGTAATGGGTGATGCCGTACTCGGCGGAAAGTACTACGGAGATATTCCAGATTTAGTTCACGATGGTAACTGGTCGATTAACAACAATGGTCGCATGATCCCGACCACCTCTGCCGCTCAAGTCGCAGCGACACTCGCCCACTGGTTCGGGGCTCCAACAGACGCACTCGATAGTCTCTTTCCCAACCTAGTGAACTTCAACCAGAAAACACTGGGCTTTTTAAGCTAAACCACCAACATTGCCGCTTCGCTTGAAGCGGCAACCTACCAGTGATAGCTCACCTCCAGCCCCCATGCATAGTGATCGTCGTATTCACCAACGATCCGTCCTCGAGCTGGGTCTTCACCAGTATCTATGGGCGCCCTTCCGGTATCAAACAGATTGAGGTTAATATCCAGCTTATCACCGCTTTTGTACTCATATTGAATGCCTGCTCCCAAGCCATAAATCCTATCAAGAGCAAATGAGAAACTTCGGTTTTCATCACTAATGGCAGGCTGGGCGTATAACCCGCCTACTCGTCCAACTATCCGGTCACTTAAAGGAAACGACAAACCTGCAGTAAACACCCAGAAGTCTTCATATAAATTATCAGGGGCAACAACTTTATTATCGACAACACTTATTTCAGTGACCCCAAACTCTGAAAAATTAACCCATATGGCATCGAAAGTGATCTCCCAATCATTATCTAGCCGATGATAAGACCCAAACTGAAACTGAGCTGGCACCTTACTGGCGATACTCAGACTGCTTATTGCCGCTTCAAGCTGTTCTCTTGCGTCATCTGGCGCATCCCACCCACTAATTTTCACATCAGGATCGCTATCGGCATTGGACTCAGAATGCCAATTGATCCCAAATCGTGTCGATGGAGACCATTCAATCAATGCGCTCAATACCAATGCTACGCCTAATCCATCGGACCCCACATCCAAGTTTCCATCCGGCTGGCTGGGTTCACTATTCGCAATCGCAGAGCTAATTTCGGATAGCGTATAATTAATGTTTAGCCCCACCCCCACAGAATATCGTTCATCAATTCGATAAGCGACAGAAGGACTTAAGCTCACCAAAATCAGACTTGAATCCGTTGTGTAATAACGACCAGCCCAGCTACCACCGGTTGTCGAACCAAAGCCCGATGGAATAGTCAGAGCCACACCAGCACGCCAATCAGGATCAAGAACCCGGACATAATAAAGAGAAGGCACCAATATCGGATCGCCGCTATCTGGTGCGCCTCCACTGACCGTCGTCAGGCTTTCATCAATATCAAACTCACCCAGGTATTGAAACAACAAACCTGACACCACCAGCGAATGTTCACTTAAACGCGTCATTCCAGCCGGTGTCAGGTAGGCCGTCTCAGCACTGTCTGCAGCGGCAAACAAGCGAGTAAACGCCGGGGCCGCCGCGTAAGTTGAGCTTATGGATAAAACAAATAAAGAGAGAATTGCTAATTTCACCAAAATGCCCTGCTTATTATTAGGACTAAATGGATAAGACTAGCAGTGAAATCCGCTCCACATTTTATAGAGTAAATTCAAATCACTCAGTTTTGATTCAGGCCTATTAAATACAAGAAAAACGCCCACTGCATTTTACATCGTTGAGAAACTCTCCTAATTTTTTAACACAACCATCGTAAATTAAATTGGGATTTTTATATGATGCGGCCGATATTGCCACTCGTCATAACAAGCGCTTTTATCTCTAGTGCCTATGCCATAGAGCCTATTCCTACGGAAAGTGGTTTTTCTGGTTTCGTTAACGTTGGTGTCGGTGGGATGAGTGTTGAATCAAATACCTTGGCCAAGTTTGGTTCTGTTGATTTAAGTAACAACACTATAAATTCAATCAACAACTCCCCTAGCAGTGAAGATACTGGAATGCCGGTTATTGCTGCTGAGATTGCCTACACCTTCGCAGATACTCGTACACAAGTTTTTATTGGTAATCAGTTAGAAGACTATATCCGTTTTGACTTCTCTACTCTTGCCGGTATTAGGCAAGAAATAGGTAAAGCCGGGGTATTAGGCGCTAGCTTTCTTTATACCCCTCTCGCAACAGAAGTATGGGCAGATCCTTTCCTCACTGACTCCCCGAGAAAAAAAACGGATCGAACCGCTGACGGTTTTCGTCTTATCTGGGATAGGATGTACGGTACAGGTTTAGAGCTCCGGTATTCTTACCGCGATGTTGATATAGATGATGAGCTAAGCGGTGTCTCACAGGGATTGGAGCCCGAAGACCTCGCCTTACTTAACCGCAATGGTGAGCTTCACCGTTTTACTGCACAATACACTTTCACATGGGACTCACCTAGACATCGATTAGTGCCTTTGTTTTCTGTAGTCAACTTAGATGCTGACGGTGATGCCATGGCTTATGACGGATACTCACTTGGTGCAAACTACATCTACTCGATTAACCGTTGGCGTTTGGTAACAAACCTTTATATCTCGGAACTTTCTTTTGATGAAGTCCACCCTTTATACGATAGAAAAATAGACAGCAGCCAACTGGGTGCCAGCTTCTCGGCCTTTTACGCTAGTCCGTTTGGCTGGAAAAACTGGCTGGCAAACGGCACAATGGCTTGGTTCGATAACGACAGTGATGTCAATTTCTATGATTCCTCAGTGAGCTTGTTCAGTGTTGGGCTGCTCTATCGCTTCTAGAAAACTTATTTATCAAACAGTGATGACTCAGCAAATATTCTGACACTGCCGTATAGCCTGAAACAGGCTACACGGCGGTATTAATTTGAGTTCAATTATCAATATTTTATTTAAACTGTTTCGTTATCTGATTCAATTATCAATTTTTTTAAAGCTGCTATTATTCATACCGTTATGATTACCTTATCAAGGGATACAGCAATGCAAAAAGTGATTCTTGTTACCGGCTCAACTGACGGCATCGGATTTGAAACAGCCAAAATGCTCGTTTCTCAAGGCCATCATGTCCTTCTGCATGGCCGTAATCCGGCAAAGCTTAAAGATGTCGAAAACCAGCTGATTAAGTTACAAGGTAACGTAAAGATTGAAAGCTATGTCGCTGACTTGTCAAAGATGTCAGAGGTTGAAGTACTCGCAAAAGAGGTCATCGCACAGCATAGCCAACTCGACGCCTTGATTAACAATGCCGGTGTTTACAACGCACCCGTTACGACGACTGATGATGGCTTTGATGTCCGTTTTGCCGTTAATACATTTGCCCCGTATCTACTGACTAAAGCACTACTTCCTGTATTAGGACAAAATGGCCGCGTGATTAACCTGTCTTCAGCGGCACAAGCCACTGTGAACTTAGACGCACTTGCTGGTAATGCTCCCTTATCAGCAGGAGAGGCCTACGCTCAAAGCAAACTGGCGATAACCATGTGGTCTCGCAGCATGGGACTTGCCATGAAACAAAGTGGTCCTATGATAGCCTCGGTAAACCCTAAATCACTCCTTGGCAGCAAGATGGTGAAAAGTGCCTTTGGTATTGCTGGTAGTGATCTCAGTGTCGGTGCAGACATTTTAGTTCGCGGCGCATTGTCAGATGAGTTTGCCAACGCCCACGGCCTCTACTTCGATAATGATATTGGTCAGTTCGGACAACCACATTCTGACGCATTGAACGCTCAAAAGGTTCAAGCCGTAATGACGGCAATGGATTCTGCGCTAAAGAAGTTTCAGCAGTCGTTTTAACTCTACTGCTCTCGTCGATATCGCCCTTCACTTAATCCAAAAATACGGGCTTACAAGTACCTTTTGGGTTAAGTGAAGTTAGCTTAGAGAAGAGATACAAGCCTATATCCTTTTATTATTGCAGCTTGACCCCAGCAAGGGCGTCGAACAGTGCCCGCTTATCTGCTTCTGATAAGTAATTCATTTCTAGCGCCTGAGAAAAAGCATCCCAATCCGCTTGTGACAGCTGCCCACCCGCTTTTAGGTAGCCAACCATTTTTTGGTTAATTTGATTACCCAAAGTGATCAGCGCCGGCCGTACGACCACTTTCAAATCACGAGGCTCACGACTTGTCGGCTCATTAAGCAAATCGGCACGGTAACGATACTGAATCGCTTTTGCCGCAGAGATCTGCGCTCGGAAGAAACCCTCCACACTGCTGCTGTCCAAGCCCACCTTCGCCGCCGAAGCTGATGCTTTTTCAATCACCACTTCTTCTCTCGCCACATCTTCTATAGCTAAGTGATGATTAAATTTATATAACCCCACATCTTCCATATAACTCAATCGTTGGGCGATAGTATTAAATAATGCATCCGTCGAAGACGTTGCTTGCACCTGGAGTGAAAACACACACATCAAAGTCGCGACGATGACTGGAAACACCGGTATTACTTTAAACATTTGCTATCCCTTTTCATTCAATAAGCAACAAGTTGAATTGATATTATTACCAATGAATATGTACATCAATGTGTAATCCCTTGACGTATGACCTAGCATTTCACCCGAGGAATATCCCGCCACTGAGTCGTATATTGCGGTGACAAGAACTCCCGCCGCATGGCCCACTTTGGATGAATACCTTGAGCTGCCAAAAATAAGCTGTTTCGGCCATAGCGCTGATTGATGTTATCGAATACCGCCATTAAGGCAGGGTTGGTTGTTGTTTCATCAAACAAGTCACCCTGCGCGTGCTCACCGCTCACCAAATCAATAAGCCCAACTCCTATTTTGTAATAACGCACCCCAGAAACAAATATCTGATCAAGCAGTGAAGCTACGGCCTTAGTGATCATCGCACTGTCATCGGTTGGATAGGCAAAGCGGTAGACCTGCTTGAATCCCTGCGGCCGCTCGTCATAAGGTGAATTTGAAGCAAACACCATCAGCACACGAACAAGAGAACGTTGCTTTCTTAGCTTCTCTGCTGCGATCCCTGCATGTTTGCACAGAGCTTGGCGAAGACTGTCAGGACAAGTTATCCGCTCACCGACACTTCGGGTAGAGAAGATCTGCTTCTTATCAGCCCGAGCTTGATCCCACCCTTTGCATGCCTCACCATTAAGCTCACGTACTGTACGCTCTACTTCAACACTGAATGACTTCCTTGCTAATCCCGGTTTCATACCCGCAAGCTGCAGCGCGGTATTAATTCCCATGAACTCCAACCGCTTGGCTATCCTCCGGCCAACTCCCCATACATCAGAGGTTTTCATCTGGCCCAATATCTCATGTCGCTCAGCTTTAGTGTTTATTACACATACCCCTTGGTAACCCTGCACCTTTTTAGCGGCATGGTTTGCTACTTTAGCAAGGGTTAACGTCTCCCCCATTCCCACACATACAGGTAAACGACACTCGCGCCAGACAGCCCGCCGTAACAGCTGCGCATGATGGGATAAATCCGAAATGGCTTGCTGGCATTGATGGAAAGCCAGGAAAGATTCATCTATGGAATACACATGTTGCTCGGGAGCAAAGCGGCCAATAACCTCCATCATCTTACTGGAAAGGTCACCATAGAGCTCATAGTTCGATGAACAGGCAATCACCCCCTTCGCTTCGCATAAGCCGCGCATTTCAAAATAGGCTTTGAACTTTTCTACGCCAGCCTCTTTTGCCAGTCGGTTAGCAGCAACAATACACCCATCGTTATTCGACAGCACAATCATGGGCTTACCGCGCCAATCAGGCCGAAAGACCTGTTCAGCCGAACAATAAAAGGAGTTGGCATCAACCAGCGCGAACATTACTGCCCCTATTTATCAACTTTCACCAAAAATCAGACTCTTCCGATGACAACGGATCGAGCGGGTCACCACTCCTTCCAAGGTAAACTGATCATGCTGCGAGACAAAAACCGGTATATAACCCGAGGCCGCCGAAAGTAGCCGCCGTTGCTTAGTATCAATGAGCTTACAGACAAACTCACCATTAAAATTCGCCACGACTACATCGTGATCCTTCACCTCAATATGACGGTCTACAATCAACACATCACCATCATAAATGCCGACGCCTTCCATGCTGCGACCTTGCGCCAAGCCAATGTAGGTAGCACTTGGATGTTCGACCAGTAATTCATCCAACGACAAGGGAAGTTGTAAGTAATCTGCCGCAGGGCTTTCGAATCCGGTGATCCCCGCACTGGCGTAAAATGGAATAAAGTTCATAATTCACGACATACTGTTTATTTATACAGTATCATTGTTATATTAGACGGGACATTGGTCAAGATGCACCTTGATCAATAACCATTCGTAAAGTGAAGGTGGTGACTGGTGTAACCAGCGGAAAGAAGGAAGAAAACCATGTGTGGAAGGCTCAATATTTTTGCTGACATGCTGAATAATCAGGTTTCTGATGAATTACGCATACGCTACAACACCACCAACAATCCAGATCTCTGTCCTAGCCAAACCGTCGAAACCCTTTGTAGACGTTCAGTCCCGAACACTCATACGACTAACCTACAGCAGTTTGCTATGACATGGGGGATCAAACCCGCTTGGGCAAAGAAGCTATTGATCAATGCCCAAGTTGAAACCGCAATGGAAAAGCCGACTTGGCGAAACGCGATGCAGCACCGGCGTTGCATTATCCCTTGCTCGGGTTGGTATGAATGGCGCGATGAAGGCGGTACAAGGAAGCAAAAATATTTGTTCAACCATAGCGACGGTAAGCCCTTGTACATGGCTGGGTTATGGTTTAAAGCAAGCGATAGAGAGTTACCCGAGCTAGTCACCCTCACCACCGCCGCTAATGCGATTTGTCGGCCATATCACCACCGGATGCCATTGTTGATTGAGACAAAGAGCATTAGAAGATGGTTGGAGAACGAGCAAATCACAGTTCAACAGATCGCTCAATTAAGCCTCTTTCAAAATAGTTTCAAGGTCATTAAATGTACTGATTAATAGCCACGTCAATAGCAGCTCATTCTTTCCCTATTATTTATTTCTGATTTCTGATTTCTGATTATTCAACCTAGCATAAACACACATCTTTCGATAAAGCCATATTCTCCCCACTACCACCAAGAATGAATTTCACTAATTCATCGTCTCACATCGCCATCCACTCTATTGTAACGCCTCAGGCACTACTGCAGCATAATTAGTAGATTTTCCAATCTCATACACCTCGTTAAAGGACAGTAACGAACCGTAGAAAATTTCCACAAAAGGCTCATATGTTCAAGATACTAAAGCAAGAATACACACTGATTACCGGTATGCTTGCCATATTATTTTTTAAACTCGGCGGAAATAGCCTGCTAGATGGTGACAACTCTCCAGCTTTATACATAGTGACAACTGGCATTTTGTTTACGGCCGTAATGACAGCAATATTTGCTGTTGTTCGGCACTCTGACGCGCTTGCAATTAAATTAGGTGACCCATTCGGGACGCTAATTCTGACTTTGTCAGTCGTCTTGCTTGAAGTCATCATGGTTTCATCTGTCATGCTGACTGGCGACTCTAATCCCGTATTGGCAAGAGACACCATGTTTGCCGTAGTAATGACTGTGCTCAATGGTTTTGTCGGCATTACTTTGTTGATCGGCGGCATGAAGTACCATACCCAAACATATAACTTGGATGGAATAAAAGCCTATCTTGTCGCCATCATTCCGTTGGCAATGCTCTGTTTGATTCTCCCTAACTTCACCAGTATGGATGCCTTTGGCAACATGTCTGCAGGTTTAACGGGGACTCTAGTGCTCGCTTCGATAGCACTTTATGCCGTATTCCTGTTTATTCAAACCCGCAGTCATACCCACTTTTTCATTGACGCAGATAACAAAAGCGACCACGACAGCCATGGTCCATTAAAGAGCAACACATTCCATACCATCATGCTTATTAGCTACTTGGTAGTGGTCATTTTGCTGGCAAAGAGCCTAGCAATTCCAATCAATGATGGAATCACCGTAATGGGCGCACCTGCTGCACTAGGCGGTTTAGTTGTGGCTTTGATCATTCTAGCACCTGAAGCCGTTGGTGCGCTTAAGGCAGCCTTTAAGAACCAACTTCAGCGAGCCATAAACCTGTTTTTTGGCTCGGTGCTTGCCACTATCGCATTAACTGTACCTGCAGTACTGCTTATTTCAGGGCTAATGAATGAGCCCATCCGATTAGGGCTCGAACCGGCTGAAATGGTGCTTCTTATTGCGACTCTGTTGATGAGTAGTGTCAGCCTCAGTAGTGGCAGAACAAACTCACTCAACGGCGCTACCCACCTCATTCTTTTCTTTGCCTACATCATTCTAATGTTTGATTAAACACGCAGGTTAAGGTCTATATTATGCAACAAATACTAATGGCTATTTGGTTACAAGATTTTGATTCTCTGCAGGTCGTTAACCCAATCAACATCTTGTTGTTGCTTCTTGCTATGGTGTTACTTCTAGAATCCTGCTTTCTTTTATTACCGCTACCAGGGGTTGGTTTAGCGTTATTTGTGGGCGGATTGGCTAGCACAGGGACCGTTGACTATTACAGCGCGGTCATTCTGCTATCAACGGCCACTTCAATAGGCAGCATCATCGCCTATCTTCAAGGACGCTGGCTCCATGGTACGAAATTCATGAACAACATTGAGCTCCGCCTACCCCAAAATACTCAACAAAAGCTAAGAAGGCTGTTAGATAAATATGGGTTCATCTGCCTTTTTGTTTCACGCTTTGTACCATTTTTTCGTGTATTAACGCCGATGTTAATGGGCACGACACAAGTCGATTTTGTTCGCGCAGTACTTATCAGTATTACCAGTTCATTAATCTGGTCCATGAGCTTAATGCTCATTGGCACCCGAGCCATGCAACACCCTTTAATGGCGACTTATCAGGAATCAATCACAAAGTGGTTCTTAATTGGAAGCTTGCTACTTTTGATAACCGTGATTATTGCCCTGCTCATACATTGGATAAGGCATAGCAATTTGCTTAAAAGCGACAAGGCATAAACAATGACATTAATTTCAATGCCCCTGCACTCAACTAGTGCAGAAAAACTTTACGGCCAGCTTCTGTTTTGTGTTGAAACACAGGATGCTGAGTTACTACACAAAAATATAAAAACGACTCACTCTGAAGCACTCCCATCAGCTTTCAGAATGCTTAACGACCATGACCGTGTCACCGTCTGGATTCTACTCAGCAGAAAATCACCACAACTTGCCGCCAATTTACTCGATCACTTTTCTGATAATGAATTGCTAACACTAATGAGTCAGCTCCCACTCGAGGTTACCGTAAGCCTGTTTGAATACCTACATTCTACAGACAGAAGAATATTAATATCTCAGCTGCCTCATCAACTGCAGTCTCAACTAAAACATGCTTTACCGCAAAAATGGCGAAATGAAGAGCGAGCGGCACTCATATATCCAGAATACTCAGCCGGTGGTATTTGTAAAAATGAAATAATAAAAATACGCGCAGAAGCAACTGTCGCTGATTTAAACGCCGCCCTCGAAGAAAAGGAACAAAACTCAGATCACCTTGAATGGCGTTATGTTTTTTTACGCAATGAGAAGGGTGTTTTTATTGGAGCATTAAAATTAAAGGATATTTTCCTGCAATCACCAGAAACAAAGCTCAAGGAACACCTGGACCCAAGCATTCCCGTAGCTTCACCAGAACTAGAGCTTTATTCACTAAAAAGTATCTTAGACACAACACTGCACTCAGTTATCCCAGTGGTAAATGAACATGGGTTTCAAATCGGTGTGGTTGGCTCTAAGCAACTTAACGAAGCACTTTATGAGCAATCAAAGCACCAACTGCTTGAACAGTCCGGCGTGTTTGGGGGTGATGAATTTCGCTCAATGCCAACGATCACCCGCAACCTACGTCGGTTAGCTTTCTTGCTACCGTCTGTCGTTTTAAGCTATGCCGCCGTCTCTATCATTGCCGCTTACGAACCCATTATTGAACAAATCGCGGTACTGGCAGCCATTTTACCGCTTGTCGCTAATCTCTCTGGCGCGGCTGGTAACCAAGCCGTAGCGGTCTCCATTAGAGAGCTATCAATGGGCCATCTTAGCGCAAAGGATTGGTTTTACGTTATCGTCAAAGAAGTCCCCATTGGCCTTATCAACGGCATATTGATTGGCGGAGTGCTCGCCGTACTGACGCTGCTCACTCATGGCAATGAACATATCGGATTACCTTTGCTAATCGGTGTCGCCTACGCTTTTTCATCCATTATCGCAGTAATGATTGGCGGAGCATTACCTTTGCTATTAAGGCGCTTCAAGCTCGACCCGGCTATGTTATCTAGCCCAGTTTTAACCACATTAACCGATGCTATTTCATTCTTTAGCGTCCTTTACCTCGCGCAATTATTTTTACTATAAACAAACATTAAACCCATCTATTGAAGAGCTCGCTTATGCATATTGAAACTTTATTTACCTATTTAACGTTAACGGTTATCGGTTTATTACCGATGATGAATCCACCAGCGGCAGCAACAGTCTTACTTGGGTTAAGTAAGGGAAAAGATAAAAACTACATCGTCTCACAAGCTAAAACGGTCGGCGTTTTTTTATTCTTCGCTCTATGTATCACCTTTCTGATTGGTGCTTCCGTATTAGAGCTATTTAGTATCTCGATACCTAGCCTGCGTTTAGGGGGCGGTATCATCATAGTAGCCATTGGTTTTAATATGCTATTTCCAAGCCCAGAAGCGGGCAATGGACCTCCGGGACAAGATTCTATTGCACTTGTACCACTTACCATCCCTTCATTATGCGGTCCTGGCACAATGGCGTTAATCATTAGCCTAGCTGCTGAATTAGCGATCCATGGCGATGAGTTACACATGCCAAGTGTCTACAGTGGCGTACTATCCGGTTTCGCGGTCGTTGCTTTGATTGCTGCATTTACCCTCAGTATGGCTTACCCATTACTCAAAGCCCTTGGCCAAAACGGCATCAATGCGTTTACTCGAATTATGGGCTTTCTACTGATTTGTATGGGTGTTCAGTTCTTTACTCTGGGCATTGAAGAGATTGTTCAAGATATCTATCAACTCCTGTAGAGCAATACCCGCAATCAGAACTCTATCAACTGCCGGATACAGAATAGTGATACTCAAGGGACAAAGAATACAAAGTCGCTGAAGGGACTCAGCGATAAGCCATTCCTTCTAGCTCACCGCATACGGTTTTATTAGACAAACACCCTGCCACTTAACAATTCCACTAGTAACTTATTGAAATAAAGTGCGTTAAATCTATTCTTAAACGAGTACAGTTAATGCAGAACTAGAGAAGAATCGCTAAGGGTATTCAATGAAAGAGATCCGTGATTTAGACTTAAACCTACTTAAGTTATTAAAAGCCGTCGTAGAAACTCAAAATACGCATGCGGCTGCTGATAAACTGGGGATCTCACAGACAAGTGTTAGCAGAGGGCTGGCAAAGCTAAGGGAGACTTTTGGCGAGCAACTTTTTATCCGTAAAGCCCATGGCGTTCAGCCTTCAGAGTTGGCCGAAAAGCTAGCAGAAGCAGCAGATGAAATGTTTAACCCACTGATCAAAGTGGTAAACTCTTACCGTGACTTCAATGCTCAAACGTTCAATGGTGAAGTCACAATCGCTATGAATATCCTCCTTCTTGAAGTATGTGGGGAGGATATTTTCACCGCATTAAGAGAAGCCCTACCTAAGGCCAAATTCAAATTAAAGTATTGGCAGGAAGAGTCGCTCACTGAAATGCTAAATGGCCATATCGATTACATGGTCCATTTTGCTGCCTTTCCGCTGCCACAAGATATCTACCAACATAAGATTAAAGAGATCAAGCTAGCTTTAGTCGCTAGAAAAGACCATCCAATATTAAAAAATGGCAGTGAATGGGAGCGCATTCACCATTTACCGATAGCTAAAGGTATCGTTGATGGCATAAACTCTAAGCGCTCGCCTATAGAAGAGCTATATCTATCTAAAGGCTACCAAGCAAACATCGAACTAGAGTCACACAGCGCTCGCGTCTTGTTCAGTAAGTTAAAAAATACCGATGCGATACTATTCGGCAGTAGCTTTATGTTACAGCTCGACCCGACATTACGCACCTACCCATTACCGCTAGTCTCCAAGGAAATGGAGCAAATACAAGTTAATGGTGGCTATTTACAGTCTAAGCGAGGCTTCCCGCTCAACCAATTACTGCACCAAATCATGCAAAGTTATTTTGATAGCATCATACAACCTGAGTAGATAAAACAAAGACAGGTGATAGCTTTCACCTGCCTTAAACAAGCAATTGCATCACGCTATGCTCTAGCATCCTTTCGAGTTGCCGAAGTTATGGCCGGATAAATTATTGTGTCCTTGATTTCGTATTTATATTCGAAGCTAAAATCAGGAAATGGATAGTTATTGGTTTCATGCCATTGCTTAACCGTTGAAGATGCTTTTTCTTTTAGCTCTTCATCTATTGCAGAGACCTTACCAGCAAATTGGTACTGGTTAGAAAAGGCAAGTTGCGCCCCTACTGTTTCAATTTGCCGCATGACCATTAACAAAACATCTTCTTGCAAAGCCATAAACTCATCATGATCACGACACCGAATATAAGCGAGAACATTAACCAATATGCCATACTCGCCCACGCCCATGAAACGTGCTCGCAGCGGCTCGGCCTCTAGTTGCGGATGTCGCAGAAGTACTCGGCGAATATTAACTAACAACAACCTCAACTGATCTCTGGTCAACTCTGCACGCACTCTAAAGGTATGTTCCATTCTTCGCTTATCTCGCCGCTCCAGGTTATCTATCTCCATGTTGGCAAACTCAGAGTTAGGAATAGTGATAAGTGATCGCTCCAAAGTTCTGATCCGAGTGGAACGCAAACCAATACTTTCAATCGTCCCAAGCTTATCGCCATAACGACAAAGCTCACCAATCTTAATCCCCCCATCGGCATACAAGGTTAAACCATTAATCACATTCTCCAACACCGGACGAATAGCCAAAGCGACCGCTAAACCACCGACACCAAGACCTGCAACAATCGGAGAAATAGAAAAACCCATAAACTCAACGACATAAATTGCAAGTATTGCAATAGTCAAACCACCAAAAATCCGAGCTAGCACAGTGATTAATGAAGAGTCGACATGCTTACCCTTATGCTTGTGGCAAGCATATACCGTGGCAAAATAGTTAAACAACGCCATGATTAACCAAGACGCAAAGAAAAACTGCCAAAGTAAAAAGGCCGTAGATAAGAACTGATATACATAGCCAGTGATCCAGATACCGTAATCAATCACCTGCCTGGTCGCAAACAAAATCCCCACGGCAAGCAATAATGAAATTAAACGACCTATCTGCCACCTTTTTTCTCGCTCTTCACACCAAGTGTTCCACAATTCCCCTAATTTAAAGCTCAGCTTTATGAACAGCTTACACATGACAAAAATACTCAGTAGAGCAAGCCATTGCCATAGGGGAAGCGTGCCATAAAGTTGTACAAAATCAGCAGGAAGCGAATAAATCAAGCTTTTGGAAAACAATGGACCAGGGGAAACTAAGAACTCTTGGTAATAGTCTGTTCGAGATTCCAACGAATAAGGCATGGCCTCCATATTACGGTACCAAACTGGCACCTGCTGCACCGTATTTGCCGAGAAAACAAACTGCCCTTGCCTGTTGCCGGATTCTAGCCGAACAATGGACAAGTCCGAGTTTGCGAAACGCCAGTAGCTAATGTCTTGTGCTTTTTCATGATCAGGCGCGGCTTGTAACACCTCACTATCGAACCTGTCCAGTATCTCCCGGAGTAAAATAATCCGCTCCATCATTACCACTGTTCGAGTACGGTTAGGCACCAGTGAAATATCCAGTGTTCTGATTGTCTGGCTATAGGCATGCCTCGCTTCTGTCGTATCTAACGTTTCTGCTTGCCAGTGTTTAATCACTATCTCAGAGTAATAAAGAAAGTTAACTAAAGTGTGTTTCGGGCTTGATGTGTCTGCGAGTGAAAATGGAGAGTAAGCAATAGAAAAGGCGCTAAATAACATCATGCCTATGAAAAAAAAGCGCTTAATAATCAATAGTTTTTTCATTATTATGCCCATGTTCTGCACCTGAAACAAACTAGCTTCTTAGAATATAAACTAAAGAGGTAAAAGCGCTCACCTGAGCGCTTTTATTTCAAGAACAACAACTAGAATAACTACTTGAGGTACTCAGCAAAAAACTGACTAATCTCTTTAATAGCATCATCAGACTCGGGGACACCTGCTATTAAGCCACTCATGTAATCAGCATGCGACTGTCCGTCATAAACATGTAATTGGGTGTCAACATCCGCACTACGTAATAAACGATGCATACGAACCGTATCGCTCAGCAATAAGTCACGTGTTCCAGTCAAGAACAACGTTGGTGGGAAGTCATCAATCTCTGCATAAACCGGTGACAACAGCGGGTTTGCTAAATCCTCACCATTTGCATACAAATCAAACGTAGCTTCCAGAAGACCATCGCGCCTCCCTAGAGGATCTAACCCCTTCAGTGTTAGCCACGAATCTGATGTCTCTTTTAAATCCGTTGCAGGTGTGCCCGCATAGATCGCACCCGGTGTAGGCAAGTCCATTTGCTGCAATTTCAACACTGTTGCCAAGGTTAGGTTTCCGCCAGCCGAAGTACCAAAAATAGCCGTCTGCTCTGGCTTCTGGTTTTTAGTGAGTTCTTTCCAAACGGCTACGGTATCTTCTAATGCGGCAGGAAATGGATGTAGCGGTGGCTTACTATAGTCAATAGAGATAACTTGAGCTCCTAGCCCGTTTGCTACCCAAGCAGCCTCCCTTAACGCGGATTCGCCGCCGCCAAAGACAAAGGCTCCACCGTGAATATGGATCAGCCATTTGTCTTTGTACTCTGGTGCGACTTCTTTAGGTGTAACAAAAAACGTCTCAACCCCTGCATACGTTTTCGCTTCGTAAGTAACACCTAAACGCTTCATCCCTTTATGAGCAAACTCAATACCTGAGGCATTGAATGCTTCTTGAAAAGCCAGCCACTCTTCGGTTGACTCTGGAACTGGCACTTCCGGTGCTTGCTCTCTATTTTCAATAATTGAAGCCATTTCAGATGAAACACCCACAGGTGTCGGGATAGATCGTTCATCCAAAGTAATGTTCGCTAATACAACTGAACTAGACATGCTAACTAATAATGCTGGAACAATAGTACGTAATAATTTCTTTTTCATCATGACTCCGATAACCCGTCGTTTATACCCTGTGGACTGTGCCGCCATTATTCAGCACATCGCCGTCCCATTCGATGAATTAGAGAAATTCAAACCTGCACTAGATAAACCTACGCATACCGCCAAATATGAATTACTCAAACCCATGGTTATCAACATAGAAAGCAATAACAATGTGGCTATCAAAGAGTTAAAAATTAAAGAGATTAAAATGAAAAAGTACTTACCTGTTATCGTGATATTTAGCTGCTACCTCGTGTTCTTCTTTGGGTTAGTTACTCGAATTTCGGCGTTGTAGAGGACGGCTTATGTTCGAGCAATGAGGCTGCTATATCCATCAAAACCCTCAGAATAAATTAGCATAGACTAATTTCACTAGCATTATTGAGCAGACTGTAATGAGTGCAGGCTTAACGACTTTACTCCCCTTGTGATGTACTAATTTTGAACCGTACTTTGCACCAATCCACTGGCCAACAGCCATAACCAACCCAAGCTTCCAGACAATCTCCCCTCCGGTAATAAACACCATCAAAGCAGCCAAGTTTGTAACCAGTAACAATAACTTGGTATGGGCAACGGCTTTTGCCGTACTAAAGCCCAAAAGCGCCACAAAACTAATAACGAAAAAAGAACCCGATGCAGGCCCGAAGAAACCATCATAGAAGGAAATTACTGCACCGACTGTAACACCATACACACCAATTGGAATTCTGCTTTGGGTATCAAAATCGGCCAACCGTGGAGAAAAAAATATGTAAATCATTGCCGCCATAATCATAAAAGGCAGAAACTGACTTAAGTATGATGAAGGGATAGTTTGTACAAGGTAAGCACCAAACCCTGCACTTAAAAACGATAAGACTAATGGTACCTTCAAACGAGAAACATCAATCAGTCCTTGCTTGGCAAAATAGCCTACCGAGGAGATCTTACCAAAAATTGCTTGTAGCTTATTGGTTGAAAGCGCTTGTGCCGGTGTTAAACCGACTAATAGTAATGCTGGTAAAATGATTAACCCACCACCTCCACCAATCGCATCAACAAAGCCCGCAAGTAATGCCACAAAGAAAAAAATCGCAACAATATCCAATGTTACTTCCACACATCATCCTCAAAAAACGCTGATCTATCTAAGAGCCTAATATAGTGAAGGTCTAGCCCTGTGACTGCTAGGTGTTTTGGCTGGGAAACTGTAACTAAGATTATAAAAGAAGCCCTTCTTATTGAGAGCGCAGTTGTGCTTATTAAGTTTCACTAGTAGATATGAAATAGGTAATAGCTCATTTGACAGCCAGAATTTAGCCATGCCCCTCCCCCTAATTCTTTGTTATCATTAAGCCAGATGACACTTTTCTCGTGTGAAGATAATAATGAGCAACAACAACAATCAGCCAACCCTGTTTTGGCTGGACTATGAAACCACCAAAATAGTGATATGATTTTATTAAGTTATTTTATATAAATCATCATCTAAGGACACGGTATGGACACGCACTGTAGAGAAGTTTCACACGAACTATATCAACCTTAAAAGAAAAGCTAACCAAACACACCTTTAAACTATCAACCCATCACTGCTACTAGTGTAATACTATCTTCAGCAATATCCGAGGCTTCTAGGGCCCAGCCCACGAAACAGAAATCTGTAGGCTGGCTTCTTGTCTTTTTGGGTATCATTACTCTTTGGTTCTTTGTTTTAGTTCAGTATGCATTTCTCTTAACTGCCTTATCTGCTCGCACTTTTCCGCTTTTCGTTTTAAAAAATCCAATCTTACAATTTCCTTCTTATTTTTATCCTTGTGGTCTTTCAGACGCAGTTTTCTAATACTGGGGAAGAAGCGATATAAGCATGCAAGAGCTAGCATAAATAGCACGATGTTTATCATACGTATAATGTCAGGTGAGATAGATGAAAAGCTATTCAATCCCCAACCAATACCAAGCACACACATAATAGACCAACCAATCCATCGTAGTGCCAAACGAATGTACAAACTGACCTGGTAACGTCTAAGTCTTATCTCTGCTTTATTTTTCATAAAATTCCTCTAAGCTGGCTACTTGACAATCATGTAAACCATTTTCAGTTAGGACTCGTGCAGTATAAACGTAAGTTTGTTGGGCGGGAGCAAGTTGTAGATGGGTTTTCGTGGTGATAATTTTACTCTTGCTCAACCACCAATAATAGGGGATAAGCTCCACCAGCGAACAAAAAGAAGAAGAGTCGAATTGGGTGAAGAAGCCTAGCGCTTCCTTTACCTTTTGTTGGGTATACTGGAATTTTTTAGTTCTAAGGCCGACTAGAGTATCACTTTCTATAACTCTATCTGGAAATACAAACACATGATGTGTCCCCTTTCCACTAGGGCAGCAAAGAGGGTCTGAATCACGTGGATATACTGTTGTAAAGTTTAGTATCCCATCCCTATCGATACTATCAAAATACAAGTGCTTGTCGGACTTTCCTCCTACAATAACCGACTCTATCACGTTAGGATCGCCGTACCGCACCCTTAGGTGTTGGATGTAACCTGTTGCATCAATTGGGTGCTCAGTCAGAAGGTATACATGTTCTATCAAGCCATTTCCCGTCAGGTCATCGCTGAGTATTAAAGTAGATTCTATTCTTGACTCCCCCGCAGATACAGGCAATGTCAATAATATCGATAACACATGTGAGATGACAACCGAACATAATGTAAGTGTGCGCATAGTGCCATGTTGCATAGTGAGTGTTCTATCAAATATAGCACTATTCAAAAGTATGGTTGAATAGCTACCGACTTGATAAACACAGTTAGATGAGCTGTAAAATGACCAAGTATTCCAGCTGGGCTTTTCAATGCTCAATTAATCAATAATTTAGTGATTCCTACAAAGCAAAAATGTCCAGAGGCGCGTTGCAGTGGAATGCCCCAAAACCAGTTAATTCTGCTCGAACTGAGTTGCTTATAACTCTCAAAAGGCATGAAAAATCATCTAACGTTACGCATAACGTTCATAGTCTAAATGCTACAGGTCTCTTCTGATACAAGCCCGATGGTGGTGACCAAAAGACTCGAAAAATTTTTATTCCTCGCGATGTGGCATCGTAAGCAAGACTCTAGCTACCAGAAGGACCCAGTCTGTCTAGATAAGCGTATCTTTATGCCAGCTTATTTACTCATCACGTTATCAAGAATACAATACCAATAAACTAGCTCTACCCTTCAAGGACTTAGCGTATGATTTGGGCTGTATATGTTTCTGATAAACCCCACTCAAAAATTAATTTTCCAATTGGTATGGATAGCAGAGTATGGGGTGTCACCGAAGATAAAAAGAAAACAGTTCTAGATGTAAAGGAAGGTGATTTAGTTGCCTTTGTATACGCAATATCATGGTTAAAAGCTGAAGGTCCTCCACCAAGTGGTTTCTCAAGAGTGGGTAAGGATAAGCTAGATTTATTCCGTGGTGTTGTTCAAAACATCACATTAGGAAAAGTGACTAGATCATACTATGAATCACATAGCGTTGTTTGGCCTGATGATACCTACCCTCACAGGTTTGAGTTTGAAATTGTCGAGCAGCGCAAAGGTAATGTGTTTTTTGGTACAGAGTTCTTCAACTCTGAGTTCGTTGAAGCTGTACGCTACTCAGCATGCACACGAGGTTCAGTTACAGCTGCAAGTTCTATCGTAGAGCTTGAAGACCTATCACCCAAGGAAGATAAAACTGAACAATATACAATCGATGATCCTGGCTACGAAGGACAACCAATTTACCGATTACATAAAACGAGAGAACGTGACGACCAAATACCTCGTCGTAAGAAAGACCAAGTTTTAAACGAAGTAGGCAGACTAGCTTGTGAGATCTGTGATACAGATTTTTATAAAGCTTATGGAGAACTTGGATATGGGTTTGCTGAATGCCACCATGAAAACCCGATTAGCCTAAGAGATAAAAATGAAGAGACCAATCTTAAAGACTTAGCTATCTTATGTGCTAACTGTCACAGAATGATTCACCGGAAAAAACCATGGTTAAGCGTAAAAGAGCTAAAGGCTATTTATGAAGAACACAGAGATTAAAGAAATACAGGAAGCTCTTCAATCATTTGCTCAAGAGCGTAACTGGGATCAATTCCACTCCCCTAAAAATTTGGTTATGGCTCTAAGCGGTGAAGTCGGTGAGCTAACCGAGGTATTCCAATGGCTTACACCTGAAGAAAGTGAAAAGCTATCTTCAAAACAGCAAGATAAACTCGAAGAAGAGATTGCAGATGTATTCTTATATCTTGTGCGATTAGCTGACAAGACTGGAGTAGATCTTCTTGATGTTTCTCGAAAAAAAATAGCAGTTAACGCAGCAAAATACCCTGTAGAAAAAAGCTATGGCTCTGCCAAAAAATACACAGAGCTATAAAACCAGTAGTACTGTATTTTACAGTACTACTCCTTTCAGTTATTCGACTTCACTGAGGCTGGATTGAAATACATTTTCGTAGTGATGTATCAAAGCCTTCTCACTAGCCAACAAACCACTTAGATACTTACCTTCAAAATTTTCATACTCTGAGCCTTTCAACTCATCATCAATTTCTACTTTCAAACTATCTGGGTTAATTGAAATTAAACCAAGGTCATAAAGCGTATGTATATCAGACCTGAGCAAAAGTCCGTTCTGTACATGGTTAGTTCTTTTGCCATTGTAGCCAATGATATGAGCAGCTTCTAAAGCGCGTGTAACTGTACACCCAGTGATAACACATTGCTTATAAACCGCTATAAGCTCATTCCTAAACTTCCTTTGACCTCTCCGAGCAACAATGCTTCTCAGGGTTCGTTCCCTCGCATCGTTTTCATCCTTTGCTTCAATATCCTCAAGATCTTCATCTCCTGCACCTGTATCATAAGTACCAGGAATATCACCAATCATATTGATCTCATAACCTAGTTCAATCAATGCTAAATCAATAGAGCGTTCAATGTGCCGAAGTAATTCTTCTTCAGAGTCGATTGGGAAATAAAACTCTTTAGGGTTTGCAAATACATTATTATATTTAGTAGTACTACTACTTCCATCTACATCGATTTTTAATTCTTTACCACGTTGCTTTCTAGTAACAACACACAAGCCTTGAGAGTTTGTTTTCGATTCAGCACAACCAACTAAAGCGCCACGCCCTAACTTATCAAAGCACAGCGCTACATAGATACCATTTGAAACTGATTGGTTTGGAGGCAAAATACAAACATGTGGAACAAACGGAAACACAGCTACACCCTTGGATGCTTCCACTTCTAGCTGTATCCCCCTGTGCAGCTTAAAACGTTCCTCAAGCTTATTCCTTAACCTTTCCAGATCAGCTTTAATTCCAGATAGCCTTGGGTCACTGGTCTTCAACCCACTACCTGGTTTACCAGGGTGCTCCTTTCTGAACCTACAGATTCCATCAAAGCTATCTTTCATATATCCTCTTAATAATTAAGAATTTACCTTCACTTACTCTACAACTTTGAGTATGCGAACTCAATCCCACCGACTGTTCCCCCCCTAGCATATCGAATTAAATAAGCTCTCTCGCACAAACGTCGTAATGTTGAGCTTGCCCAAGCAGCAGACAATCCACAACGTTCTGCAATATCCCCTGCAGTAACCTCCTCCCCACACTTAATAGACTGAAGCACCCTCAACTGCGTCTTACTCAATTTAACTAAGCCAACTTGATGCGGTACAGCCCGAGCTGCACGAACCAAATTCGGGTCGATTAAGCCGCTTTGAGCCAAATTATCCATATTTTTTATCATCCTCTGAGGTTTAGAATCGGATCATGAAAGGATCCAGTCGTGATAAGGCTTAGTGAAGGGTTGTCTCTGGAATTGAAATAGGTAATAGCCAGTTGTGCCAGCAAGAATTTAGCCATTGATGGTACGTTTTGAGGGCATCTTTCTTCTGCAATTCCATATGAGTGTGAATATATGCCTGGTCAAGCTTGTCGCGAGCGTGATTCAGTAATGCCTCACAAACAATATAGTCGATACCCAATTCAAGCCAGATTGTCCTTGCCCGCTTCCTTAGGTCATGGGCCGACCACTTTCTTTTCGAGATATCCCTCACCCATGTGCTCGCCGTGGTACTGTGGATCGGCTTTCGGCTTCGTTTGGACAAGGGGAACAACATCCCAGTTTGATATCCTTGCACAGCTTGCCACTCTTGGTATGAACGCAATAGTTCAACCATGCCATCAGTTAGAGGATAGACAACTGGCTTACCGTTCTTGGTGTCTTCTGCAGGAATGGTCCAGCGCTTCTGAATCAAGTCGATATGTTCCCACTTGGCTTTTCGTGTTTCCCCTATCCGGGTACCGTGGGCAATGATTAAAGTAAGCAGCAACCGCTTATCTGGATCTGCCTTTTCGATGGCCATCAATGCTTCCGGAAGTTGATCAGTATTGAAACGGCAACCTCGAACCTGTGCAGCAGATATAGAAAAGGTCTCACCAAAGAAGTCTTTGAACCGGACATCTGACATCGGGTTTACTGTGATCTTCTTTACCTTCTTTGCTGCCGAGTATGCCGTCTTCATCAAGTTAAAGTTGGCTCGCACATAGCTCAGAGAATAACCCTGTTGAAACATGGGCTGGATAAGCTGCTTGTCTACTGTTTGATGACACAATTTCATGACAGGCCATCCCTCAAACATACAGCTCACATGCTGTTCCGCCATGCTCTTAAGGTTCTGCAATCTCTGAGTTGTTGAACGATGTAATTTAAATTCCCGCTCAACATACCAATTAATTAGCTGATCAACTGTTTCAAACCCGCTGCATTCAGCTTTTTCTCCGGCTGCAATTCGTTGGGACGCTATACTCACCAACTCCATAACATGCCTCGCCTGAGTCGCTGGATATTTGCCGATGCGATGGCCAAACTGACTACCGTTCTTGTACTCCATCAACACCCAGGTGCCACCCGTGCGCGCTTTATTGAATTTCAGATAAAGAGAGCAACGCTCATCTTTGAGCTGACGAACCCGAGGATCGCGGAGGTGTTTTTTAATTTGAGCGTCTGAAATCTTGAGGGAGATGGTTGAAGAGAATAAAGCTTGCTGATTAAGTCGAATATTGCTTGATAACATCACTCACCTGTTAAAGTCGCCTGAATAACCATACGTGTCGGTTGTAGTCCTTGGCCGGAGAAGCTCACCTGGTCAATAGAACACTTCCCCTGAAATGCACGGGGAAATGACTCATCCATAATCACAATGCCCTCTGCAAAAGCCGTTGGATTGACTGGCGCATCTATGGTGATTTTCCTTCCCTGCCGTTGCAGCTTCCTAAGCTCAGTGGCACAGGCCTGCTCGGCTTCAGCCTTACTGTTCTTGTCTTTACCAATCCGCTTGAACGGTGAACTCCCAAGCCTAACTTCCTTCCGGCTACCGTCGGCTGTAGAAAGGTAATAGGCACGAGCACCACTAAAATCATTACGACCATCCAGATCGGCTGACACATTGATGAACTCTGGCAAGCGAGGATCATTCTCCTGAGAAAGTGACAGGGTAATGGACTGAATAGCCTTTCCTGACGCGCTACGTTGCTCCCCAATGGGAACAAACACAAACTGTCCTTCTGATGGCTTTGCAACTGCATCATACTGTTTTGCCAGTCTGTTTAGGAAAGCCGGTGTACTCTCCTCACATCGGTCCAAATGCTCGATTACAATTTTTTGTAATCTCGAATGCACAAAAACAGAGAACCCATGCGGGGTAACACAGTCCGAGACTACCTGGCCCAAGGTTGTATTGTCCCAGCTCGCTGACTTCCTCTCTCGATATCCCGTTTCATCAGTAATTGCAAAAGGCGCCACTGTTAGAACCAAGGTGATCTCTCTTGGATGCAGGCTGATAGACCGTTTGGAGATCTGAAACTCATCACGAGGGACATCACCCAGCATGACCGAGTACCGCTCACCCTTTGGTGGCATTCCATCGATGTCATCCGAGTTGATAGCCAGAGTCAGACTGTCACCCTCAGTGCCATTTCCATCCTTTAAGCGCCAAGACTTGAGCCGACTCAACATCAAGTCGGCGTTTTTTCCTATCAAATTAATCATCTTCAATCCCATGACTTAGTGACTGTTTTGAGTTTTGGAGCTGATTTCACATCAGGTAGAACCACAACGGTATTCTGCTGAAAAACCTCATTCCGAACGTGCGGATTCAACTGATAAAACGCCTGCTCAAGCTGATCGTTATCTTGCCCGGAATACCGATACAACAAGTCAGTGATCAGCTCTCCGGCCTTTGCATTGACCTTCACCCGCGATACTCCTTCAACTGCAGAGTAATGTCCGTCACCATCGCTCGGCCATCATGTACCAACGATGATTTCCCTTCTTTGAGTTGCTGAATCGTCCAGCGACCTAAATTTCGTCCCTGCCCGTCACTCACTTGTTGAGGTTCATCAATCAAGTTCCGGATCGCCTCAACTGACTCATGAGCACCGTACTGCAGCCATTTCCCGCTAATATCGATGGTTTCAAGTGGACGCCCAGTCCTTTCCGACCGAGCGTCATCTATCAAACCCACTTCAGAGAACGCGCCAGGGGAAGTACGTTCGAACTTACTGATAGGCGTTTTATTGCCCACAGCAAAAACAAACTCACCAATAACTAAATGATGCATAGTGAACCCTTAACAATCTCGAGCACCTAACTATCCCGATCGATAGCGGCATAACCTAACTGAGTCGAAAGCGTGTTCTCACCCATCAGGTAAGCAAATTGCTGATCCATCTGGCGAGTAACTTCTTTCGCAATGACTTGCTCATCTTGACCTTGAGCACCTGTGATTTGAATTTGAGGGGAAAATGTCACTTGAGGTTGTTGTCTAGCCTGAGCTTCTTTCTGCTGAACAGCATCAACCTTTGCGGCAACTTGCTCTGGCGAGTCGAGCTTTCGGCCAAACCAACCACCCAACATCTCGCCGCCCATACCGCCACCAATAGAGCCAATTAAGCCTCCTATTGCGGTACCAATCCCGGGCAATATCATAGTCCCAAGTGCTGCGCCTAGTGCGCCACCACCTAATGAACCACCAATATCACCCAAGGCCTCACCACTCTGCTCCATATTGCCGTTGGCAATACCTTCAACTGCAGAGACAGCATTCATAGTCAGACCGAGTGGCTTTAATACACGAGCAAGCCCAGCTTTACCCAAGGTATCAGCCACATCACCACCAATCTCAATAGCATCTGCAGCCATAGCATTCATTGGCATCATCGCAATACCAGAACCGGCCATCGCCAAAGCTGCCCCTTTCGGTTGAACAAACCGGTTATCCAATACCGAACGAGCTAACCCAGCTAGGCCGCGTCCCCGTTGTCTAGAAGATGATGGACGTGCTCGTTTCCGACCTCCACCAGTCAATCCACCAGCCCTGCCATTCCTAGGGCCACGACTCGAAGCCACCGCAGCATTCAGATTTCGCCACTGTTTAGCCGCCATCGCAGCAATCCGGCCACCTTCCTTGGTTTCCCGGTTAAGTCCTTTGCGAAACAGTCGGGACTTATCCAGCGTATTACCAAAAATAAGTGAGGCAGCTTTCCCAGCAAGCATTACACCTTTAAGGCCAATGAATGCAGCAATACCAATTCCTACGGCAGCAGCAACGCCCTGGTTAGCCTCAGCAAAGTCAGCCAGTATATCCACGCCCTTACCCAGAGGTTCAAGCACCCAGTTCAATGCCGGTAACAAAGCGGTGCCAATAACAACACTCAAACGGCTCACTTTATTGACGAACATATCCACGCCATTTTCAGACGTACTGACTCGAGTCTCGTATTCTTTTTGAAGGGATTCGATATGAACATCTTGCCCTTGCTTGGCAAGCTTCAAGGCTTTAGTGAAATTCTGGGTATTCCCCGCAAGCGCCGCCACAGCACCTTTGGCCTCTTCACCAAAGATCTGACTGATCAATGCGCTCTGCTCTTCAATAGGTGCATCTTTAATCGCTTCGAGCACTTCCAACAACGTACCCGAAGCGTCTTGCTGCATAGAACTGGCAATATCACCAGCATCCAAGCCCAATGCAGTCATTGCTTTTTTCTGTGTTCCACTGGCTGCGTCACCTAAAGTCAGACGGCCAGAAATATTCTTAAGGGCGGTAGACGCACGCTCTTCCCCCATACCGGTTGAAAGCATGGCTGAAGCCAAAGCAGCAGATTCATTAACAGAAAAGCCCGCCGTTTTTGCGGTTGCTCCCTGCCGAGCCATAACGCCAGCAATGTCTTTCGCTTTTGAGTTGGAGTTATTGGAAAGGTGGTTGGCAAGTCCAGCTAGGCCTAAAGCCCCTTGCTGATCAAGCCCCATAGCAGCCTTAAACACTGCCAAGGTTTCACCGGCTTGCCCGGCTTCCATGTCAAAAGCCACACCCATCTTTGCGGAATCGAGTACAAAGCTTTTCAGCTCACTAATGTCTTGAATCCCACTCTGACCACCAGCCGCAAGCATCGCATTAATATCATTGGCACTCATCGGCGTATCTGTGGATGTTTTCAGCGCCCAAGAACGCAGCTGAGCAGACTGCTCCGGTGTCATGTCCACAACTTTGCTGACATCAGCAAATGAGCTTTCGTTCTTCATCGCAGACCACATAGTGCCTGCTAACGGCGCCGCGGCCATCGCTAAACTCGTTGCCTGACTGCCTATCTCACCAAGTTTTGCTTTTCTGGCATCAATGCGACCTTGGATAGTCTGCATTTCCTTGAGCCGACGATTCTGCTTCTCAAGAGCCGCTGTTGATTTCTCAGTTTGGGACTGCAAACGCTTTTGCTCATCACCGAGCCTATCGGTACTAATACCGGCTTTCTTCAGGGCATCACCCAAGCTCTGCAAGCGGTTCTGTTGTTTCGTCTGGCGATCAGTTAGAGAATCCACCCTACCTGACGCCTTTTTATAAGCCGCACCTAATTCAGTCGTTCGAACCTTGCCATGGTGAATCTGCGAATTTAACGACTGAAGTCGCTTATTGGCTTCATTAAGCTTCAGCTTGAGTTGTTGAGCCCCTTCACCAGAGGCTTTTTTCATTTGCTGGTTTAGGCTTCGGATTTCAGCCTGGGTAATGCCGTACTCACCACGTAAATGAGATGTCTTCTGCTTATTCTCTTCCATCTCAATACCAAGCGCATTCATAGATGCCTTGGCGTTAGTAACTTGCTTGGCCAGTTTTGCCGCTCGACTACTGGCAGACTCAAACCCTTTAACTTCACGGAGCTGAGTATTAAGAGACTTCACCTCACCACGCTGCTCTTCCAACGCTGCTGTCAGGCGCTCTGTAGCCGTAGTAGTCGAAATAATATCCTTGGTGCCCTTTACGGTAGCATCAAGGACAAAGCTGATCTTTTCGCTCATCGTTTCACCCCGAGCTTAGAAAGAATCAATTCGTAGCGCCGCATCGCCTGATCTTGTGGCCACTCTCGCAGTTCACTCTCAGAGGTATTACGATGCATAGGGATTAAATCAATGAGCGCTTCTACATCGTCGGGCGAAAGTAATCCCCCGACAGTTGAAAAAAAGCGCCGACCTGAGGCTTGATAGCCAGGTAGTCATTCAGCGCCATCGCATCCATATCCGGTGTATCGAGGTTACAAACAACACGAAACATGAAGTTCTCTCGCTCGGTATCATCTGTGATTTCCGCAAGCGCTTCCGAGTGTTTGACCTTAGGCACAACAAACTTGATATGTGAAATGTTCTCGCCAAGCTCATTCGTGAATGGGAACAGCAAATCAAACTCAAAATCAGAACCAGTCAATTGCTTCTCTTGAATCTCATCGGATGGCTTCAAGATAAAATCTCGAATATCTTCATGTAGCTGAGTGAAATCAGGCGCTGACAGCTCTTCAAATTCCTCATTGGAAATATCGGTACAGGCCAAGATCATCGCTTTAAGTTGTCGGAACAACTCAGAAGGACTCAGATCTTTATCTACCCCAAGATTGACATAAGGAAGCAGTCGGAACGCCCCCAGAGAAATAGGCTTGATTTCAATTTGATGGTTACCGTTTCGGTTGTAGAAAGGCAACTTAGTGGTCTTTTTCATGGAAATTCCGATACAAAAAAAGCGCCCTAAGGCGCTCATCAACTAAACGAAAAACAACTACAGGCTGATACCCGCCTCACCCATCAAATCGGCACCACCGACAATGGTTTTCCCGGTGTTTACATTGATGTCATGAACAACAGTGCCGGTATCACGTTGGGTATACGCCTTACAGGTACCTTCAATAGTAACGGTCGGCTTCTCACCCATTTTCACAGGATCTTTCTTGATCACAGTGATTGGCCCGTACATTGAATACTCTTCAACATACGCCACACCTTCCGTGCTTTTGCCTTTCTCGGTCACATTTACCTGAGCGTTACCCATGGTGAACTTACCCAGCGCTTTAGAAAGCGCACCATGCTCACCGCGTACCTTGAGCGACCAACTTAGCTTCTCAAGCCCAACCGTATCTTCCGAGACAACAAACGAGCCTTCGTTGTTAGCTAGCTTGGCTTTGATTTCTGGCGGTGTGAAATCAACGATCTCATTCATCAAAGGAACAGACTCAACCTGCGCCTTAATCCGCATACGGATACGATCAGCCATTTACGACCTCCTCAAGCCAAGCTGTAATCAAGCCATTATCGACACTCATCTCATACACCATGTGTTCATTCGGTGAGTAACGGCCATAGTTAACACACAAGAACCAACGGCCAGAGCTGTAGTTCTCAAGATTGTTCTTACTTGGGTGCAAGAAGGCTTTGAATACAGGAATCACGCCTTGAGCAACCAGGTCTTGTCCCCAGTTGGTCAGGCGATCAATCACCTGCTGCATAAACTCTTCAGTGAGCTGTTTACCCATTAACGGCTGGCTGGTTTCTTCCAGCTTTCGCGCCATTAAATCTTCAAGGCCAACATGTGAGATAAAGCGCCCGGTATTGGTTCGGTTGCCAATGATCGAATACCCACCCATGCGGGTACGAGCAATAGTCACAACACCGTGCTTATTAAGGAAGTTAGCCTGAGTAGTTTTATCGTTGATCTTGTAAGACACATTACGGGCAGTTTCATCACAAAGCACCGAACGGTTTTGCGGGCTAACCCAACCATCCACAGAGGCCATTGCTGCCACCAGCGCAATCGATGCCGGCATCAATAGCTGGGCGCCGTCATAAGTCTTAAGAAACCAAGGATCGATAATACTAACTTTATCCTCACCGGTACCTTCTGCGCCAAATTCAGCCGCAAACTCTGCTGCAGCCATATCGTTTGTATTAGGCCCATCCAGCACCGAACGGCAGCGAACATCACGCCCCATCAGAGCTAGCTTCTGCCCAATAGGTTTAGAACTGAAACCAGGCGCAGCAATAATTGTTGGTGTCTCAGGACAGCCTTTTACGGTCTCGAGGCCTTTGATTGCGCCCGTAGCGGAATCGACACCGCCAATCACATTGGATTCAGTTGTTGCATCATCGGCATGCTCTTGTACAACCGTCACATAAAGGATGCACTTCACGTACTCCAGCAGATAGCGAATCACATTAGGCAGAGTCCCTTGGCGATCACCTTTACTATCTAGCGCCATCATGGCGTCTGAGTAATTCCAGAGACGTGTCGGTTCATTGTAAGCAATCGTCCCGCGTTTATCCGGCGCAGTACCGACCAAATGAACCACCTGCAACGCAAGCGGCCCCATACTTGGTAACGGCTCAATGGTATTAACTTCAACACCGTTGATCTCAAAATCTTGAATTGGTGCAAGGGTTGCCATTATTTGCTCACCTCTTGTTTAACTTGTGTAGCCTGCTCAGCCAGACCAATCTTGCCGTTCTTCAGCAAAAAAGGCGTCTGCGCAGGCTTTAGGGAAATGGTTTTATCGGATGGGAAATACCACCGGCCATTAAGACGGAAAGGTTTCAGGATCGGGTAATCCTGCACCCCAAGTTGCTTTTGGGTTGCCATAGTTGTTCCTGCAGGAGATCAATAAGGTTGGAATTTAGGTACAAAAAAACCGCTGATGCGGCGTTAGGTTTGTCATTCTGTCGGTAATGGGTAACGGGCTTTTATCTCAGCGACTTTATCTCGCCAAGCTTGCTCTTTTTCTGATGTTTGATCGTACTGCCATTCCATGTATAGCGGATCTGACTCACTTAAATACGCTTTATAACGTTTAGATAAAATAATCCTAAGCTGTTCGGCTCTAGAAGCCTCCACCATATCAGCTTCTATTCGCTCTGCATCAGCTTTTCGAATAAATTGACCATTTATGTATAGATGGGTATCTATATCAGGTAATGAATCGACGAAATACGAGGTAACACCCTTAGGAATGGATACTGATGTTGGAAGAAAAACATTTCCTGAATCATCAACAAAAAATTTGTATGTATTCATAGTCACTTTGCCATCGCTTGGATATCAACAACCGCTGAAACTTGCCAATACTGCTTCACCAGAACTTGAATTGTCATTACTTCCATATCTATAAATGAGTAAATTCCATGTTCATTTGGTTCTATAACTTCACCACTAGAGTTAAGCACCTGAATATAACTAGAAATATCATCCCCAGCAGAGAATGAAATTAACATTTCATCTATAGGTGGGCTAGTGAAAGGGTTAGAGTTTGCCCGAATTGACAGTTCACCTGATACGCCCAGTTGACGACCTCTTTGATATGAACTCAAGAAAACCTTTATATAATGACCCGCATATTGAGTTTTAAAACTAAATAGGTCTACAAAATGATCCGTTCCCGCATCACTATCACCCGTATACTGAGTAACAACTCGTCTATAAGTATCTTTAGGCTCCAATAGGCCAATTCCAGCCGAGTTTTTTACGATAATTAACGAATCAAGGTGCCCTGAATTCAACTTATCTATTGTTGCTTGTGTATCTTTTTCAGCTTTGTCCATGCGCTGATCAATTTTACCAATCTTCCCATTCACCACCTTAGTCAAATCATTCGACGCTTCAACCAACGCCCCGATCTGTTGCTCAATACTCATATGCCTGATTTCCAATTATCGAATTAATGCCAGCCCACTAGCCTTGCTTTTCAAGTTCATTCACCCGAAGCAGCAACTCCACATGTCGGGCCATATTGCCAATCTGTGCTGTGCCCATGATAGCGAGTTCTTCAGCCAGGAAGAGGTTTATATTCTCGGCGCCGAGCACCACGTTAACGCTGTCAGTAGGCAACGGAGAAATATCGAGAGTAAACTTCTGCAGCCAACTGGCATTCGCTGATTTATAGGTGAGCAGCGTGTTTGGTACCGAATAAACAGCCAGCAACGTACCGGACTCTAAGAAGAACCCGACTTCCCTCACCTCATATTCCAGACTGCCTTTAAATACCGCGCCCATACGGAGCTGAGTTGGACTTAACTCTTCCCAATCCGTAATCAATTCGCGCTGCTTTTCGTTATAGAGGCGGGTCTGGTCAACACTGGGGTTATAACTACGGTCACCGGCGGCAATCCACTTAATTGCCCCTTTTATGCCCTGATTTCTCGCGCTGATCAGCTCTGCCAAACCCGCTTTTGTGTACTGTACAACAGGTGTACTCATGCTGTTGCTCCGGGATTCATTTCACTTATAACCACCATCCGTGTTGCACCGCCCCAACACACAGAACCGAGACAAACCGGTGATGGCGGCAGTACACCATTCACCAAGTCATCATGATTGGTCACACCTTCCTGAGCGATACCAGAAAAACGAAAGCCTGACTCATTACCATGAGCCACAATCAGCTCAACCGTGTCCCGTTCCGACTTAGTATGTTCAATACGGGAAAGCATCCGTTCGACACTTCGCTTATTGGCAGGATGGCTACGCTTCCAAGCAATAACTTCTATATGATACGGCCCCGGAGGCTTATCCATTTGATACCAAGGGCTCACCTCGATATCACAATCAAGCGCATCCATTGCTACCGAGAGCCCATGGCGAGTCCCCGCTTTACGGTGTATCTCAAAGGCCTTGTCCGCCGTCTTGCGCTGTTGGTCCAATGTATCTTCAGGACGCCAGTCCATTACCCCGCGTTCTGCCGCTAGCAAAGCGACAAACTCATCGGGGCTATACAAGGGTTGTTTAAGCTCAGGAAAAGGATCCACCAGAAGGTTGATTGCCTGATGCCAGGCGAACTCCAGCGATTCCTCAATAACAGTGCGGTTCTCCGGTTGAACGGAGACGAAAGGTTTACTCTGCCCGGACATCAATCACTACCTCCGTGCAATAAGGCGCCTCATCCCAATCACAAACCACATCTTGCGATGGTTCATGCACCTTGGCTCGCTTAGCACCTAACTCATAAAAGATATGCGCCACCTCTTCACGATCCACAATGGCTTCTAACCGATGAAGCCTATCCGCAAGCGATTCAGCTGCTTTCACTGCTTCCTCTTGCTGAACATGGTTACCCGGCTGCGCACCGGTATATAAGGTCGCCACAATCCGATAAGGCTTTGGCGTTGCACTCTTGGTCGAGATTTCATCCGACTCCTGCGCAATATCATCCCGCCTTAGGTAATTCAGTGTCCGCGCCAATAACTCAGGACTCGCTCTGCCGTCAGGGCTTTCACGGCTAAGCACTGCCACACAGACCTTACCCGAATTAGGCTCAATCATTTTTGGCCGGGCATCTTTAACCGGCATAGGCCGAGTGAGATTCTGAAACTCATACCGCATCACCACAGCATCAGGTTCAGACTCAATCTTGATCACCGGTCGCTCATCCAACGTCAACGCATGGAACTTATACCCCATGTGAGTACCTGTGGTATGAAACTGATAAGGCGCCAAATCAAAACGCTGCAACAAGCTGTCATTTGACTCCATCACCGGCGGCTTAGGCGGAAATACCGAATCATCACCCGGCTCCATCACCTGCCGTTTCAAGCCATACTGCAGCGCCAGCAAATCCACCATGTCCGACTCAGTGACGAACTTGCGGAACATCTGCAAAGCTTGGTGGTTATGCTCACGAATTTCAGCAATACGCTTTAGCACAAACGCCTGTGTTACCTGTGCCAGCAACTCAGCATCATTATCAAATGCCGATTGAAGCTCTATCTCCTTATCAGGATCACGCTCAGCACAGTAATCAACAGCAAAGCCAATGTACTCCTCTAGTAGCGATTCAAAGTCAGGAACCTGAAATGCTCTAGGCAGATTCGAATTAGATAAATTAGATGAACTCGTCATACACGCCCTTTTAGCTCAAGCGGCTTCCCGTTCCAGTCACCACTCACCCGTACAATGAAGCCATTCTTTCCAGATTCAGCGCGGCACGACTTAGCATTGAAAGCCGTCAGTCCATTCGCCGGATTAGCCAAAGCTTCAAGAGTCAGGTTCTGTAAGATCATCGCTTCGGTTGGAGACTGAATTCTACCCAGCCTCTCAATAGCTCGATTGCCAACAGCTCTGCGCTTAACGCGGGAAGTCATAGACGTGGTCAATACCCGTTCAAAACGGCATTGCAATGCAGCCGCACCATTTACCGTGCGACCAGTTTGAGGATCGATTCCAATCATTGTTGTTGTGCCGGAGTAGAAGTATCAGCACCCGTTTCAGGGGATGAATGTTTGTGGCCGTTGTATATTTCACGGTCGGCCTGCATGGATCGCGTATGATCAACAATCTCACCGTGGTTCTTAAAGGTCGGCGCATGCCACTCAACGCCACCAGGATAATGCGCAGTCAGCTTACCGCTATCGAGGTTGTAGAGCTCCGTCATCCCATCACCGTAATCGGTCATCACTTCATGGGCTTCAGTGGTTGGGCATGGGTACTGAGTGGAAGGAAGCCCCATTAACGCGACTGCATTATTTAGGTTGTCACCGCTGCCAAGATTAATCAGCAAGCACTGCTCACCCACACTCGGGCGGCGATAATGACTCACCCGCCCAGCGCAATGAACAAAGAAAGGGATCCGCGTAGCCTTATTCAAACCAGAAGTCACAGCGACGGTTGTCTTATCCGCCTTCGATACCACACCAAGGCGAATAATATTCGCTGCCGCCCTGCGGTTTTCTTCCAGCTCTTCACGCAGGGCCAGAACCTCTTCCTCAAGCGACCTGAGGCGTTTCATCAACTCCAACATCATGATGACTATTCCCCACAATCTGAAGCCACTCTTCGCCAACCGGCCCCATGTAAATACGCTGCTTAATGGTGACCACTCTTAAGAACACCCCATTATCAGGGTCGAACTTACGGGGAATATTCGATATCAGCCGAGTATCATCCACATCGTTAAAGCAACCAAACCGCTCATTCAGTAGCTCCCGCTCAAGCCGAGTTGACGCATCCAGCGCTTCCAAGTCGAAATCCCTGACAGCGGTCGGCACTTCTACCAAAAAACGCAACTCAATCTCATGCAGCTTACGGCCATCATTACCAGAATGATTCACAGGCTCACTCTCACCAACCTGATAAGTGATCAGCGTATGAGCTGGCTCTTTGGCCTCACGTCGATAAGCAGTACCAATTTTGATGCCTAGCCGCTGCTCCAGCGTACCAACCACCAACCTCACCCACTCACTTGGCGCTCGAAAGAACGAATTTGAACTCATGGTGAAAGTGCTCCTCGAACTTGCGGTTTAACTCGGGAAGATAAGACTCAATAATCTCTTCGGACTGCTCCGAGATATCCATCGTCACCAGCTTGATAGACTTTCTGGATCGGCTCTGGCGCCGAAACACCAACAGCTGATCACTATCCATCGGAGAGATAAACGCCCCCTTGTAGAAATGCCGCCCAACAGTGACACCGTCACGGCCTTGAACAGGCTTTCCCAACCGATGAACGCCCACTTCCCGTACACCAACCCACAGCTTCGATGTTTGGCCACGCTGATACACCCGATAGCGTGTTTTCATTGCCTTACTATCGATGGATAGCTCATAACCCAGGTCAGCCATCGAAACCGCACGTAGCCAACGATTAGTTTTCACCACCGCCCGTCGTGCCGCCTTGGCCAACTCCACAGGCAACTGAGAAAACTTCTCCAGCACACGCGTATCAAGCATCATCTGTGAATTCAGACCAGCCATGTTTAGCCCCTGCCGATTCCAAGCTCATCAAGTATTCACGAGTGATCTGGCTATCCCCATCACGCCCCATATCAAGGGCATTAGAATGAGCCAGCACATAGCGCTTACCCTCATCCATCAGCGAAGCTAATGGCGGTAACTCGGCATCAGTTAGAAGCCGTTTTACTTTATTGCCATTCAGCTCAGTGGACTTGATATATCCCTGAACCGTTCGCTGACTGCCATCGGGTAACATCACCACAATGGGACGGCCAAAGCAGCGTTGAAGCGAAGCCCGAATTAACTCTCGGGCTCCTTCAAACTGGCTAGCCCCCTCATCAAACTGACTAGCCATCGCTAAACCAGCACGCCAGTCAGCAACACACAGCCATCAGTGAAGACACCCACGGGCACTTTCACCGAACCGTCAGCCGTCGGTGCTGCTTTCGTAAATTCACCATTGTGGTAATACGCAGGTTCCGATTCGAAAGCAGGCGAATCCCCCGCCTTAATCGGCCCATCAAACAAACCACGGTAAGTACAACTCACCACTTGGCCTTCTGGACCCGAGTAATTGGGTACCACAATCAAAGAGCCATACTTAACCGGTACATCCTTGGTAAACCCGCCAGCTGGCGCTTTCAGGTCAATCTTATTTCCGTCAGCAATACGCATCGTAATTACCTGTCCTAATATCGAATGAATGTGGGAGTGACTAAGCGAACGTCGCTTTAGAAATACCGCGACGATCAACCATCTTAGAAGCCAGATCGTAAGTGATGCGGAACTTCGCACCGTCACTACTCCAGCCGTCGCCCGTTTCCAGCCAAGGATCTTGCTCGCCATCGAGGAAGGCCATCACAACCGAATCAAAGTGCTTACCGGTTAATGCAATCGCACCATTCACCTCAGCCATTCGAGCTGTTTCAATCACCTTCTGGAACTTCTTATAGGCAGGGTTGAAAGTATCTGGCTTACTCGCCGTATTCAGCACCGCTTCTAGGTATGAAGCATGGTCAGGGTTTGCCAGTAGCACTTCACCGCGAAGATCCAATGCATCACCACCCGATGATGTCGCCGTCGCGAACGACTTATGCAGCGCCATAATCAAGGCTTGGTAATCGCCCTTGGTAATACCCGTTTTCAGATTGCCCCACTTAGAGCTCGTACCCGGGATATAAACAGACTTCCCGTCACCCATTTGGCCAGAGAGGATCGCATTGAACATCAGCTTGTCAGACAGGCGATAAGCCGACTGCATGAACTTACGAGGGATCTTAGAAATCAGCGCGATTTCATCATTGATGATCGCCTGACGGGTAAAGGCAATTTCACGGCCAAAGGTCGCCAGCTGGATTTTCTCGCCGCTACCTTTAATGGTTGCCGCTTTGTACTCACCATCTTCCGATACCGCCATCAAATCCGGCGCATCATTAATCAGCACCAAATCCGTTTCTTTAAAGTTCGGCAGGTTCTCGGTATTTGCCAGCTCACGCCACAACGGCGCCCGAACCTTGGCCTCATCACGCATGACCGTGCGAACACCCTCGGTGATGATGTCGGCGAAATCACCACTGTTGAACGCCCTTGCCACCAGTTCGTTCTTGTTACTGCAGAACTTGGCATCTTTGCCCACCGAAATCTCAGCCATATCCAGCAGCGTCTTCATGCGATATGGATTGTCTTTCTCGACACTTTCGGTACCACAGCGCGAATTTAGCGCATTCTGCAGCGCATCTTTGGTGGTATTGCCGTTATCGACATGGATATGAGTATTAATTGGCCCTGAGCTGTTCGCCCCTGATGAAGCCTGATCACCGTTACCCTGCGGATCACGCCCATGAGAAGATGGTTCACTGCCTTGTGCAGCCCCTCCACTCCCTAGCGCAGACAGCGTCCCCAGGTTCTGCAGAATCTTCAGCGAGGCCTTCTCTTCAGAGCAGTCCATATCATTGAGCATGTCATCGCGCAGCTCATCACTCACCTTGTGCTGAGCACACAGCGCACGAATCGCAGACTGGCGAGCGTTTTCTTTCTTCACTGCATTTTGCAGCGTATCGTTATCAAGTGGTTTTGGCATATCGTCACTTACCTGTTGTGATAGTTCGCTGCCTGCCGCACTTGCGGCCAGCGGTTGAGGTTCTGTTTTGGAGGTAGAAGGTTCCGGTTTGGGCTCAGGAACAGGGCTTTCCAACTGATTGAGCAAATCTTCCGGAGGATGCTTAAAGGCCTTGGCCTGTAAATCATCAAGGGAGATATCCTTGAGGCTGTTGGAGAGATCAACCGGATCCACAATCTCATCAATCAAGCCAAACTCCAGTGCTTCCTGCGCAGTAAACCAAGTCTCCTTGGCCATGGCTGCCAGCACATCGTCCAACGGCTTGCCGCAGCGCTCCACATAAGCATCTGCAATGGTTTGTTTCGCGTTCTTCAGCTGGGTAAGCGCGCTATCCAGCTCATCTTCACCGCCCCATGCACCAATAGACGGGTTGTGAATCATCAGCTTGGCGTTTTCCGGCATCTTCACCACATCGCAGGCCATCAGAAAATAGCTTGAGATAGACGCCACCAAGCCATCAACCACACCCACGGTTTTACCCTTGTGTGCCTTGATGGCGTTGTACATCGCCAACCCTTCATACACCGAGCCGCCATAACTCTGAATACGAAACTCTGCATCTTGGCTACCCACGGCCTGCAGCGCACGTACCAAATCGATAGCCTCAATGTCATAGCTACCGATATCACCGTGGATCCACACTTTCACCGGCTGCTCTTCACCTTGATTGGTCAAGGTGAACCATGACTTATTCATCTTCGGCATTCTTTGCCTCTCTGTTATTGTTTTGGCCCGTTTGATTCTTGGCGCTATGCTGAACCTTCGACGCAATGTTATGGGCAGGATCCGCCACACTCACAATCGCATCATCATTCATCGCCTGACGCTCAGCCTTAATCTCACGCCTGACTGATACCGGGTTGAAGTTTCGTTCTCGCTGGTAATGACTTAGCGACTGCAACCCCAACCGAGTACCTTTCTCGACCCCAGTCATCTCTTTGGCTGGGTCTATCCATGGCATCACCGGCGCCTGATAAATCGCATTCAATACCGACTCAGCATCAACATCCTTTGGCACTTTTAGCTGACCAGAGAGAATTGCCATCTCCAACGCTTGCCGGTATTGCGGACGAGTCCAGCAGGTAACGAACTTGCGTTGAAGGATCCGGTAACGAGCAAAGGAATCGATAAGCTCTTGCCGCTGTGCAGAGTAGGTCCCAGAGTAATGACGAGTCACACTAGAGCAGTTCACGCCAGAACCTGCCGACGCTAATCGCATTTGGGCATCACGGAACGGACTACTCATCGACTCACTGCGATTGCTCTCCACCACACCCGCATCTTCACCAGGTGCCAGTTCAAAACTGTTTCCCATACCAAGAAACACATCCCCGCCCCGGTCAAAGGCATCACTCACTTCAGTGCTGCTGTCACGCTTGATGAAATAGGCAAATCGGCTAGCAATCTGCGCACTGATCCGCTCCGACTGATCGTAATCTTCCACATCCGCAATCAAGTCCATCACCGAATGCAGCAAGGTCACGCCACGGTTCTGATGAAAGCGACGAGTAAACTTCAAATGAGTAACGAATCGTGCTTCAACCTCCGAGAACTCAAAGCCCAACGCATCCCGCTGGATCAACACAGAGATAATCTGCCCTAACTTATTGCGGCGAATCCCTTCATACACACCGCGCTCAGGCTCACTGATATTCACCGGCACATAATCCGGCTCAAAAGGCTGCACCCCAAACGGCGTCCCAGATGGATAATCAATCTCTGGGTGATAGCCCATGTAATACCGCGCAAACACTTCCCCATCTCGCAACCAGGTACGGCAGGCCAACCATTCGGTTTCGGCCCTGGAATGTTCACCATCGATATTTTGCTTAAGGGAAAACAGCTCAAACCATTCATTAATCTGACGGGCAAACTCCGTATGCACATTGCCAGCTTTATCCAATGGCTGAGGCTCAATCATGATGCCGTTTGGCCCCACCACATTGGCGCAGAACTCATCAAGAATCGCAGTAACGAAAGGCGTGTTTTCATCCATATGCCGAGCCCGTTGGCGCAGCGACTTGGCATCTTTGTTTAACTGATTGGCTTTACTTGTAGAGCGAGGATTACGTTTCTTGGTGTGAGGGTTAGCAGGAAGTGCCGCTTGATACTTGTTGATCAAGGTTCGGTTGTGCATCCGTTCCAGCCCTGCCTTGGGGTTGAAGTAACCCACCACACGATCGGCAAGGTTGAATTTACTCAAGGTAATTCCTCCGGATCATACTTCTGCGGCCACCTTGCGACTCGCGAGCAATCAACGCCTGCAGGCGTTCAATCTCTCGTCGCACCGTTGCAAGGCTGGCAAAGGTCAGCTTTTCCCCTTCAGCAGTTTCCACCGACTGCTGCATCAAAATCTTCTGCTCGGCATCTAAGTACCACTGCAAGCGCTGGCGGTTAGTTATTGTCATCCGTAAATGCCCCTTGAATGCCTATATCGACTTCTTGGTTTTCGCTCAAACTTAGGCTGCTGATCGGCATCCACCACATTAGTATTGAACTGCCACTCATCGGCCCAGCCCGGAGGGTTCTGCCAGTTCAGCTCATCACCGCCCTTGTAATGCATACCGGCTTCGGCATACACGCACAGGTCAAACGCCTCGTTCGCCGCTTTATCCGGCTTCTTCCAGTCACCATTTTCATCAACAAACTCAGCGGTCAGTTCATCAAACCACTCACGTTGGCACCATGCGGGCAAATGGAAGAACCGAGAACCAAACTCAGCCCGACAATAGCTCGATGACACACGGTGTTTTAAGCGATTGGTATGAAGCAGCAACAGCGGGATTTCACCATGAGCATGTTTAGAACGCTTATCGGGAAAGCTCTCTTTCACCAAGTCTTTCGGATCACGGCTCGCGCCCTTCACCAACCGAAACAAGTGAGACATCCCCTGTCGCTTCAGGCGGTTGTAAAACTGATAACTAAGCTCAGTGACCGAAGTGGTTTTATTACCCACCTTTTCACCAGAGCCACCGGAATCACACAGCGTCAGCAAAGGCTTCATCACCCGGCCAGACTCATCAGCCAGTGGATAGGTTTTCTTAATCACCTGATCAATTAGAAGATCCCAATCTTCGGCGTATACCGCAGGGTTAATACGATCACCATTGCGATGAGGGGTCGTCAGGATTTCAAAGCGGTCAATCACCCAACGTTGCAGTCCTTCACCAAACACCTGAGCTTGCACCACGAACCGAGGGTTCTTACGACCACCCTGCACATCGATACTCATAATCAGGAATCGGCCCCCTTCCGGAATCACGCCACGCGGATAGTCTCCGGCACGAGCCATCAGCTCATGCGCACCCACATCCTGGCTTTGGGATTGCAAAATATAAGGGCGACCAATATCGAGGTTAAAGAAGCTCTTCAACGCTTCCTCATCGCCGCTGTTATCGTATTGCTCTTGAGCACTCAGATAACGGTAAACCAGCACTTCCCAATTCTGATATGTCGCAGCAACGCCCTCAAACCAGAACGTCGCCCACTTAGATTTCCGATGCTGGCTTTCGTCTTCGATAACCTGACCGTATTGATCAACGCCACCTTCCCGAAACCAACGAGCAGCAAGGTTCAAGGTTCGTTTTTGTTTCTCTTCAATGCGATACGTACAACGAGGACACTCACAGTATGCGGTGTTAGCCGCTTCTTGATGATCCTCATGTTCATCCCATCTCAGCGTCTCAAACTCAGGCATAAACCACGCTTCGCAGTCAGGACACTGCCAATACAACCGCCGCCTATCCCCTTGGTTGTACAAAGCACCGATACCCGAACAAGGCTGGCATTCATGCGCTTTCAACTGTCCTTCCTGTTTAGGCTGGCGAACAATACGCCCAGGGGAAGATTCAGCCATCGCCATACCGGAAGATTTGGCATTCTGAACACGCTTAAGCATGAGCTGAAACTTACTGCCTTCTTCCCCCACCGAATCATCAGCCCGATCGTAATCGGTACAACCTGCATAACGATATGTCGAGGCCGACAAACTGGTTTCCGTCGCAGAATCCAGCTTTAGCATCATGCCGTTCTTGAATACTTTACTGGTGAGGTTGTCATCCGCCTTGCGGCCAGTGCGCAAATCCCGAATGGGCTTGGTTTTGGTAAAGCAGCGATCTAAATCGATCTTACTCATATCGACCGCTTTGGTTTTGGTACTGTAGATAAGCAGCATGTCACCCGGCGCTTGAGTAACGGCGTAATTTATCCACCCCTCAACCAAGGCCTTGGTCTTGCCCGAACGCGCAGGCCCCATCAAAATCACCGCTTCGTAAATCCGGCGAGACAGTGCATTCATTGGCTCACGCATATACGGCGTCATCGAACTCATGAACTTGGTAGTGTCCATCCCATCCGACACCCAAAGGTACTCATCAGCGGCTTCTATTGGGGTTTTATTGGCAGGCAAACACAAATAAGCCAAACTACGACGTATAGCCGCCGCATCGGCAAACTTATAATCGAATGTCATCGTTCACCGCCTCTAAATCAAAATTCAATAGCCGTTCTATATCTTCAAGCTGTTCAGCGGTTGCATCGGGTATCGCGGTTTCAATCCGATTGATAGCTCCATCGGCAAACTTCTTAATTGCAGCGATACTCTTGGCGATTTCATTCTCGTAGTCTTCACGCAGGATCAACTCACCAGTGTCTTTCGATAAGCTCAGCTTCTCTCGCTCTGCCTGAACAAACGCCCGCAGCTCAGCGGCGGTTGGAAAGCCCATTAAATCCGGTGCGTCTGACTCTTTCACTGGCGCTTTACACAAATACGGCGCCACCTGGCACACATCGTAAAGCGGAGCATTTCCCTTAAAGGCCACCGGCTCTATACCCGCCGCTTTAAGGCGTTTACGTACCGTCGAACGATGAGAGCCAAACTGCTCTAGCTCACTGGTATTCCATAATCGTTTTTCATTATTCATGGCTTCCTCGGTAATAGCCCAGTCTCTCCCGGTGTCACGCCCGTCTCGCCCACGGTGACGTTGCCGCTCATGTCGCGCTTACTCGCGTGGCTAGTGCCTTTTTGATTCTGAATGCGCGCTCAGATGTAAGGAGGGCACCGTCTTAGCTAACGCAGCAGACAGCGAGGCACAAACGCAGAAGATGAAAATAGAAAAGAAAAGTCACTCTTGAATGCAGGTCTGCGGGTTGTCGTAACAACGCCGCAGGTTCTCGATGCGAGAGGCACACAACGAGAAATACATCAGCCAGACAGGATCACGCCTGACGGCCTCGCCCCACGTTGACGGAGGTGATCGATAAGGTTGAGTACAAGAAAGTAAATACGCCGCAGGCGGTTTAATCAGTGTCACTTTGTATTGGGTGACCACTGGCGGCTGTGTTGTAGTACACCCAACGGTCAGCACCAGGAATAGGCAAATCAGCACAATTCGCATTGGCAATGTCCTTATCAATTTGTTGTTGTGCTTGTGATGCGCGAGCCTGCCAACTTCGACGGGCTAAATCCGCCTGCTCCGCCGCTATACGTTCTCGCTCTGCCATGGCTTCTAGATAAGCCACCGTCTGTTCCATGGATTGATTCACCGCGACTAGCTGTGCAATTTCTTGCACTTTGGCCTGCACATCCGCTTTCGATGCTTTTAAGTCTCGCGATAAAAAACCGTTCTCGACAAACAGCACCAATGCAATCAGAACCAGCACCGCTAAACTGAAGCTCTTGAACTTACTCATAACCATTGAGGCAAATCCCCCGCTCTCGTTCCCGCCGCGTCACAATGCCCCGGCAATTGCTAGCATCCACTCGACAGTCTTTGCCGTTCACATACACCCAGCGGGTAAACTCGTTACAGGCTGCATCCAGCTCGCCGGCTTTAAGTTTCTTCAGGTAAGTAGAACTGCGAAAATTTCCCGAACCAAGGTTCATCACAAAGCTTACGGCCATGTCGAACTTTGGCCCTTCGGGCAGCTCAACTTGTCGATTCACCACCTTCTCTGCCGCAGCAATGTCATCAATAAACCACTGGGCAATTTCGGGCACTTCAGCCGTGTCGCCCTGCTCTACCCCTTGGGTATGGCCAAGGCCGATGGTCCACACATTGGCGCTGCACTGGTAAGCCGAGCTTTTACATCCTTCGAGCCCGGCCATAAACGCCAAGCCATCGTCACTGGTTTTTAAGTCGTGATTACTACCAGCGACAAAAGCCAGCACCGCAGCCACCGCACAACCTGCCGCGCCGCTAGTCGTCTTCCATTTGTTCATAGGCTTTTCTCACATCAGGATGGTTCTGCAAGGCTTTGAGCATTCGGCGGCGATAGAGCCAGTTGATAACAGCGGTGAACAAGGTTGCAGCAATGGACACCACTACACCAATTTCATTGATGGATAAGCCAGACACCAAGCCGGTAAAACCCGCCCAGAGGTAGGCAAACCATCCGATCATCTTCTCTCTCATAGGCGAATTTCAGGGTTAAAAAAACCGCCAGAAAGGCGGTTGGGATTAGAGGTATGAAGCGCTAAAACGACAAAACCCCGCCGAGTTGGCGAGGTTTTGCAATTTGGTAAGTAAACGGCATTTAGAGGTGAATGTCAACACTCAGTCATAATACCACTAGAAATATTATGCTATTGGCTTTCCACGGTAACAAGATGACCCGGCCATAAATTAATCATAAACTTCTGTTATTTTATACACCGTCTTATCTGGCCGATAGACAGAGCTTACTGTCTTAATCACCATTTTAACTCTAACAGTAGAATTCCACTTTTTACCTTGAAGCCTTTTTGCTACTGCTTTTGATGTAGTTCCTGAAATAAGAGCCCCGCCATCTAATGCTTCAAACTTACAGCTCTCTGGTAGTTGACCTATAAGAACAATATCCCTCGTTTCTTCTTCTTCATCTATAGAAGTAGCTTCTGTCCTCCTTCTAGCTAAGGAAATAGACTTACTATCCAAACGATATTCGCTCTTATCTCCCACAACTCTCAAGCAAGATTTACCCTTATCTAAGGTAATAAAAAAGTTTTTAAGTGATTGTAAAATTCTTTGGTCTATATTCTCAACACTGCTTGCAAAAATACTCTCATCTTCTAATGTAGTATTTAATATCAATTCAATTACTTCATCCAGCGTTACTTTTAAAGACGTTTCTGTCATTTCTAGCTGCTCAGACAGCTCATCTAAAATAAAACCAAACGAACCTTTTGCCACACCGGTAATCATTAAATTAGAAGATGCTTTATTAGCAATAGCTCCCCTTGTACCCAATCCACCATTTTCTCTGTAAGCAAAAACTTTGTTAACAAGTTCTTGAAAGTTATCGAGTGAATGGCCAGCAAAACTAGCTAGAATACCCTTGGAACCATAAACGGCCTCGCCATCAAAGAACAAAGCAACACTTGCGTTTGTTACATACTGAGTTTCTAAGCTAGTAAGTTCTTGCTGTAGCTTTTCCAGCTTTTTTAGATACAACTTTTTCGCTACAAAGTCGCCATACTTCACTGCGTCATTTAACAGCTTTTCCACTGAAGTAATATCAACTTTCAAACTATCCAATTCTAATTTACGAGGCATTATTCATCACCTCCATCAGTAATAAGACTGAGAACACTAGACTCATCTTCGCTTAAGTCTATCTCGAGAATACCCTTCCATAAGGATGTTGAACGTTGATGGGAGAATAGACCGAACCAGTATCGCGTTTGTTCGATTAGGTAAAGTGGATTAGTCCTAATGTTCACATAATATGCGTCACACATAAACTCCGTTTTTGATACATCTGTATCAAACAAGTCTTGATTGTCATCAAAGAGCTGATTCCAGTCGTCTTCTGACTGAACAGACGCAGGTAATTCAGAAAAAGTTACAAAGTCAATATCAGCAGGAGGGCGTTTTCTTGTTGTTTCTACATCTTCAACAAAGCTACCATCAATCCATTGAAAACCTGTTGAAAATCCTAACCCTTTCATTTTCAGCCTATAGTTGATAAAGCCACGCAAAAGTAACTTTCGTTCAGGACTAGTTGCAAAATGGGCTACAAACTCATCTAACCCGACTCTATAAGGAGACATACTACCACGTTCAGTTGGATCATCCGCTAAGTATGGCGGCAAAACACCTGACGAATTAAAGTGAGGAATCAAGTAAAGCTCCTTGCAACAATTTATCTCTTGTAATCTCCTGTTATTCTAAGCATTTTATTGTTTCAGTGAAATAGATAGTATAGTCTTCATGACAAATTTATCTATTTTAATCACACATACAACATAGCCTTGTTAACAGGAGGTTAATTGAAAAACTACTCTCGACCTTTGTACAATAATCAATTGGCATTTGACTTCCTTACTCGAGTCCTTGGTCAAAAAAACTCACTGCAGGTGGGAGACAATGTCCAAAGAATCGTCACAGCAGAAAAGTTACTGCAAAGTACTACTGCTGAACCAACCATGACTGTTCGCAATAATAGACACCCTTTTTTCGCCACCGATGAAAGTAGAAAAAAACTCAGGGAAGATATCTTCAAAGAGTTAGCTTTTCTAGAGAGGCTTGACGATGACGATGACATCAAGCTGGGTAAAGGAGGGGCACTACCAAAAACTGAAATTAAGAAAGAAGGTAAAGCATTCATTATTATAGGTTTACCGGCATCAGGTAAATCAACTATTGCAAGTCAAATAGCAGACTATTATAGTGCAGCCATAATTGATTCTGATTACGCCAAAAGAAAATTTCCAGAGTATTCACTACCTCAAGGGGCAAGTATTGTACATGATGAATCAACCTTGATTACATTTGGTGCTGAATCAGGTGACTCTGATGAGCCTTCTCTTTACGAGTTTTTCACAAAAGACAAGTGTAATATAGTCATTCCAAAAATTGGCCATGACGAAAAATCAGTTCTTGGGCTCAGAAACGCGCTATTGTCAAACGAAGCTGGAAGCTACAGTGAAGTGCACTTGGTTTTAGTAAGTGTTGATAGAACAATTTCAACAGAACGCGCTCTCAGTAGATTCCTTAAGACTGATCGGTATGTGCCACTAAGTCTTGTATTTGATGTTTACGCAAATGATCCAACTCTAACCTATTATAGAGTTAGGGAATGTACAAATTGGACAACAACTGGTAAAGTGAAAACGGAAGCGAGTAGCCCAGTCTATGTAGGTGGTTCTGGACAAGAAAATCCAGCCCAAATTATATTCGGAGGTACAAATGACAGATAAAAAAAACGTATCTTATGGATATTCATACAGTTATAACGATATGGTGTGTGAAGACTCAAAACGTGCTACTGCGAAAGAAATGAAGCAGGAAACATATTCAAACAACTTAAGGTCTTACTATAAGCAAGACTCGAGTGATTACAAAGCAGTGTCAAATAATAAGAAAACCAAAGCTGAGCTAGATGAAAAGTACTCAAAGTATATGAACTAGCTTTTAGTGCGTCGTAAAGACAGCAGCCCCACCTCAACTTGGGGCTGTGTCGTAACTAAGCGACTTCTTTTATACCTTCCTTTTCTTCCTCTCCTACTCTTTTCTGAAGTGCCAAAACAGCTACAGTGCGATTACATATAAGCCAATCAACCAACCTATCTAGAACTGATTTATACCGGTTGAACCGGCAATACGTAACAGGCAGCGTTTTAGCAAAGTAGGCAAAACGGGTTTCATTGGTCCACTTGATTCGCCCATCGGTACAGCATGGGCACTTACGGCTGTGTTTACACTTCGATACTACCCTACCCGCACCATTGCACTCGGGGCATAGCTGGCCGAGCTGTTGAGTAGCTTCGGCTATTGCGGTTAGGCACAAGGCCTCGATGGCTTGTTTGGGGTAAACACCACGCCATGTTTGCATCGCTTTGGCAGCTTCTAACCAGGTTTGCTGATATAGCTCTCTGGCTGAATCCCTGTCTGATAGCAGCTCTACAAACAAAACGTGGAAACCGATGGGTGACTCCTTCCAAGTAATGCCCACTATCGCCAACTGCTCATCAAGGCTCAGTAAGGCTTTACCGCCTGTTCGGGGACCATAGCTGATCCCCTTCATCCCGAATTTACCTAGCAACTTTTCAATTTTCATAATGTTATGCCGCCTCTTCGAGCGTTGTTACCATGCTGGCCGGAACCAAGCGGTAGTAGTAAACCAATTTGCCATTAACGTGCTTGCACATCCGCTGCTTAACCAAGCCAGTGTTGCTTGGCTTCACCTCTCGCAATCGGGCGCTGATCGCTGGTTGGGTATCAAAGGCATCAAACTTAGTTTGGATCCGCTGCTCTAAATCCCTCAGCGTTGACCATTCCAAGCCCAGCGCAGAAGACACGACTCGATTAAATTGGGTATCGGCACTTAGGGTGAGTCGCTTCTGTGCTTTCAAGTCTTCCACTTGCTGATCAAAAGTTAGTTTTGTGTTCATGCGGCACTCTCCACTTTTTCACGAAAGTTGATTGTTAGCTCGTCCGCAATACCACGTTTAAAACGGATCCGCTGCGTGACAGGAAAATACCCCGGTGTAAACAGCACAAACACACTCCCGAAGTTAACGCCTGTCTTCTTGGTGACGCCATCAGGTTCAACAAAGTTGTAACGGCCATCAGGCTCATAAATGGCGGCGGCTTTGCCCTCGACATACTCCAGCCACCAACCGGTTAACGGCTCATACGGCAACAGCATCATGCCCGAATGGCCTTTCTTGGCTTGCTCCAACGCCTTACTAAGAAACTCAGGTTTCTTATCAAACGGCGGGTTACACCACCAATGCGATGCCCAGTCGCATTGCAAAGCATCAAAGCCACGAACCGTAGCGTTCGGGTTCAACCTGAAAGCACCTTGCCCGCGGCTACGCTCAAACCATTCCGGTGAAACATAGAACTCGGCACACTTTGTTGTCTCCGGTTCGGCGGCCACATCCAACGCAAACGCACGACCATACAAAGCTTGGGCATCCCAATAACATGGCCACTGTGTACCCCACCGATTCTTATCACTTTGGGCAGTCGTGCTCTTAATCAAAATCGCCATCACGCCGCCCTCGCAATTCCATACGTATTCACCCGCATCCAGATTTCGGCTTCGCGCTTACGCGGTGCGAGCTGATGTCGTGCCCACGGTGATCGGGTGTTGAGCAGTTCTAACATCGCATCAACTTGGTTCCCGGGTATGCCGCTGGTTTGCCATTTCTTCACTGTGGTGACGGATACCCAGCAGTGATCGGCTATCAGCTTTAAGGCCTGATCCTGCTTCAACTTACGGTGATGCATTAGGTGGCGTACAGCAGAACAAAACGCCTTTGATTTCAGTTCAGATTGAATCTGTTCGAGTGTTTGATATTTCATGCTGCGTTGCTCCCTTTCTTGATCCGGTAACTGCTCCAGTTGAACGTCACCCACTTGCCGTCTTCCATAATGCGATCGACCGCAGCGCGCCCGAGGGTTTTCACTAGCTCATCACTCTGCAAGTTGGTGATGATGCCGGTTGGTCGTTCCTGCGTGTATCGCTCATCGATAATGCGGTTAAGCATCACCCGTTCGTTGTTGCTGTTGTGCTGAATGCCCAGCTCATCGAGTACCAGCAAATCAACCCCGCTCAGGTAGCGGATGATTTCTGTCTCGCTGATTTCAGATTCCTTGCGGTAAGAGTCGCGGATCTTCAACATCAACTCCGCCACGGTGATCACCACTACAGAACGGCGCAGCTGCAACAGCCCATTGGCGATAGCACAGGCCAAGTGATTCTTACCCGTACCCGACGTTCCCGCGAAGATAAAACCACCCGGACGATGATTGATGTAGTCATCCAACAAGCCACGCGCTTCGGCAAACGCCGTACGTTGGCCTGAGCAATGGGTGAAGTAGTTTTCAAACTTACAACCCTGATGGCGCTTCTTGATGCCAGAGCGGCCAATCGCTTTAGCAGCCAATACCTGACGGTTTTCTTGATTCACCTTCTGGCGGTAGGCTTCCGCTTCACGCTCGTGGATTTCGGCCATCTGCTCGGCGGTGTATGGCTGGACGTGTTTTGGCATCGCTTTGGCCAATCGATTCATGATGTTCATCAATAACCCTCCGGTGGTCCGTAGTTGCCATTACTAGCCCCCATGCGCAGAACGTTTGAGTCCTGCTTGCTCTGGCGCTCACTTGCCCACTTGTTGGCATTGCGCATGCCGTTGCGCCAGGCGGCAATCCAGTCGGTGTACTTCGAACCTCTGGCAATCATGGCGTCGGCCCATTGGTTGGTGGCGTCGTGTACATCCAGCGAGAAGTTCTGCTGGGCATACCACTGCGCCATCTCATCCGATACGTGGAAATGAGCAGGCAGCAAGGTTTTAGATGGCTTGCGTATTTTGCCTGTTGGTTTTTCAAGATCGCTTGCTTGGGGGACTATAGGGGGATCTTTAAGATCTGATGGATCTAATGATGGTTTGGGGTCAGCCTCCGGCCCACCCTTTGCCGAAATCTGCCCTAGGTCAGATTTCGACCTAGGTTGATTTTCGACTGGGGTAGAATCGCTGTTTTGCAGCTGACGGACATCAATCCAATACATGTTGGTGTCGTTGTTTTTAGCCCCTTCTTTAGCGGGTTTCACCCGACACTCTTTGGTGATAATCCGCATCTCGCACAGACTTTTGATCTGCGCTTTTACCGTAGAGCGGGATACCCCACACTTCTTCGCCAACCGCTCTAAACTCGGCCAGCAATAGCCTTCGTCGTTGGCAAAATCAGCAAGGCAAAGCATGATGAGCTTCGCGTTGCCTTTGAGGTTATCGGCGTCCCATACCGCCGTCATTACTTTGATACTCATAACGCCAGACCTGCTCTCATCTGTTGGAAAATCCAATGGGCTTCAACAGGTGAGACTTCAAACTTGCGCCTGCCGTTACTGGCCATCCATACCGAATGGCCCTGATTAAGAATTAGATAAAGACTCATTGCACGAAATCCTTACGCGGCTTTGTTAGCCATCAAGTTCTCTAGGTATCCCAGTAGCGGTTTATGAGAACCCTCACTCTCCTGCACTTCTTTGTAAGCAGTGCGGAGTTGGTCCAGTGAGGCATTCTCGGGCAGCATCAGTAGCGTGGTCAGTGCTTCTGATGATTCTTTGTTGAAATGAGCCAGCAAGCGATCGCGGCCAGACGTGCAGTCACTCTCCCCTATTGATGCCACCGAAAAGCCCAGTGGATTAAGGAAGGTATTGAGCGCATCGCAAGCCCGTTGCTTAGGCATGGCGAGCAAGATGGCCGGAAGCAGATCCATGATGTTAGCTTTGGCCTCGGCAGAAACCCGTTCGTTGTAACGCCAGAAGTTCTGCGAGTTGTTGGCGTCATCGGCACCTGGAACTTTCAGGATCCGCTTTCTGGGGGCATCCGGTTCATGATGCAGATTCAGCTTGTAATAATTGCGAGCGACTTTATTGGCGATGAACTCCTTGGTGACTTCACACCGCCAACTTTCTATCGCGTTACGCATAACGCTTTTTAGACTTACCATTGTTGTTTCCTTACGTTGGTTGATTGTTTGTAATCACCTCTTCCCTTCAGATCTTGATATGATGAAAAAGTCACGTATCTGATGGGTATATATCGGGTCGCAAAACGCTCTTATCTAATGCACCCTTAGTAGCGATATGTAATTGAGTAGCTAGGTTAAAACCTGCTTTCTTCCTCCCGTGCATGATGTGGCGCAAATAGCTTGTTGTTGTGCCTACCGATTTGGCCAAGGCTCGTTTATCTTTTGCTGTCATAGATTGCCAATAGATCGAATACACAATGTACCTCCTTGGTACATGTAACAATACTTTATATGTACCGTCAAGGGCGTGTACCAAAACAGTACCTAGTTATATGCTGTTTCTATGAAGAAGATCGAAGATTTGCGTTTATACAACGCAAGATTGCTTACAGATAAATTTGATACGCTTGCAGAATTTGCTAACGCTATTGATAGGTCAGCAACGCAAGTAAGTCGGCTTGTAGGTAAAAACCCAACGAAGTCTATTGGCTCAAGAATGGCTCGTCATATTGAGCAAGCACTTCAATTGCCTGAAGGCTGGTTAGACACTGTTCATACTGAATTAATGGATAATAGCTTTGATGATGGAATTGATCTTAGCGTAGATAAAATCACGCTATCAAAGGTGCCAGACGACAGTTCATATCTTCAAACATTTGGACGATCCGAGAGAAACAAAGTTTCTACCTACCCTTTGCTGAATAAGGTTCAAGCTGGTTCTTGGTCGGAAATTACCGAGAAAAGCATCTCTGATGCGCCCAAGTACCCTTGCCCAGTGACTTGTAGTAACCAAACCTTCGTTCTTAAGGTCAGCGGCGACAGCATGCTACCTACTTATCAGGATGGCTATTTAATTTGGGTTGATCCTTCAGTAGAACCTCAGAATAAAAGCCATGTCATTGCGCGTCTTGATGACAGTAATGAAGCTACTTTTAAACAACTCGTTGTTGAAGACAACCAACGTTTTTTAAAGCCACTTAACAAAAACTGGCCAGAGCAATACATTAAAATTAATGGCAATTGCACCATCATTGGTGTTGTGGTTTTTGGTGGTTTTGTCCCTTCTTAACCCTTCAGCTACAGTCAATTTTCTAAAGAAAAGCAGACATTAATATGTGTCTGCTTTTTGTTTTCAGCTCCCAAGAATATTCCCATTCATTCTAAATCCTGAATTATTGACAATATTCACAAAAACTTCATGGTTGAAATATGTACTTTACAGGTACATATTCATGATGTATCTTTCAGGTAAATCACTTGATTTACCTTTTAGGTACATAAGGAATGACCATGAAAGAACTCAATCAAATCGTCACAACCAAGCTTGCCCGCATGATCGATGACGGATCCATCGAGAAAATGATCGAAGATCAGCTAGAAAAGCTGATGCAAGATACCGTCAATGCAACCCTTCGCAGGTATAGCGACTTTGGTAAATCGCTTACCGAGACAATTGAAACGTCTATCGGTACATCACTCGACCACGTTTCATTTCCTGAGTACAACCACTTCGTAGCCCAACTAGTGCAGGAAAAATACGGCCAGGCATTAGATAAACATGCCGCTACCCTGCTGGATGAATTACTCAAAGCTGAGCTTAGCCCGGTACCTGAAGAACTGGATGCACACAAAATACTGGATGAAATTAGAAGCTGTTGGGGAGAGTCGGCCCAAGAGAATGGTGGTGAAATAAATATTGAGTGGGATGAAAATGACACCGCTATTTATATGACTATCAAGCACCCCGAATATGATTGGCAATCAATAAAAGTCACCTTCTACAACCATGGCGAAAAAGACTGCCAATACCACATCGGTTATATCAACGAAGATGATAAACGAATCAGCGGAAGTATTACCGGCGCCACTCACGCAATGGGTTTAGCGGGTTACTTCTACAAACTCTACTGCCGACAAACCAAAATCTCTGGCCTGCAAAATATCTACGGCGAGAGCATTGATGTTTTTGATTACTAAAAGAAAACCCCGACTCAGGGACCAATCCGAATCGGGGTATCTCGTGCAATGAGTCCTCATCGAGGCTCAACTTTAGAATAACGCAGGGCTGACCACCCTGCAAGACCACAATCTGATTATCAATATTCACATAAGGAAATCGTGCAATGAGAGAACCAGTGAAGAACAGTATTGAGGCATTTATTGTTAAGCATATAGATAAACAACTTGAAGCTGAGGGTTATCCCCCATCAGAAATTGATCGCGGAATTAATGAAGCATTACGCTTCTACCGTACTACCGCCACTTTCAGTAAAGGCAAAGTCTTCGACAGCTGTTTAACTAAGGCGCGTCATCTTATTAAGCCGAGTAAGAAAACCGCCACTCGCAGTAGTAAAAAGAAAAAGGCGGCAGCATGAATAAAGAAGATCGCCTTCGCGAACAAGGACGCCGGCGCGCCCAACGTTTTCGCGACAACCAAAAGAGTAATGGGGTGACTAACTTTCCCCTGCCCTTGGAACAAAAGGAAGTGGAACAGCTCAACGAGATTTGCCGCTTCTTCTCGCAACCAGGTACACCATGCAAACAAGCTGAAGCATTGCAGTTATTGATTCACCGCATTCACGCCGAGATTCCGGTGATCAAAGAAAAGCTCGGCACCTGTAAATATTGTGGCGAGTCATTACCCGAAGGCTGCGCCAAGTTAAAACAAGGTGGACTGTTCAAAGGTGATGCCCGTTGTTGGCACACCACCAACAGAGTCCGACTTTTCGAACCGCTGCTACTAGCAAAATCAACGGAGGTTTCATGATGGAATATTTAGCCCCACTCATCTACTCCACCGGATGTGTTGTGTTTTACATCGGTTACCTATTGGCCACCAGCAAGAGGAATAAAAGATGAGTAAAACGATGCGACTTTCATGGCTTAACTGCGCCAAGTGCGACAGCAACAAAATTGAAGTTACCACCGAACAAGGTAACGATGAATGGATCTACGATGGTGACAAATTAACCTGTTTAGACTGCGGCGCAACCGGAGAACTAGAAACTGACGGCGGGATCACCTGGTTCGAGGCAGATAAGGAGCCTAAAAATGCACAATTTCACTAACTACCCCACTGTTGATGTCACATATCGAGTTAAATCAGACATTAAAGTGACAGCGTCACCATTAAAATCTGATAAAAACGATGAGCAATCACCCGAAAAATCAAAAACAATAACAACCTTAGATGAGCAGTCATCACCACAACTGATCAGCCACAAGGAAGTATTGGCCATGTTCCACATAAGCAGCAAAGCCACCATCTACAAATGGCGACAAAACCGTGGATTCCCAGATCCAGTTACGTTAATGCCATTACGATGGTTGCGGTCAGCGGTTGAAGAATGGAAGGAGAATATTGGGGGCTGTGGGAGGTGATGTTTGAAGCGGCTGGAAGGCCGCTTTTGATTTAGAGATCGTAATAAGAGAGTTTGGACAGAAATGAGCTTAGGAAATCCAAACATTAGCAAAGCATCAATTAGTATAAGTATGGAAAGTCGCTTAACTCATTCTTCAACATTGATGAACTAATAAGTGTAATGAAATGCACTAGAGCCATGATACTAGTGCATTTCTTATTGCTTAAGCGGCTTCGAGCCTGTTATATGAAAACTCTACTGGTTCACTAACTTGGATTTTATAGTTACATCATACCGAAGTGGACACTCTGGCTTAATACTTGTTTCATTTAGCTTGTATAACTCAAGGATAGGATGACTTTCAAGGTTCTCTACGGTTACCAAAACCAAAATATCTTCAATCAAATGCATCATATTAGAACACAGAACATCCAAATCATTTAATAAATCATGTGGACCATTCTTTATCTCTAGCTTTTTGGTTAGATCATAAGTCCAAGCAGGAGAACAAAACCGATTCCCAGGTTTAATACCAAAGTTTTCTATTTCTATGCTTTGCCCTGTTCCTGAGTGTTCAATCGCATTACGACACTCTGAGAGCAAACGAATCCAATCCATATCTTGAGAAAGTAATTTAACTATTTCGTTATTTGTACCTAGTCGGTCACTCAAAAATTCGAGGTGCTTGTTAAAATGTGATTCGTTTCTATCAGTTATAGGAATTGAATAAAACAAAGATAAAAACTTAAAAGTATCTATTAGCACTAACTTAGCATTAGTAAGAAAAACTCGTACTCTAGACTCCAATTCCGGTATCTTTGGTAAGGCTGGCATAAAGTCATTGTTTTGGTTCACCAAAATAATCTTATTACATTTAGGAATTAAGTCTTGATAGAGGTCTTCAAGCTCTACGACTACTTTTCGACAGTTCAAAAGTAGTCGATTCATACCCCAAATGTGAGATAAAACCTGATCTTTGTCCATATCTGCATTAGAGATGTATGGTGCAAGTTTTGCCGCTTGCATCAATACACGGGCTACGTATTCAGAAGCACAGCCAAAATCGAAGATTTTCTCGTAAGAGTGTTTCGTTTCTAATTCAGTTCGATGAGGATCGATTGAGTCTGCAGTTAGCATTCTAAAAATGCTATTAGCCTTTAGCAGATACAAAGACTCCCCAATAACTAGTGTCTCAATAATCGCATCTTGAATATCAGGATTGTCAGGATCTTTTACCTCAAATCCAAACGCACTATCTCGATCATATTTTCTCATAGTCTCTCAGGAGCCTCTTTTTATATAACGCCTTGCTATGTGTATTTATTCAATTAATTCTGCTAATTTCTTTTCTAATGCCTTTTTGCCTAAGCTAAAAACAGCTTTCACTGTCTCTGAAGGCCCCGCATCTTTAAAAGAAGTTTTTAATGTTTCTATTACGCCAGGCTTCACTAGATCAGAGGCAAATTGATGACCTTGAGCAGTTAACCTCAAAGGGATTATGCTAACCGAAAATGATCCACACCCAGAACGCGAAAATCCGATACCTTGTAGATTATTACTCGAGTTTTTCAATAAACCTTGATCTTCAAGAATTTCCAAATGAAAAACGAGTTTATGTAACTCATCATCTGTAGATATAAAGCCTTTAAAGCTATCTTGATTAAGTTTGAAATCAGGATGATTATTTTCTAAAACCAATTCTAGAAAATTCTTTATATATTCAATATCGATTTTCATAAACTCTCCAATTTATACAACTTGCACATAACGTCTGCAATAAGGTACGCCATGATGAACTCACAAAGCGCACCGAACTCCATACCAAAACCGCCGAGTGTAACGCATCTCCTTGATGGCTTTGATAAAGCTCGTTATTCCTCAGCTTCTTGGGGGACGACTTCAACAGTATCAGCGTCAACCATTTGCTTTTTAATTAGAGAGATAAACCTTTTATCATTAATTAACTTTAAAAATAAGTCAATATTGTTTTCATCTATTATAAATTTACCGTCACCATCAACTGTTAAATCCCAACCATGCTGACCAACGATTTCTTTCATTTCTTCGATAAATTGTTGATCTTCATAATATCTAGTTTCTTCCACTGCAACGAGTCGTCTAAGTAAAATTTTATTGGTGCCAATAGCAACTTTTAAGTCGTCAACAGATGTAATGATTCCTTGCTCAGCTAAAGCGTCAACGAGGACATCTCTTTTCGCCTCCAATCCTTCACGGATGTTAAGACCTAATTCATAGTTTGCTTTATCTCGAATAAAGACATCATCACCATAGGCAACAAAGTCAAAATAGTCTCTAAATGTAAAGACCTTTTCAACTTCTATTTTTTTAAAATCACCATCACTAAAAATCCAATTATGAGCTGATGATGTTCGTTTTAAATTCCAGCCACCTTTTACTTTAGAAAAGGCAAAAAGCTTATTATTTTCTTGCGTAAACTCAACAACTAGTGCCCACGCATTACTGAACTCTTGGATGTTTTCAACAGGTTCATTATCAGCACCTTGACGAACCTTTGTTATTATCGCTGAGAAATCTGTAGCATCAATAGTATGAACTAACGCTCGATCTTCATCTGTATCAACTGTAAGCGCAGAGTATGCAGCTAAATTTCGAATTGGTTCCACAGAGTCTTGAATTCCACAAAAGAACTTCTTTAACGCTCCAACCAAGTCATCATTCAATCCATCAATTGATGCAGACAGTGCTTTATAACTATTGACACCAGATCTACTACTTTTCTTTATTACCCATAATCGGCTTGCAATCGCATCAAAATCTAGCTGCTTTATATTTTCAAGGGTTTGTAATTTGTCTTGCATCCAACAGTCCTTACTTTGAGATTATTCCCATATAATTATTTAATTTAACAAATTTCTCTTCAGTATTAGCTAAAAGATCTTTTGTTGATAGCATTACGCACTCTTTATTTTCGTCACCTTCTTTATAACTACAATCATATAATCCATACCCCATTGCAGCCAATATCGGGTTAATGAAAACACTTTGACTTCTAATTGATAACAAACAAAGAACACTAAGAAACAAAACAAGAGAAAATATGTCTTGCCATTTACTTAAATCGAAAGCAACGAAAGATATCATGTATGGAATAGTATAATTAACCACTTCGCTTGAGCGACATTTCGCTGAATTGATAGTGATATCAAAAGGATCTTTTGTGATATTTTTTAACACATATCTGAGTAAGATAAGACTTACCACTGACAACCCAATTAAAGTAAACACAACATCTTTATTGCTAAAATTTATCCAGTATGGGAATTTTATTTTGCTAACGAATAAAATAGGTGTGTCAAGTATTTTTTCATACCAAAAAAAACTTTTAATATCCTTGATGATCATTATCAAAAATAAAGGTGTATATCCACTTATGAAAATAGCGATCGATGAAACTAACCTTGTTTTGCTCCTTCTATTCATAAATCCTCCTATTACCAGCGTCAATAAGTTTACATCCCCTCTTAGTCATACGCAACGAAACTAATATCGACGTGTAGAGTTTTAACGCCCGCTTAAGTGGCGAGTGAGCGTGTTCCATAATTGTAGCGAAGCAAAATGGCACACGTTTACGAGCCCGTCTTGAAGCGTTTGTTATGAAACACTTTCCGCTGCTCTTCCGGTCATGTCATTCAACAGGTTTACCCAGATTTTTTCTAGTGTTGGTAAGTTAACATGAGGTGAGCTTTGCTCAATAACGTGGTCACATACTTTTATAGATTCTTGCACCATCACGATGATGTAGTCTCTAAGTCTCTCCTGCCCTTCCTTAAGCATCATCAAAACGCACTTGCCACCAAACAAGTCATTCAACTTTCCTTTACGCTTATTAATACATTTAGTAAGCATTAAAATAAATACGCCTACTTGCTGACTTCGTGGGTCAACCCCCTCTTGAAAATACACTGGATTTTCTGCTGCTACCTCGTGAAGAAAGTCAGGATCAAAATGTCCAGAAAAGCTATTTCTAATGCCCTCAATATCCTTTCTGAAGTTGGAATTGAACTGTTTAAATAGTTCGGTACCAATAGCGTCATCCCGGTTATAGACACTCCACTGGTGCTTTTGCATTGCGTCCTTAACATTGAACATATCAACAAAGGCTAGTTTTATTCTCAAACGAATTTCATCATTATGAAAATTCAACTCTTCATTTTGTAAGTAGACCAGTATCTCCGCCAAACTATTACGCAGATTAGTCGCAACTACATAATTCTCGTGATTCATTAACTTACCTTTATACTCCGAATTTCAATGTGTTTCATAACGCCGCATTAAGGTGTGAGCGGCGCTTGGCTATACTTGAGCGAAGCGAAACTGCCAAGCGTTGCGAATCACTATTAAATGCTTTGTTATACCGTTCTTGAATGGTGCTTCCTTTTTATTTGAAATGACTCGACATCGATATACGCTTTATACACGTCACACTCAATCCCAACATTCCCCTTTAGAACAGACAACAAAGTAACAAGCTTACTTTCTGGCATTTTTTCTCCATAAGTAATCGACTTAATTGCTGCTGGATTAAAATAATTTACATTACCTGTGCTTTTTAGGATAAGCCTAAACTCATTCTCATATGCCCACTCTAAAGATTTGGTAGCTACCAGTGCCCCTAGATTCTTAGAGCTTCCATCGCGTTCTGCTGTTCCAATGAACAAGTCTATAAAACTGTTTTTCTGTAGCACTTGGTATTCCATAGGGCACAAGCCGACGTTCTGTTCTGATGCAACCGATAAGCTATGCACTAATTCAGAATAATCGTACTCAACACAGAAGCCTCGCATCCCGTTCCCATAATGTGACCACATTAGTTTGTTCTCTAGAGCAAGTTCATTTTCATCGATGTTATCTGAGACAAGACAGCATGCTTTTGTATCGTTGATGTGAGCACTAAGTTCCTTTTGGGTCATTGCTACAGCGTTTTTCATGTGCTGTTCGTAATGTTCACGCAATTCATTCTTTACAATAAGTTCAGTTAGGGCTTGGTTAACCTGTTCTGACGGCATATCTCCCTTATGTAAAGCTTTATACATGGCAATTACTTTTGACTGATCATATTCTCCTAAATCTGCTTGCAAGGCATTTTGAACAAACAAGTCTTCAAAAGGATCATTGAAGTCAGAATATGAGCTAAACCACAAATAGTTATTAGCTAGAGCATCTAAGTCATGCGCATTGTAAGGAAAGAATCTATATAAGCTTTTAATCAATTATTACTCCACCGATATGTAATTTTTAGACAAGGTATAACATTTTATTCTACGAAATCGATTCGTATATCTTCCTGTTTCGGCGAATATACGAATCAACTTCGCTTCTCTCACGTTTATCGAAATAGAACCATCAAACCACGTGAACGACATTATGAAAAGTATTAACCGTCATTACTGTCTAGGTAATCAAACAATTTCTTCGCATACAGCTCATATCCCTCCAACTGCTCATCTAACCAATCATGCTTGTTGTATACAGCCAGTACCCCACCCAGCTCATGGCCTAACATCTTCTCTACTACGTGTGGCATTACACCAAGTTCTGAGGCACCTGTAGACAACGAACGCCTGAAATCATGGGTCCGCCACTCTTCTAGCGGCAGACTTGCGCGTATGCGGCGTATATAACGGTTTGCGGCTGAAATGGTAATTGGGGTGTTGAGGTCTTGCCCTGGGAATAGCACGTCATCGTAGGTTGCCATGACGCGTTCTAGTATGGCTCGTGCTTTGGTGGGGATTGGTCGGCGGATAGGCTTGTTGGTTTTGCTCAGCTCTTTGGGGACAGTCCAAATGCCGGCTTTCATGTCGAAGTGGGATCTACGCGCTAGGCGGAGCTCTGAGAGGCGGTTGCCCCATAGCATAGTAAGTTGATGAAGGGTTTTATTGGCGGTACTGGCACGACTACGCTCTATGGCGAGCCAGATTTGCCCTAGTTCGGACCAGGTAGGCACACGGCTTCCGTTCTCTGGCCGCATACCGACGTTTTGTTTTTTGATTCGGTCGAGGTCGGTTCTATCAATGATGAATTTACTTTTACAGAAATTCAGGCAGGCGCGCAGTGTGGTGAAAAGAGAGTTGGCAGTTTTGGGCTTTTCAGCGCCGATATCATCCAGCCATTGCATCCATTCTCTGGCAGGTATGGTTTCGACGTTTCTGTCTGGGAAGGTGCCAAGATAGTAATTTCTTGCAAAGGATCGGTATAGCTCTTGGGTACCCTTCTTCAAGGTGGGGACATAGTGTTTCAGCCAGTAGTTTATGCAGTCATCTAAAGTGACGAAATCTTGTTCACCACTACCTCCAACCCCGTTGGCAATTTCGGGATTTCGACCAGATTCTCTCAATTCCATCATGATTTTATGTTTCCGCCTTGCCTCTTTGAGGCTAGTTGCGGGATACTTACCTATCTTTATTCTGAGGCTTTTTCCATTGAACCGACAACGATACTGAAAGGTAATTTTTGCGGTGGGAGATACGCGGGCTATCAGCCCTTCCCCATCACTGATTTCTGATGGGCCATCGTAAGATTCTTGTTTTGAGATCAGTTTCAGTTGCCGGTCTAAAATGGTCATACTAAATCCTTGTAAAATCCATGATTTGGTTGCTTGGTTTAGAACTAGTTTTGGACACACAGCGCAAATGTTTGGACACGGATTTGGACGTAAATGCAAATCCCAAACGTAAAAGCGCCGGAATCAACTACTGTATAAGTGTACAGTATAGCATTTAAAAGCCATTGTAAGAACAAACACTTAATACCAATGCGATGGCTTCTGGAAACTACTATGAATGATACAAATCAGCCAACCCTGTTTTGGCTGGATTATGAAACCTTCGGTGCCAACCCGGCAATGGATCGCCCATGCCAGTTTGCTGGTGTTCGCACCGACATGGACATGAACATCATCGGTGAACCGCTGGTGATCTACTGTAAGCCACCCGTCGACTACCTGCCTTCGCCTGAAGCCTGTCTTATCACGGGGATTACGCCACAGGAAGCGCATGAGAAAGGCTTGTCAGAGCCTGAGTTTATTGCCCAAATTCACAATGAGCTGTCGAAGCCTAATACCTGTGTGATTGGCTATAACAATGTACGCTTTGATGACGAAGTTACTCGCTATACCCTTTATCGCAATTTCTATGACCCATATGCTTGGAGCTGGCAGAACGGTAACTCGCGTTGGGATCTGCTGGACATCATGCGTACCTGTTATGCATTGCGCCCGGAAGGGTTAAACTGGCCAACCAACGAAGATGATCAACCAAGCTTCAAGCTTGAAAACCTATCTGTTGCCAACGGTATCGAACACGCCAATGCGCACGATGCGATGGCAGATGTATACGCGACCATTGAACTAGCAAAAATCATCAAGCAAAATCAGCCTAAGCTGTTTGATTACTTCTTTAAGCTACGTAACAAGCGTAAGCTTCAAGAGCTGATTGATATCGTCGAAATGACACCGCTGATGCATGTGTCAGGTATGTTCGGTGTCGAGTGTGGCAATACCAGCTGGATTGTACCGATGGCATGGCACCCTGATAACAAAAACGCGGTTATAACGGTGAATCTGGCAATGGATCCTACCCCGCTACTCGAGCTCTCTGCCGATGAGTTGCGTGAGCGTCTGTACACCAAACGAGCAGACCTTGGCCCTGACGAACAACCAGTACCACTTAAACTTATTCATCTTAATAAGTGTCCGGTACTTGCTCCGGCGAAAACCCTCCGCGCTGAAGATGCAGCTCGCATTGGTATCGACCGTGAAGCTTGTCTGAAAAACCTAGCGACGTTGAAAGCGCATCCGGAAGTCCGTGAGAAACTGCTGGCGATTTATAGCGTAGAGCGTGAGTTTGAGAAAAAAGACAATGTCGATGCCATGCTTTATGACGGCTTCTTCTCTAACGCCGATCGCTCGACCATTGATATCATCCAGAAAACGCCAGAAGCCGAGCTCGGCAAGCTGGAATTGAATGTTAGTGATAAGCGTATCAAGCCGCTGCTGTTCCGCTACCGTGCCCGTAACTACCCAATGACGCTGGATTTCCAAGAGCAACAACAGTGGAAGCACCACTGTCAGGACTTCTTTGAAGAAAACCTGCCAAGTTACATGGAAAACCTCGAAGCGGTTGCCATGGAGCACCAGTCGAACGAGAAGAAGATGAAGATCTTAAAAGCTGTCTACGATTACGTACAAACACTTGTATAAATTACGACAGTTCATCGGTGCTTTATTGAACAGATAACTTACTGATATAGAAACATAAATTTACAGCCCCTTGCGCTCATCCAGACAAGGGGCTTTTTATCATCTATGATTCTTTGTTGTGAGATTGCGCAACTGGGCATGAGCACCAACACTAAATAGTGAAGGATTTTAAATTGTCATTCATGGATTCGAAGGGCGAATTGTAGTGATTGATATGACAACACAATCTTTAACACGCTGTTTTCGGTTCCCAGATGTCGACTTTGAGCCAGACGTACACTTGCTGGTTTGGCGAGACAAAACAGAAACACCGCTCACGTTGCATGAGTCTCGGTTACTCGAGGCACTTTGCTATTGTGCCGGTGAAGTGATCAGCCATGAGCAATTACACAATAAAACCTTCAGCCAACTTGATCCTTATGAAGACGGCACCGGTCAACACTACGATCTTAATAATGTACTCAAACCTTTAGCGGCAAAGCTCATCCTGCAGGAAAAAATGGCTATCCCGATCGAAGTGGTCCCCCATTATGGTTTTAGGGTGCCATTGCCTGAGAAAACCTGTCGACTGCCCCACGAACCAGAAAAAGCGGAAGATCAAGACCAAGCTCCCCCTCCGAGCCCAGACAATGAAGAGGACGAATTTAGCTCTGCCACCGAAGAGATAGTCAAAACCAGTACGGTGCATAAAATATCTGTCGCCATACTGGCATTAATCGCAGCGGGTATCATTACCGCGTCATTCCTCGATTATTTATGAAGAATTAACTCTTTTTGAAGCATTAAAGTCATGACAACTAAGTGTGGCTTAGATCACATTTATTTTGTATGATAAATGAGTTTCTTCTACCACCTCTGATGAGCTCATGGCATATCTACGATCTTTCTTTATTATTTTTGTCTGTCTATTGTTAGGCAAAGGCATTCAACACCTTACCGGTTTAGCCATCCCCGGTAGCATCATCGGCATGCTGATATTGTTCACCATTCTTTCTATGGGGCTTATTCCTGCCCACTGGGCAATGCAAGGCTGTCACCTTCTTATTCGCCATATGGCTTTATTGTTTGTCCCTGTTGGCATAGGGCTAATGAACTACCTCGACCTTCTTACCAATAACGCCCTTATCATCCTATTGAGCACTATTGGTAGTAGTGTGGTGGTCTTCGTCACCATAGGTTTGGCAACACATTATAAGGAAAAACAATGATCTGGCTGCTGACTACCTTGGTTGTGTTCTACACGGCCCGTTATATTTCCAAGCATATCCAGCATCCTATTGTTAATCCGCTTCTCATTTGCTTGCTGGTGATCATCCCGTTGTTAATATGGCTTGAAATTCCTTATGAAACCTATTTCGAGCAGAACAAATGGCTTAATGCTTTGCTTGAACCCGCAGTGGTTGCATTGGCTTTTCCTCTTTATGAGCAACTCAGTCAGATCCGCAAAAAATGGAAGGTGATTTTCTCTGTCTGTCTAATCGGTAGTTTGTTATCGATGATCACCGGTGCGGGCATCGCACTGATGCTAGGGGCTGATGCACAACTTACGGCATCAATTCTCCCTAAGTCAGTGACGACCCCTATCGCGATGGCCGTGGCAGAACAAGTTGGCGGACTCCCTTCAGTTGCCGCTATTATGGTTATTATTGCTGGGTTATTTGGTGCGGTATTGGGTTATCCCTTATTCCGCCTGATCGGTGTCAAAGCGCCAATCGCCAAGGGGCTAACCATGGGCACGGTCTCCCACGCATTGGGCACAGCAAAAGCGGCAGAAGAAAATTATCAGGAAGGCGCATTCAGCTCCTTGGCCTTGGTAATTTGTGGGGTGATCACATCGATTTTGGCCCCGCTATTGTTTCCACTCATCATGGCAGTATTTCGCTAAGATGTGCTAGTAATCGAATACAAAACTAAATAATTGATTATCTTCTATAATTTATTTATAACCTGTGTGACCCGACTCGCATTACTGCAAATGATGCAACGGTTGATTGTTAAGTGTGATCGAGATCACTCAATTATATAGTTACCAAGCCTACAATGTTTCTCCATACACAAGACGGAGTGAAAACTCATGCACACTAAAGTAATGGATGCTTTAGGCGCTCTACCCGCTGATCTGGCTTCTGCAATTAAACCTGTGCTAGAAGCTGAGAATTTCGATGCCACCTTAAACCCTGAGGTGTTTGCTCAGTTAATGTCGAAAACCAACATGACTGACAGTGAATTGCGTGTTGCATTACTTCCGCTTGCCGCTGCTTATTCTGTTGCACCTATCTCGAATTTCTATGTTGGCGCAATCGTCCGTGGTCAATCTGGCACGCTTTATTTCGGTGCCAACATGGAATTTGTCGGTGCTTGCCTTTCTCAAACGATTCACGCAGAACAATCCGCCATCAGCCATGCTTGGGTGAAAGGCGAAACCGGCATTTCTGATATTACCATTAATTACAGCCCTTGTGGCCACTGTCGCCAGTTCATGAACGAGCTAACAACAGCGAACGAATTGGTTGTTCAATTGCCAGAGCGTGCTGCAAAGTCACTGCAAGAGTACTTACCTGAATCTTTTGGTCCAGCCGACCTAAATGTAACTGATGCGCTACTGACTAAAGTTGATAATGGTATGGAAACTGAAGCATCAGAAGCCCTCATTCAGCAAGCTTGCCAAGCAGCTAACCGTGCGCATGCGCCTTACACCAAAAACTTCAGCGGTGTGGCACTGAAAGCAAAAGACGGTAAAACATTCATTGGTATGTACGCCGAGAATGCTGCCTTCAACCCTAGCCTTCCTCCGTTACAGGTGGCATTGGTTAACATGAACATGGCAGGTTACCCGCTTGCTGACATTGAAGAAGCGGCATTGGTTGAAAAAGCAGACAGCACAATCAGCCACCTCTCTGATACACAGACTACACTGGAAGCACTAAACCCTGATATTCCATTGTCTTATGTTGCTGCGTAAGCACAATGAAGATAAAAAACCGCCAATTGGCGGTTTTTTTGTATCTGTTGTCGCTTAGCGAACAGAAAGCGGTTTTCTCTTACCATGTGTAGGAGTATGATTTTCCAGATATAAACCCAATAAATATTAATTACATGTCTCATCAACACAACCCGGTTCAAGGGGCTAGCTGGATGGTCACTGCCGGCTTGGCTTTTGCTATAGTCAACAGCTTGGCACAGTACCTCAGTATGGTTTTACATCTTCCATCAACCACTGTTGCCCTATTCCAGTACTTCATTGCCTTAATTGCTATTTTCCCTTGGTTAAGAACCTTGGGTATTCGCAATGCACTGCGCACTCAACATTTTGGCCAACACTGTTTTCGCGTATTGCTAGCGGTAATCGGTATTCAACTGTGGCTTTGGGCGCTGGCCTATCCGGTGCCAATCTGGCAGGGTATCGCGCTACTTATGACCTCACCGCTGTTCGCTACGATTGGCGCGGGTATATTTCTGAAAGAAAATGTCGGCACTGCACGTTGGGTCGCGACAATTGCTGGTTTCTGCGGTGCAATGATCATCCTAGAACCTTGGGCAGAAGGTTTTAGCTGGGCAACGCTACTCCCGGTGGCAGCTGCATTCTTCTGGGCTTGTTACTCGCTCATGGTGAAGAAAATGTCATCCAGTGAGTCACCAACCACCATTGTGGTATACCTACTGATACTTATCACTCCGTATAACCTGTTCCTTGCCGTCCCTGAGTTTACACTGCCGCAAACAGGTTTAACTTGGATTCTGCTGGGTGGTGCGGGGTTATTAACTGCGTTGGCCCAATGGGCGATTGCCAAAGCCTATGCCGTCGCTGATGCCTCTTTTGTCCAACCTTTTGACCATGCCAAACTGCCTCTGAATGTGCTTGGCGGTTGGGTAGTATTTGGCTGGGTTCCACCGGGAAGGTTGTGGTTAGGCGCTGCAATTATCATTGCATCTGTTGCGTTTATCACCCAGTGGGAAAATAAAAAAGCCGCAATGGCAAGAAGCTAGCAATTCAGCATAATATTAAATCCAACCCTCGAGAATACAGATGAAATACCGGTACGCTCGGGGGTTGTCTTAATCCCACGACAAATAGCGCTTCACCACCGTCTACACTCATCCTAAACTGCCCAACCTATTGTTAACGTAAAGGTTGAGTCGCCATGTATGATCAACAACATGTGAGGTATACGGAATGTCTTGGCGCGTTATAGCTCTCTCGTTTATCGGTGGCGCTCTGCTATCGCTCTCCTCGATTTCACAAGCTCAGACTTTCGTTACGGTAGGTACCGGTGGCGTAAACGGTGTTTACTACCCTACCGGTGGTGCAATTTGCCGACTTGTAAATAAAGATAGGAACAGGCACGGGGTAAGATGCTCGGTTGAATCAACCGGCGGCTCCATCTATAACATCAACAGCATCCGTGCTGGCGATCTGGAGCTTGGGATCGCCCAATCGGACTGGCAATATCACGCTTACAACGGTACCGGTAAGTTTGAAGATAAAGGCCCTTTCAAATCACTTCGCGCAGTGTTCTCTATTCACCCAGAACCTTTGACTGTGGTGGCACGTGCTGACTCAGGTATCAAGAATTTTGAAGATCTTAAAGGCAAACGGGTCAACATTGGTAATCCGGGCTCTGGCCAACGCGGAACCATGGAAGTATTGATGAAAGCCTATAACTGGACCGAGAAGGATTTTGCCTTAGTGTCGGAGCTCAAAGCATCGGAGCAATCCAGAGCTTTGTGTGATAACAAAATCGATGCCATGGTCTACACCGTTGGCCACCCAAGCGGTGCTATCAAGGAGGCGACAACTGCCTGTGAAAGTGTCATCGTTAATGTGTCAGGGCCTGTGGTCGACAAGCTTGTTGAAGAGAACAGCTTCTACCGCAAAGCGACAGTACCGGGGACGATGTACCGGGGTAATGATAACGACGTGCAAACCTTTGGGGTCGGTGCCACCTTCGTGTCATCAGCCGCAGTGGATAAGCAGATCATCTATGAAGTGGTGAAGTCAGTGTTCGACAACTTCGATAACTTCAAAAAACTCCATCCTGCATTTGCCATCCTCATTAAAGAAGAAATGGTCGCTGACGGCCTCACGGCCCCACTTCATGATGGCGCAAGACAATATTATTTAGAAACAAAGCTAATTGAAGAAGAGTGACCCCACAAACAAAACAAGGAGCCCGTTAGATAACGTGGCTCCTTGTTTATTGAGTCTTCAATAAATCGCTTAGAAACGAATACGGAAACCCAGCTGACCTTCTAAATCAAGATCGACATCTTCCACCACATACAGTGTTGGGCCAACTTCACCGTAGAACTCAAAGCTGTTCACTGGAACTTGGAAGCCAATACCACCACGTACACCAAGCTTATTGTACTTATTGTCTACGTACTGAGCGCCAACAAAGGTGTACAAGTTATTCATGCCAGGGTCTTGGGTTAGCGAACCTAGGTTAAAGGTTTTATCGAACGCGAGGCCAAAATCGTCGATACCTAATGAGAAACGCAAATCGTTGTGCTTATACTGGATACCCGACATAGGGCTACCAAAGAAGATACCAACAGCCTGAGATGCCTGAGCCGAAAACGGAACCGCCATCATCAGCCCTATAGCGAACAGATATTTTTTCATGATGTAATCATTGTCGTTGCTAAACAAAACTGCGGCTAATCTAACGATAAAGCGGGCAAAATTCGACCCTCACGACTAACTAATGACATAACTTTGACAATCATGACAGAATATTGCGGTGATTTTGTTGTCATCGAAAACACGCCTTACCGATGAAAGATTAGCCAGCATGATGAAGCAGTAAACACGAAGCTCAATAACAAGTTATCCAATTAAATCGCAAACTTTACAAAGTAATTAAACACAAGCGCAATCGTTTGCGTGAGGATGAAATTCCTGTATGATCCGCACTAGTTTCACGTCATCTCCAGTAAGGAATTCTAATGTTAGGATCTGCAACCCGCTTAAACGCAACGCGTGTACTTCTTCTTGGCTCTGGCGAGCTAGGCAAGGAAGTCGCCATTGAATGCCAACGCCTTGGCTTGGAAGTCATTGCCGTTGACCGTTATGCCGATGCACCGGCGATGCAAGTTGCCCATCGCAGCCATGTTGTTGACATGCTTGATGGTGAAGCCTTAAAGCAACTCATTGCTGATGAAAAGCCTGATTATGTTGTGCCAGAAATCGAAGCGATTGCAACCGATACGCTGGTTGAGCTAGAAGCCGAAGGCCTGAATGTAGTGCCAACGGCTAATGCTACCAAGCTAACAATGAATCGCGAAGGCATCCGTCGCCTAGCAGCAGAAGAACTGGGTCTTACCACCTCTCCTTACCGCTTTGCCGATAACTACGATGATTTTCAAGCTGCAGTTGAGCACGTAGGCATTCCATGTGTCGTGAAACCGGTAATGAGCTCTTCTGGCAAAGGCCAGAGCGTGATTAAGTCACAAGAAGACATCGAAAATGCGTGGAGCTATGCACAGGAAGGCGGCCGTACTGGCGCTGGCCGAGTGATTGTTGAAGGTTTCATCGACTTTGATTATGAAATTACCCTGCTGACGGTACGAGCTGTTGATGGAACTCATTTCTGCGCCCCCGTAGGCCATCGCCAGGAAGACGGTGACTACCGTGAGTCATGGCAGCCGCAGGTAATGTCAGAAGATGCGCTAAAAGCCGCTGAGCACGCCGCAGGGAAAGTCGTAAACGCACTAGGCGGTTATGGCATCTTCGGTGTTGAACTGTTCGTGAAAGGTGATACTGTGATCTTCAATGAAGTGTCCCCTCGCCCACACGATACCGGTATGGTAACGCTGATCTCCCAAGAACTATCAGAATTTGCCCTGCACGTTCGTGCCTTCCTAGGACTTCCAATTCACACCATCCACCAGTATGGCCCATCGGCTTCTGCGGTTGTATTGGGTGAAGGTGTGTCTGAAAATATCCGTTTCGATAACCTCGCGGCAGCAATTGCTCGCCCGAACACGCAAGTTCGCCTGTTTGGTAAGCCAGAGATCAATGGTCGCCGCCGCTTAGGTGTCGCACTCACTCGCCGTGACTGTATCGAGAGTGCTATCGAAGACGCTCTTGCTACCGCATCCGACATTAAAGTTGTGTACTGATTTTTAGACAAAGCCAAACAAACAACTAAAAAAGGAGCCACTAGGCTCCTTTTTGTTTGTCTGTCATAACTGCCATTAAGTGGCTGTATTTTACGCGACGGTAATCAACCAAGCTTCTTCAGCAAAGCGTGTTAAGCCACGTTTGCGGCGAGGATGCGACTCATCAGCATCATCACGGGCTATGTGGCGAATCTCGCAACCTTCAAACAGGGCTTCAATTTCGTCCTTAACAACAGAAAATGGAGGGCCATCCATTTCATGCTGAGGGTAATCAAGCGTCACTAATAGGATGCGGCCGCCCGACTTCACCATAGAAAGCAGCTTTTGAGTATAGCTTTGACGCATTTCCTGCGGCATCGCAATAAGCGCGGCACGATCGTACACAATATCGACCGGGTCTACGTTTGCGGTGAAGTAATCACCACAGTGAATAGTGATTTCATCAAACTCGTAAATTGACTGGCCATTGCCCACCGGAATAACCAATGGGGTGTAAAGATGCTCGGCAAAGAATGCACGTACCGCAATTTCACTCAGTTCAATACCAACCACTTTATTGTGTTTTTCCGCCAACCATGCCAGGTCGACTGATTTACCACACATAGGGACCAACACCGAATCTTCTCGGGTTGGTTTTACTTCTGGCCAGTATTTTTCAAGTACCGGGTTGGTATCATCTAGGTGAAAACCAATTCGATTTTCAGCCCAGCGGCTATGCCAAAATTCTGCATCCATTTATTGTTTTCTCTTTCTTTTGACTGACTGATTGGCTTTATATCAAACTTGGCTTGATATAGCGAATCAAGCCACGTCAAACAAATATCTATATATGGCTCTGTAAGGCGTTTAGGAGGGCTTTCTGTAGCAAACTGAGGTAATGGTATTACTGTTGCGTTTCAGTGCGCCATAAGGGAGTGTGCGAAACAAGCACAACGAACAGAAAACAACCAGTGGATACATACAAAAAAGGATGCCGAAGCACCCTTTTTCGTTAGCTAAATTTCAAAGGCAAATCTAGCTAAAAATCTGTTCTTCAATTTTCTTTTATGAGAGTCATTGAATAAACGATACATGCTAGCGAATTATGAAATTCGGAATAGCTTAATCGAGTCACGGCGAACAGTCACACCGCGGAAAGTTACAGGCTCAAGCAACGTCATAAGTTGCTTAGAGACAAAAAACTTACCGCCGTAGCTACGATCACCACCACGATTTACCCAATCTGCAAATTCATCTGCCAAGTTGAACATAGAGTTTCCAACAAGCAGAACCAACACTTTAGCGACTTCACTGTCATTCTGTTTATTAAACTCCGCGTCTCGAACTTTCTTACGATATTCTTCGACGATTCTTTCTAGGCACTCAAATCTGCTCATATACACCACCACAAAAAAAGAGGTGCGGATACTACTGCTCATACTCGCTGAAATCAACCCACCGAGGGCCTATTCTTGGCAGAAACCTGTAATTTTTTCGTTCTCGTAACATGATTCGGGGCGTTTATAAGGAAAATGACGACTTATGTCATATTTTTCACCTTGCCAATAAGTTACATTTAAAATATAACTTTATCGATACCGCCTTGATTTAAAGCCAGAGAAATAACCATGAGTGACCAAAAAATAGACGTAAACGTCTTAATGGGAAACCTAGAAACTGAGTATAAAACCATCGAGGCAATGGTGAAGATTTACTGCAGAGATCACCATGGCACTGACACACTGTGTGAAGAGTGTGATGACTTTTTGGTCTACGCGCTGACCAAACTCGATCGCTGTCCATATGGCGAGGAAAAACCGACCTGCAAACTATGTCCAATTCACTGCTACAAAGCCGATTACAAAGAGCACTCTCGACTTATCATGCGCTATAGTGGCCCCAAAATGCTTTACCATCACCCCATTCTCGCTATCCGACATCTTGTTGCTGGCAAGAAGCCGGTACCAGTTAAGCCAGCACCAAATGCTTCCAACCGCCATAAACGAAAATCACACAGCCGATAACGAATTAATTTCTGTAGTAATCGACAACCTGAATGGTACTTGGTGGGGTATTCGCTTCAAGGGATAACTGAAAGCTTTTTCCACCTTGCATCTGCACGCTTGATCCACCATGGCCTGTCACACTAACTCCCTCAATCTTTTCGAAAGACCGAGATTCGCTGTAATGCATGGTAACGTTCAAATCTACATCTTGGTTGGCAGATAGCTCAAACTGACAAATCCCCGTGAGGCAATAAACATCAAGGTTGCCATCTTGATAACGTACATTATCAACGTTTTTTAAGGGCTGTGCTGTTATTTGCAATTCTTCGCCGCACCCTGCCAGTAAGGCCGCCCCTGCGATTACGGCCAACATCAATCGTTTCACGCATCCTCCTTAATCTCTTTCGTTTTCAGAGAATTAATATCACACCAATCGCCACCATAGTGCAACCCGTTCGATGACTTCAAGTTTTGAATACAGAGGATCTTTCAGTGACTTTCTCCATATTAAGTCTGTGTATTTAACAGAATCTACACACTGTCTCAAAAATAGCTCACCTACACTTCCCGTGACTAAGTTGCTAGGCATAAAAATGGAAGTCATCATGAAAACAGAAACTTATATCCCACATAACCCCTTGGGGTTATGTCTTGCTAGTCATACACAAAGTTTAACGCTGCGAGTTAAGAGGCAATCAACGTCTACTTCAGCGATTAAGTGGATAGCAATGGGCTGTATGCTGTTTTTATTCACTTCTTATACATTCGCCAACCAAGAGTCCGGTAACAACAAATGGCTCAAACCACACAAAGCGAGCTCAGCAGAACAAATCAATAACGAGTATCCCTTTTATCCTTCGCGGGTACAAACCGCAGGAAGAGAGCTGACACCTGACATGTTTGAAGACCCAACCGTATGTAAAGCATGCCACGAAGAGATTTATAAACAGTGGGAAAACTCCGTCATGGCCAAGTCATGGGACGACCCTATCTACAAGGCCCTGTTCAAACGTGCCAGCGCCGCAACTAATGGCGAAATCGACAACTTTTGCATAGCCTGTCATAGCCCTATCGGAATGACGAGTATGAATGCCTCGGCCAAAATGCTAGAAACAAATGAGCATCTGCCGGGGGTGAACTGCGAAGTCTGCCATAACATTTCGGGGATAACCGGGCACGATAATGGCGCTTATGTACTGACTCCAAACCGAGAAGCGCACGTAAAATTAGGACCAAGGACAGATGCCGAATCCCCTTATCACAACACGGCCTACCTCGATGTACAAACTCGCTCCGAGTTCTGTTCGACATGCCATAACGTAACCCATCCGACTAACGGTACGGCCATTGAGCGCACTTATGACGAATGGCAAGAAAGTATTTATAATGAGCAAGATATCCATTGTCAGGATTGTCACATGACTCCGGGGCCAGGCATCAATGAAAACCCAGGCAAGTCGGCGATTATGGGTAAAGAGCGCAAGCATATTTACTCTCACGAATTCACTGGCGGTAATTCGACCCTGCACAACTATTTCAAATCGCCCGAACGTGCCGAAGCAGCAAGAGCGATGCTACGATCAGCAGCCATTATGGAGCTTGTCGATATACCTGAAACCATTCAAGCTGGTGACACTGTCACTATAAAAGTCAAAGTCAGCAACGTCGGCGCTGGGCATAAGCTGCCAACCGGTTTTCCAGAGGGGCGTGAAGTGTGGGTCGATTTCCAAGTCAGCTCTGATAACTACCCTAGCCTCTATCGCTCAGGCGCGATTATTGATGGCCATACCGAACCCAATACCCGCAACTTTAAGGTTTGGCTTGGGAATGCCAAAGGCGAGGTGGTTGATCTAAATGTGTGGGAGGTGGACCGAGTATTGGCGGATACGCGAATCCCGCCTAAGGGCTACTCCATTGTAGACTACACCTTCGTGGTGCCTGCCGATAGCGGGGCTATGCTCAATCTCGATATCACCCTAAACTACTGGCCATTCTCACAACAGCTTGTTGATGAACTACTCGGTGAAGATGTACTGGAAGTGGATGTGGTTGAAATGACTAGCCTAGAGACAAGCCTCAAAATCACACCAGCTGAACCTACTGTAGCGCAACGTCACTAACCACATTAGACGCCAAGGGAAAAAGCGCCAGCAACGGCTAGCGCTTTCATTCTTTTTATATCAATTTACGCTTGGCAATCAATTAATACTGAGGAGTCAGAGACTTCGCCTCTTCTTCCTTCTCCAGTTCTTCGCCTTTACTGATCAGCTTGTTAATCACTTTTGATAGTGCCAGCGTGACAAACGCCATCACTACGGCCAGTATGGCTAGGTTGAAGAAGTAACTTGCATATACACTTTCGATAATATCCTGAGTTAGCTCAACATCTTTCGGCAAAGCGATCTTGGTCGAAATAACCGCAGCCAGAATACCACTTAGTGATAATGCTACAGAACGCAGACCGATAGAGAACGCAGAGAGGTAGCGCGGCACCATTTCAAAGATAAAACCAGCCCCCAAGGCGCCGACAATCAACTCAGCCAAAGACTGGAAGAAGTGTACCCATAGAATCCAGTCTGCAGAGATCTTACCATTGTCACCAACAAAGCTAGTTGACAAGCCAAGTAACGAGAATGCAATGGCGCTGAAGATGAAAGCCGCTGCAAATTTAGTTGGGATTGACGGTGAAATTCCTTTTCTTTCTAACCATCCATAGATAAAAATAACCGGACCACCCAACACAAAACACCATAACGGGTTAAATGCAGCATTTGACTCAGGACGAATAGGAATCAAACCAAACAGATGGTCACCCATTAGGTTGATAGCATAAATGTTCATCGAGGTTAGCATCTGACCGTAGTAGAAGTAGAACACGATCATGATGAAAATGAGGATCAACACCCCACACATTTTGTATTTAAAGGCAGTGGTTGCACGGGTAATTTCATAAATGAAGTAACCAATAGCGCCAGCACCTAGTGCATATAACAGGTATTTACCTTCATCAAGGTTAGAGAATACCCAAAATACCAGACCCAGCATAACCGCCGAGCCCAGAACAAATGCCGTCCACACTTTCATTGATACAGAACGGCGGTCAATATCGTTACCCACACTTACAAAACGATCACGGAACAGTACGAACAGCACCAAGGTAATCGACATTAATCCCGACGCAATATAGAAATTCCCTTGATACGCTAAGTAAGCAACCATGAACGGGAAAAGGTATTTAGATGCGAATGAACCTAAGTTATTTATCGAATAGTTTACCGTCAAACCCTGCTGGAACGAATCGCGGTTATCTGCCGCATAGGAATTACCCAGTAATACCGTTGGGCTTGTTGCAGAAAGTCCCCTCGCGTATCCGATAAGTGCGATAGCAAAAATACTCAGCGGTACATTTAACGAACTCGCCCCATACCCCAGAGTAAAGAAACCGATGGTATAGACTGTGTAACCAATATACACCGCACGAAATGAACCGATATAACGATCAGCAACAAAACCACCCACAGCCGAGAAAACAGGTCCTACAGCACCGAAAGCACCCATCATCATAATGGTATCGGCTTCACTGTAATTAAGTTCAACGAGGAAAAATTTAGTTAGCAGAACGTAGGTGCCGTAGAATGCTGCACCCCACAGGAACTGTCGTAAGATAAGTACTCTGGCAATAAATGGAAATCTAGAGTTTGCGTCTTGCATATTATACTCCTTTAATATTATGCACTGCGTAAACTAGCAATTTACAACTTTTAATTTCATGATCGATAGCAACTTATTCAACAAATCACCTATGATAAATGCATTTTTTTGCATATCTGTGATATTGATATAAAAACAATCGGTAAGAGATTGATTAAAAAGAAGATAACAAAATCATCAAATAAACTTATCCCTCTTTTTAGTGAGTGTTTTATATGATGAATATTGTTCACAAAGCGTACTTAGGTCGTTTTTTGACCAGTACGTACTCCTCGAGTAATAAATCGTTATGTCTGAAGAAAAAAATAGCTAACCAATAAGCTGATGCTCAATGTCACTCATAGCCACTATTTTTTGAACATCCATGTAACGCCCTCTTTAATGTTAATTGGTAACCTAATCCCATTGTGTGGATATAAACCAATTTGGCGCGTCACAGCAAGTCTGACAACCCCACCTACGGCAAACAGTACTTTCCACAACTGCAATGTAACAATCACCCATTAATTCATTGTGATAAGCTGCATGTCACATTATTATCGATGCGTCACATACCCCAACAGGATAAAAATAATGAAAGGCATTCTTTCTGTTCAGTCACATGTCGTTTATGGACACGCAGGAAACAGTTCAGCCGTTTTTCCGCTACAGCGCATGGGCTTTGAAGTATGGCCAATCCATACCGTTCAATTCTCTAACCACACTCAGTACAAGGAAGGCTGGACGGGACGTGCCTTTGCTGCAGAAGATATCACCAGTTTAGTCTCTGGTATGGAAGCTATTGGCCAACTGGCTAACTGTGAAGCGGTTCTCAGCGGTTACCAAGGCAGCGCTGAACAATGTCTAGCTATTGAAGAAACAGTAAAAAAAGTAAAAGCAGCCAACCCTGAAGCGCTATACGTATGCGACCCAGTAATGGGTGCGCCAGATAAGGGTTGTATTGTTGCCCCAGGTATCGCCGAACACCTGATCAATACCCTAATGCCAATGGCAGATATCATCGTGCCGAACCAATTTGAGCTTAGCCAATTTGCTGGGATGGAAATTAACTCTTTGGAAGACGCAGTCAAGGCTTGCCAAGTTGCTCTGAACAAAGGCCCGAAGATGGTTTTGGTCAAGCACCTACACAGCGTATCGAATGAGATGTTCTCTATGATGCTGGCCACCCAAGAAGGTTGTTGGTTAGCCCAGCGCCCTCATCTTGAGTTTGACAAGCAGCCAGTCGGTGTTGGTGACCTAATTTCCGCTCTATTTACAGGCCAGTACCTAGCAAAAAGCAACGCAGAGGCAGCATTCAGCCATTGTAACGATGCCTGTTACGCTGTATTGAAAGAAACTTCGCTACGTGGTGAGTGGGAACTGCAGACCATTGCAGCCCAGAATGAAATTGTTAAGCCCTGTGAGCACTTCCCAGTAGAAGCACTCTAAAAGCTAACAGCATTCAACGCAGAAAGTAGACAACTATCTTCTCTGCGTTGAATGTCAGGGCCAAAGCCGAATAATACTAAGCTACCGACTGCGGCACCTTTGACTTATAAAGCAAGCGTTCAAACTCAGCCGCAGGTAAAGGCTTACTGAAGAAATAACCTTGCCCATAATCACAACCACTCTGAAATAGATATTCGGTATGCCACTTCGTTTCAACCCCTTCAGCAACAACTCGAATGTTCAGCGCTTTAGCCATCGCAATAATAGCGTTTACCAATTCTCGGTTAGACGCATTTTGGTCAATATCTATCAGAAATGACCTGTCTATTTTCAATTTGTCGAATGGGAACTTTTGCAAGTAACTCAGTGCAGAATAGCCGGTGCCAAAATCATCAATCGTCAACTCAACCCCCCGACTGCGCAAATCCTCAAGCAAAGAAACAACCTCATCATTGTGATTGAATAACAAACTTTCTGTCACTTCAATGTCGAGCTTATTTGCAGGAAGCCCTGAAGATTCTAGCCCCTTTTGTATTTGGGCTGATAGCGTTTCACAATATCTGAACTGCACGCTGGAAAAGTTAATTGAGATTTTTATTGGCGCAATACTTTGCCAATGTGCCGCATGGTGACAAGCCTGAAAAATTGCAATCTCACCAAGTCGGTGAATCAAGCCATTCTTCTCGGCCAGTAGAATAAATTCATCGGGTGGAATGGAGCCTAATTTTTCATCTTCCCAGCGCATCAGAGCTTCCGCGCCCACAATTTGATTCGTTTCCAAATCCAATATTGGTTGGTAATGCATCTCAATACGATTGTTTTTAATGGCCTGCCGTAACCGGCTGTCGAGGTCCATTGTACGCTGCACGTCAGTCGTCATACTGGTGTCATAGAACCGATACGCATTACGGCCATCTTGTTTAACCCGATACATGGCAGTGTCGGCTGCCGCCAGCAACTGATGAGTATTTGTTCCATCTCTCGGGAAAACCGCCATACCAATACTGGTAGTAATGAAAAACTCTTGGTTGCTCCAGGTAAACGGACGATCAAACAGCGATAAAATCGTGGATGACAATGATTGGGCATACTCCTCGTCACGGAGGTTGGGAATAATGAGCAAAAACTCATCTCCTCCCAAACGCGCTAATACACTTCCCCCGCCAATGACTGACGACAAGCGTTGGCTGCTGTCGGTAAGAATAAAGTCTCCCGCTAAATGTCCCAGCGTGTCGTTAATCTGCTTAAAGTTATCGAGATCAATAAACATCACGAGTACTTTGCTGTCAGTATCGATTGCATCGGCAATGATCAACTCCAGTTGTTCATTGCCAAATTTTCGATTGGGCAATCCAGTTAAAACATCATGCGTAGCTTGGTACGCTAATTTCCGTTCAGATGCTGTTCTTCGATCAATTTCTTCCACCAGCCGTTCATTTTGAACGGCAAGTACTCGTTGTTGCTTATGTGACTCTTCAAACTTTATTTTTAAAATGATGTTGGCACTATTGATATTGAAGGTAAAAAACAGACCGATAATAACTGGCACGGCTAGAAATGAAATACCCACAACAAACCAACCGGAGGTGAATATATCTTTTTCATTTACAGGGGAAAACCAACCTTTTAATTGATAAGGTGTATTTTCTATTGGAAATTGAAAAAAAAGAATATCGGATTGCTCTAAAACATCATCCGTTATTGAATTCCACACTAATATATCGTCACGCGCAGTGGAAAGCAGCATTCTACTTCTGCTTCCCTCATATTCCTGCGCGGTTAACTGCTCAATAATTACAGAGGTATTCACATCGGCAATTAAATAAGCGACAGGCCGTCCGGAGTAATACACTGTTTTGTATATTTCAATATGCGGTTTCCCTTGATCATAGCTGGTATGTAAAACATTGGTGCCGCCTTCAGCGTTTTCAAAGCGCTTAACATCAACCACCAAGCTTATACTTTCAGCGGTATCGACAATCACAGAGCCATCATAACTGGTCAAAACAAAGCGATTGTATACTGGTATTTCGTTGATAAGCCTAGTTTCAACCAATGCATCCAGTTCGTGATCGAGCTTCATCAGGCTCGCACCCAAACCGTATTCCATTGACATGCCAGACGCCAAATTGGCGAAAAAGGTTGTCATGGCCCTGTCTGTCGTAAAGTCAGTGATCTCTTCACTGGAAACGCTAAAAAAGTACTCAAGCATACTGGTATAGCTTTGAACTTTAAGCGTCAGCTCACGATGCTGCGACTCATTTAACCTAGTTTGGCCTAGGTTGGTTACAGCCAAAATCAAAATCAAATACGCCGCCAGCAAAACTGCGGCAAGTATTATCAGATTACTACTTGATAGTTTTTGTATCCATTTCTTCATAAATCAGCTTCATTGCTTTTACTGAAATAGTCGCCATAAAAATAAAAAACCGATGGATAATGCTTTTCTATAAGCTTCTGATAAGTTCCATCTTTTCTAATCTTAGTTAAGTATTGATTAAATGCATGACGTAATTCAGGACTATTTTTCCTAAATGCAGCCGCCATTCTTTGATCTTGTGATACTGGTCCAATAACTTTAATTTTCCCTGGCCATTTATCTAAAGCAATTAATGTATCTGCTACATCTAATAACGTGGTTTCAGCATCATTGTTTAAAATTGCTGGCACCATTTCATTTAACTTTCGTCCGGGCTCAGGAAGAATGATATTTGCGCCAGTGTCATACAAGTTATACAAATGGGGGTCGAGACAAGATTGTTCCATTGCCAATACATCTTTGTTTTTAATCAATTTCTTTACAAGATTAATATCTTTATTTATATCACCGGTTGGCTTAATTGGTGTCAAAGGTGAATCAGAACGCGCCACTAGCCATACTGCTGAAGGAAAATAATCTATTGAAAAATCAGCTAATTCTTCACGCCAATCTAAAACCGTTACACCATTTGCGATAATATCTCCTTCTATCGGCGACTTATCTCCCAGTACAATCTCGCTATTTACATACAAGGCGTTTTGGCCATTCAGCTTTCCGACAACAGTATCCCATTGGGCGGGAACATATTCGTATTTGACACCTAGCGATTTGGCAAAACCTTTTACAATCTCAACATCGAGCCCACTGAGAGACTCAAATTCCTCTGTTTTTATATATGAAATGAAATTAGCATAAGGGACACCGATATGGCGCAAAACGCCCCTCTCCTTGATTTCAGCTAAATCGTCAGCGGTAGACAAAGGGCTAACCAGCATCCCAGCACCAAGTACCGCCGCGGCAATCAACGATCGTAAAAGTTGTCTCGCACTCTTCATTAAACCCTGCCCTCATCCTTGTAGTACAGTCCCCCAAACACCCAGAAGTGACTGGGAAATATTCGCCCAGCGAACTGGGCGTCTTATATTAGGCCATTGCTTGATACAACTGTTTTATTGCTTTCACTAACCCTTTAACATCTTTTTCATTATGGAATAAATGAGTAGAAATACGCAGAGAGTAAGTCGAGTCGGCATCATCTTTGTACAATTTGAAGTCGGTGGTACGAATAATATAGCCATACTCTTCACGCAACCTATCCCTAAATTCAGTCAGCAAATCGCCATCAGAAACATTGAATGGGAATGGGTTGAATGTTGTTAAACCACTGTCTAGCCCCTCTACATCTGGTGAGAACACCAAAGCTTGCGGCAATGCATCAGACAATAAGCTTTTGCATAATTTGCTCAAATACAAAACACGAGACTCAATGCGACGGCGGCCTATCTCATCCCACATCTTACAGCTGTCAGCTAGCGCTTGTTTAGCAGGGTAATTATCATTACCGATGTATTGCATCTGTAGTTGGGTACCAAGGTAGCCAGCATGAGATAAAGACGAGTTGATATACCACAATGGGTTTTCCCGATCAGGCCAGTACTCATCTAATCGTGTCGCATTGTCCCGTACATACAAGATCCCTGTCGCCCCAGGGCCACACTGCCATTTATGGCCCGACCCCGCATAGAAGTCACAGTCGATATCGTGGAAATCCAAATCCATCATCCCGATGGTGTGTGCCCCATCGACAAGCGTCGGTACCGCATACTTTTTCGCGAGTCGACATAACTTCTTCGCCGGCAAACGCGTACCTGTTTTATAGGTAATATGCGAGAACACCATTAACCGAACATTACTGTTTTCGTTTAACGCTTTTCTGAATGCCTTAACATAATCTTGCTCGCTAACTTTTTCAGTCCCGGTATAAACAGGCAGTTCGACCTCAACAACCTCCACCCCAAAACGTTGCTTGACCACATTCAATGGCGATGAAGCAGCCACATGTTCATGATGGGTTGTGAGAATGACATCCCCAGGCTCAAAATGCAGACCGTTGATAATCGAGCACATACCATCAGTGGTATTGCGGCTCAAAATGATCTCATTAGGATCGGCACCAAAACCGGCGGCAATATCAGTCACCATCTCAGAAACATACGGCCAACCACCAAATTTTCCATCCATGTCCCACGGATATTTAGCAACGGTTTTATTGTTCTCATGAAAAGCTTGTAATACTGACTTTGGCATCGAGCCTGTCGTACCAATATTCATATAGGTTGTGCTGTTATCGAGCATGAACTGCCGTCTAACTTCTTGCCAAAAATCATTGTCATTTCCACCAAAATGAAGGGACTGCCAATCAGCTACTTCATCTGCCGCACTCACTGTGCTGCTAAGCAGCGCACTCCCCACCCCAGCGACAGCAAGTCCTGTGGTTGTTTTCAAAAACTGACGACGTTTAAGGTTTTTCAGATCTGACTCTGAATGGCTCATTTTTATCTCCCTGTGTCATGCACTATAAATTGAGAACAATTAACAATCCCATCAATAAAATCACAAAGTATTACCAAATGTAACCATCCTTTTCAGGAATACCGAGCAATATCAAATTTTCCCCATGCAAATACTGCTAATACGGTTACAAAATAGTTATACCTAAAAGATGATGTTCATTTTTCTGCACAACTATATGGTTAGACCAAAAACACCAGAGAGGCATAATGGAAGTTGTAAGCAGCATTACTAATATAACTGTAGGTTCTATTTAATTATAATGCAGATACAAAAACGCCCTAGATAAACAGGGCGCTATTAGTAAACAAGGTCAAAAAGTACTAATTGACATGACATCGCTTAGTTTTCTGCTGTGCTAGAACAATAGAGTTCAAAGGCTTCTTCAGTATTATCAAACCCCTCACGCTCGGCTAACTCCCAAGGACGCTCACACTGCTCTGATTTTGCACACCAGCTGTATCCCGCAGAATTTTTACAACCGTGTTCATCTTCATCTGCACCCACCATAGGTTCGGTAGAATCATTACAACCAACCAATAGAGTACAACTCGAAACAAGCAGCAAGACTAGCGCTGATGATATTGAAAGACGACGCATCATATATACCCCCTCTACACCCAGAATAAATGTTAAGGATAGGCAGTTATGTTTATGCCGGGCAACAACGATAGGTATAAAGTAAGACCGACACTTTTTGCTGGTGTTTCAGTTTATGTCACGGTGATGGAACGGCCAGATGCCTTCAAATTGCTCTGTTCATTAAACATTCAAACAGTCATCAAAGCAGCTTTAAAGCGTGATGGATGTGGCAAAATTTATCTTTTACGATTGCGAGAAAGTCAGAGCAGGCTTATCGTTGCTTTGTAATCAGTGACTTATATGCGAGCATCGTATAATGGTATTACCTTAGCTTCCCAAGCTAATGACACGGGTTCGATTCCCGTTGTTCGCTCCAAGCGCCTTGGCGCAAAGATTAGACACTGATGAGTAAGGTGACATGCGGTGGTGGCGGAATTGGTAGACGCGCTAGCTTCAGGTGCTAGTGTCCGCAAGGACGTGAGGGTTCAAGTCCCTCCCTCCGCACCAATCTTACATATAAAACTAGTCAGTTTTTCTAGAAATATCCCTCCTTCTACTCTACCCCCTCAAGCTTTGATACACATCAAATCATATTAGCCACATTTTGGAGCAGTATCACACCGGTTGCACATTCTGCAAGCTACGCTTCTTGTACACTCAACACCCCAAACAAGGAGAGTAAAATGGCTTACTTAATTGTGTGTTGTGATGGTACATGGAATGACCCTGATAACAGAGACAAAGGAGAGCTAGCCCCAACCAATGTAAAGCAGCTCTTTGATGCACTACCTGAAAAGCCAGACCTTCAGCGCAAACGCTATCAAGCAGGTGTCGGTACCGAGGGGGGAATAGATAAATTCACAGGTGGGATTTTCGGCTTCGGAATTTCTGAAGATATTCGCGACTGCTACCAATGGATAGCCGACAAATATAAAGCAGGAGACAAAATCATTTTAACCGGCTTTAGTCGAGGCGCTTTCACGGCCCGCAGTTTAGCCGGAATGATCTGTAAATTGGGTATCGTCAACCTACATCAACAAAAAGAAGATGAATGGGACGAAACAGTAAAATTGGTTTATACCCAAGGATATAGAGAGTGTGAAACGGCTGAGTATTTAAAGGCTCACCATAATATCGAATTTCATGAAAATTCGAATACAGTATTCTTCCTTGGTGTTTGGGACACAGTTGGTGCACTCGGTGTGCCTGATGATAAAGCGGTTGCTGATCTGTTTGATAACCCTAAAAAGTATCAATTCCATGATGTAAAGCTCAGTGCAAATGTTGAACATGCTCGGCATGCTGTCGCGATTGATGAGCAACGAGGCAGTTTTAGCCCAACATTATGGGAAAGCGATACTCACCCATCCATGAAACAATTATGGTTCCCTGGTGTACATAGTGATATTGGCGGTGGTTATAAAGAAGATGGGCTCTCAAACACAACCCTTAGTTGGATGGTCAATGAGCTGAAAAGTGTTTCAGATGACCTTATTTGGCACGAGGACATGCTTGACCAGATCATACCTAACCATGCGGCTGAGCTTCATGATTCGCATGTTGGTTTTATGAAAGTGCTAGTCACTGCTCCTCGTAATATACCCTGCTTTGAAAAGCAGGCTGGTAGCTTTCATGAGTCCGCACTGGAAAGACGTGAAAAGCCACCAATAAAACAAGGTCCCTATCGCTCTACACAGACTTTCATTGAAGGGGGCTCTATAGAAGTTGATATCTATGCCAAACACCCATGGTCTTGGACAGGGATCTACCTGCAAAAAGGCAAAAGCTATCGCTTTACCGCGGCTGGTCAATGGGTAGATAAAAGTGTTCCGTGTGGCCCAGCAGGCACCAATGACGGCCGATTTTACCTAGGTGAAATCGCCCATATTGCCAGTGAAGGTCTGGGCTTTGTGGAAAAGCTATACAAAAAGCTACTCGATAAGCCCGACGCAAACTTCGTTCTCACCAAGCGGGTAGAAGAAGCACCGTACTTTAGTTTAATTGGCGCAATTGCCAATGGCGGTAACCCCAACAAAGACGGCACACACTGCCCGCTTCGCCAGTTCAACATAGGTTCGGGGACGACAATAGCAGTGAAGAAATCAGGTTACCTTTACTGTTTCCCTAATGATGCATGGGGATTCTATGGTAATAACCGAGGGTATATAACACTGAAGGTCGAAGAAGTGAACTAGTTAACTTTTGGTTATGAAAACAGCCAAGGGTAAAACAAAGCTTCAGAGTATAAATTCCTGCCTCAAGTCATGGTTATATTTGTACTCTGATGCTTTTTTTCGAGCCAAGTGCTGTGAATTTATGGTAGTTCTCTCAGTTTTCTTGCTGGGTTTCCCGCGTATATACCCTTTTCGGTAATGTCCTTTGTCACCACACTACCGGCCCCAATCACAGCGCCCGAACAAACACTCACTGCGAGGATCGTCGCATTGGAGCCAATTGTCACATTATCTCCAATAACCGTCCGGCCCCAGCTATCAGGGTTTGGATCCGGCTCGCCACTTTTGAATAAATCATTGGCAAACATCACACCGTGGCCAATAAAGCAGTCCGCACCTACTGTTACGAATTCACAGATAAAAGTATGAGATTGCACTTTAGTTCTTTCACCAATGATGGTGTTTTTCTGGATTTCAACAAAAGGCCCAATGAAGACACCCTCTTTTAAGCGACAACCATATACATTGACGGGCTCTATAATGGTGACATTCTCTCCGCACTCAATATCAACGATTTTAGTCTGGATAACCCTTGGTTGTGGCATCAGAATCCCTATAACTCAATAGATAAAAAAATACACATTATAGGCATCGACTTAGTAAGGCAATTTGTCAGGCTCCACTCCGATGTAATCCGGAGCTAACGCCTGACAAAATTGCACGGCACGAATAGTCTCTTTACCCAGTAATACAGCCTTGCAAACCCGGTGCATACCGTCCATCACCCTACCCTGATGACACAATATGATTGGGTAGGACAAATCTGACGCATCAATCAAACTGGCATGTTCCACAATATTCCGGCATGTTGGTTTAGCTCTACCAAGCTCATACCAAAACTCTTCATCCAGTTCCTTTATATTGGATAAAGGTACGTCAATCTCAGGAAGCTCCTTGGCTAACCGTATCAATCGAAAAACATCCCAAGCTAGTAACCCTTCATCTGATTGACGGAAATGATATTGCTGTCTCATAGCATTCCTATTTATTCATAATAATTCAGGTTCGATACAAGTGATAACGTCAACTCCCTTGCTGAGATCTCTTTACAACCCTCGGTGCTCTGCCCACACCACAGAGGAGAAAAATCACCTTGACCACGTTTTTCGAATTGCGTTCGTAGCTGGGTCATCTCGATTGATGCATAAGGAAAATCGGGCGTATCATTACTCATGCAGCCAAGCTCTTTCATTGCCCGGTTTACAATGCCGCGTGCAGGCCTACCAGAGAAAACATTGGTAATCGCAGTATGCTGTGAGCCGGCTCCTTTAAGTGCTGAGCGGTGTATAGGTGAGGTTTTAGCTTCATGACAAAGAAGGTAAGCTGTGCCGACTTGAACATAATCCGCGCCAAGCATGAAAGCAGCATCGACTCCTTTCCTGTCAGCAATACCGCCAGCAGCAATAACCGGCACCTTTACACTGCTGACAATTTGGGGCACTAACGAGAATAGCCCCACCTGAGTGGAGAGGTCCCCCGACAAAAACATGCCACGATGTCCCCCCGCCTCAATCCCCTGAGCAATAACCGCATCAACGCCATTTGATTCAAGCCAAATGGCTTCTTCAACAGTGGTGGCCGATGAGATAACGGTTGTACCCCACCTCTTTATACGAGCAAGCAAGTCTTTATCGGGAAGGCCGAAATGAAAGCTAATAACGTCAGGAGAAAAAGGTTCTATTGCATCAGCTATGTCGTGGTTGAATGGAACTCGGCTGGCGCTATTGGGCCGGCTCTCGCACTCTACGCCTAGCTCAGAAAAGTATGGTTGCAGTCTATGTTGCCACCGTAATTGCCGTGCTTCGTTATAACTTGGCATATCATGGCAAAAGAAATTGAGATTTAAAGGATTACTCGTGGCTGATTGTATCGTCTTAATTTCGCTTACTATCTGGTCAATATTTAACATGCCGCAAGGTAAAGACCCTAGCCCACCCGCTTCACTAACTGCAATAGCCAAAGTGCTGTCTTGAACACCGGCCATGGGCGATTGAATAATGGGTAAAGCCGTTCCGAATATATCCTTTCGCATAATTTTTCCTGTTGTGTGCTCATCCATGCCAATAACCAATAATAATGTAATTTACGGGTGACGATAAATTTGGCCCTCACGGCCACCTTGTAATTCTTCCATGATTCTCCAACGGCAAGATAAGCAAACAGTTTGATCTAACTAGGCTCGGTTTTTCTGCCGATATTGACACTAATCCTCGATTCTCTTCTCACCACAATTTTCACAGACAAGGTGACGGCAGAACTCATCCATTGAAGCCACAAACGGTCCAAGCGCCCAACCTTTAATAAAACCGGATATAAACTCTTTCACCTTTCGGTTATCTGTATCCTTGTAGACAGCTGGCTTTCTAACCAAAACGACAACATGATATGTTTCTACCCGACAACATGGGCACAGATGAACTTCTTTCTGCAATGACAACGGCACTTCCTCCATGAATTAAGCCCGATGATAACTTGGGTATACATCTATTTTTCTAGTAGACTACCCGCCTTTTTGTATCTCTCAAAGTACGGATTTATCATTTTGCATTCACTTTCTCAGCTAAAATCAGGCGAACTAACAGGCATTCAGCACTTGAAGTTGTCGGAAGATTTAACAGAATTCCCATTAGAAATTCTCTCTCTCGCTGATAGCTTAGAAATTCTTGATTTATCCAATAATCAGCTAAGTTCACTGCCAGACGAGCTGAGCCAACTGAGTAAACTCAAGATCTTGTTTACCTCTAATAACCGCTTTGAATCACTTCCTGAAGTACTTGGCCAATGCCCTGACTTGGAAATGATAGGCTTCAAATCAAACAAGATTAAACAGGTTCCGGCAAACTCATTACCGCCCAAACTACGCTGGCTTATCTTGACCAATAACCTGATTGAAACCCTGCCAGAATCTCTGGGTGAACGTCCACGGCTGCAAAAGTTAGCGTTAGCGGGTAACCGTCTAACCCACTTGCCGCAAAGCATGGCGCAACTAAGCAATCTTGAATTGTTACGTATTTCAGCAAACGAGTTAACTGAGTGTCCCGACCAATTACTCAGCTTACCCAAGCTCGCGTGGTTCGCCTTTGCCGGCAACCCGTTTTGCCAATCGCACGTTGCAATTGAATCCGTACCGGAAGTGTCTTCTTCCAGTTACTCCTTGCAGCAAGTGCTGGGGCAAGGTGCCTCTGGTGTTATTTCAAAGGCTGCATGGAATCAAGCTCAATCAGCTTTTCCTAACGACATTGCCGTAAAGGTATTCAAAGGTGAAGTCACCAGCGATGGTTACCCTGAGGATGAGCTGCAAGCATGCCTGAAAGTCGGCAATCACCCCAATCTTGTGCAGTCACTGGCACAAGTCAATGAGAGTGGTTATTTGGCGTTAATTATGAATCTTATCCCCTCGCACTACCGTAACTTGGGGCTGCCTCCTTGTTTCAACAGTTGTACCCGCGATACCTTTTGGCCAGACTTTACGCTAACTATTACGCAGATTGAAAAAATCGTTGCGCAGATGGAAGACGTCTTCAGTCACTTGCATACAAACCAAGTCTGTCATGGCGATTTGTACGCCCATAACACCTTGTTTGACGAAGAAGCCAATATCATTTTTGGTGATTTCGGGGCGGCGACTATGTATCACATGCTTACGGAGCAACAGCAAGGCCAAGTAAAACGGATTGAACACCGCGCACTTCATCATTTTATCGATGACTTACTAAGTATCTGTCGTGATGAAGATATCAATAGTGATGGTTATGCCCGACTAAAGCAGAAGATCAGTCAATAACAAGAAAAGCCAATAGCAAAAGAAATGTTCACCTCGTAATGCCTAATACCCAAATAATAGGGCTATAGTCATAAATATTAGCGTGTTAGATATCGCGAGGGAAAGCACATGACATTGCCTATATTGTACTCTCTTCGCCGCTGCCCTTACTGTGTAAGGGCAAGGCTCGCTTTGCTGTTGGCTCAACAGCCGGTTATTTTACGTGACGTCGTAACGACAAACCTGCCTGATGAAATGCTAAGTGTTTCGCCAAAAGGGACGGTGCCCGTACTGGTATGCCAGGATGCCTCGGTTATCGATGAGAGCCTAGATATTATGGTTTGGGCATTACAGCAGAGCGATCCAAGCAACATGCTATTAAGTGATCACCCCGACAGCTTTCAAGAAATAATCAAACTGATCAAACGCAATGATACTGAGTTTGTCATGTCGTTAGATAAATACAAAATTGCGTCACGGTATCACCACGATGACGAAGTAGAACATCGTGATCAATGCGAACGGTTTGCTGATCACCTTGAACAATGCTTAGCCGAGCAATCTTTTTTAATGGGCGACAATCCAAGTTTGGCAGACTACGCAATATTACCCTTTATACGCCAATTCTCCCGTGTTGACCGCCGTTGGTTCTTAAACGCCCCCTACCCAAACCTTCAACGCTGGATAACCGCTCACTATGACAATCCATTGTATTCTGAAGCCATGACCAAATATCCGTTATGGCTCGACAGCCGTGAAGAGTTTGTGTTTGGTAAGATCTAAAAGGACATCATACCGACTCGTTATTGACTAGCTCCTGTTTATGCAACTCACATCAAGTTCGAATATTTTCTTATCAAGGCTATCAAATATTTGATACACAGTGATGGCTTGATTAGCTTCTTTCTTTGGTGTTTTTCGTGTTGTTTTAAAAAATGCATGAAGAATAATAACATCACCACTTTTTGTTTTTGTAAAAAGTACTCTTGCTGACTCACTTCCATTATCAACTCTTAACTTGTAGATTAAACCTTTATATTTCCATATCTTAGAGTTTAAAACTTTCAAGTGGTTACAATGATAGACATCACCATGAACTTCATAAGACTTAAACTTTTTATATATATTTAAAGCAAGCTTTCCAGAGGTTTTATCAAAAAATTGAAAAAGAGGATAACTAATGTTGTCATCAAGAATAAAAGTAATCATAACATAACAAGATATTTGTTTATTTATAACAATAAACAAATCCGTGTCGATTTCACAATCACTTTTATTTAACATTGCGTTTAGAGATATTTATACCAACAAGTAAGGATTAAACGTTGCGTAGTCAACGAAAGACCGAACTCAGACGGTAACCCATTGAAGTGAAAGCATCAGTTGTCACTTCCAGGCAACGCTCGTCCAGAAGAAAGCCGCGGGCGCTGCGCCCATCAAGTTCCAATCGAGCAATTTACTTAATAAGGCGACACAGGCTTGTCCAACAACCGGATAGAAGTGTCGGCTGCGCGACACGTATCCTTATTTGTTATGTTTATTTTGCCAGCGCTTCCGAATTGTCGTCTGTCACAGGTTTATCATAAGTTTCAGATTCTACTACTGGATCTATTGGATGGTACGGAGGTAAATATGTAACACACATCGGTAACGAGCGCTTACCTTCTAAAACAGCTAATACGCCTTCACGGATTTTAGTTTGTTCATTTTCGACACGACCATGTGCGATTGGACTATAACAGTCTCTCTTAAGCTGAACTTCGTCGAAGTCGTATCCCAATGATTGAGCCATCGCGTATAGAAGACTTGTAAACAAATCATTTCCTCGCTCAATCCATGCATCCAACCTTTCATCTGGGACACTGTTATTCAAATGATCATTGTAGATCTTCCAAGCATTGGTAACTTTTTTATCAGCAGCTGATTGCCAACGTTTTCCAAAAAGTGACTTCCCGTAGAATTCAAGGTCAATCATGTTGAGTGCAGAAACATGATTTCCTGCTAACCTAGTTGCGCGTGTTTCCATCAAAGTATGAAACAGCTGAAGTTTTCTTCTCTTTCGTTCAGTGACATTTTCAATAATCTTCTGAGCCTGAACAGCTAGGATTGGACCAACAATAACAGCACCGATTGTTATCCAATCTTTAATTTCCATGTTTAGTTCCATATTTTCCCCGATAAACATAACGCCCAATTAAGTAGCTGACAACGCTACCAATACACTCAAACTTACCACCTAAATCACTAAAGCTAAACGGTACTAAAAATGCCAAGCGTTGGCAGTCTGCTTAAATTGCTTGTTAGCTTTTGTACACCATGATTTCAGCATTAGTTAACTGAAACTTTTGTAGCAACTGCATCGCCTTTCTTGAGACTAATAACATCCCTTTTTCGGACACGCTAAAGTCGTCTTTGCCGTTGTCTCCCGTTATTTGTAACCACGAGAAACTAGGTAAACAGCACTCTGGCTGTAATTCTTGAAATATATCAGAACTTGATAGTTCCATTGCAGCAAGATTGTATCCAGACAACTGTGATGCAACTAATGCTGTCGCCAAGCTTTCAGAAACTAAAAAACACGGAAATGACTCTAATAAGTCATCACCCAACCACCCATCAAACTCTAAGTGTAACTTTTCTACTTTTGGCGGGTGTACATCAAAATGCCCCAAAGTGTTTTCACCAAATCCCCCAGGGATTTCAGGTTCGATCAAATATTGACTCACCCCATTCTCCTAAAAAAACTAACGAATGACATGGACTCCCCCTCATCAGGCTCTGCCACACTTGGTAAGTCTGACTACAGTCCTTGGAGGCCACCATGTCACAATCAATTTATGGCATTGATTTAGCCAAACATTCGTTCAGTATCCACGGCGAAGATGAACAAGGCAAGATACTGATCCATAAAACAATAACTCGCTCAAAAGTCTTAGTTATGTTTGCCAATATTCCACCTGCAATTGTCGGGATGGAAGCCTGCGGGGCTTCCCATTACTGGGCTCGAGAACTGGCAAAACTCGGCCATACGCCAAAGATCATGGCATCGAAATATGTGGCACCTTTCAGGACGGGTGCCAAGAACGATCTCAACGATGCTGTGGCTATTTGTGTGGCGGTCACCCGCCCTTCAACGCGCTTCGTTAAGATCAAGTCACCTGAGCAACAAGCCATCCTTTTCTTACATCGTGCCCGTGATAACTGGGTTCATGAGCGAACAGCACTGTTAAACCAGATGCGAGCAATGCTAGCAGAATTTGGCATCATCGCACCAAAAGGCCGACATGCCTTACAAACTGCTATCCCTGAAGCACTTGAAGATGGCGAAAACCAGCTGCCCGATTTAGCCAGAGCTATTATCTCCGACAGTTACGAGCACTTGTTGAGTATTAACCAACGTATTGCCGACCAAGAGCACTGCTTCAACATGCTGGTTTCTCGTAGCCATAATGCACAGAAAATCATGAAAGTTGCAGGTATCGGCCCAATTACCGCCACTGCCGTTATCGCCAGTATCGGTAAAGGCGAACAATTTGATAAAGGCCGAGACTTTGCGGCTTGGCTCGGGTTGGTACCGTCACAATATTCAACCGGTGGTAAACCCAGACTTGGCCGAATAACCAAAAAAGGAGACAAGTATCTCAGGACATTATTGGTTCACGGTGCGAGGGCTGTTATCTCGGCCATTGGCAATAAAACTGATCGGCTTAGCCTATGGTGCAAAAGTCTGGTCGAACGACGAGGCTTCAAGCGGGCTATTGTTGCCCTTGCAGCCAAGAACGCGAGAATTATCTGGTCGCTACTCAATAACGACACCGAATACCAACCAATGTAAAAGTCAATTTCAAAAGGAATAAATAGCTTCACCGGGTCATTGCAATAGCCAATGATGATGTAAGGTTCAGACCTTTTGCGGGAAAACCTGATAATGCGGCGGGCACTGTAGATGCCTTCTAACGAATGAGGAACCGCAACCGCGTAGTGTCATCAGGGTCATGGCAACAAAGCCAGTAAATAGACCGAATGTAGAGCGGCAGTCCCAACCTTCCATTACCTGACGCTGTTGTTGACAACCGGGGGAGTCCATGTAGCCGCATTAAGGTGTGAGCAACGCTACCACGAAACTCAACCTTACCACCGTAAACACAAAACCCAACGATGGAATGAAAAATGCCATGCGTTGGGAATCACTCTTAAATGCTTTGTTAGCAAGCAGTTTTTGCATCAATAAATACGTTTTCAACACTCTCTATAAAGTGAATTACCGTATTTCTAAAGACATTCAATTCAGTATCACGCATAAAGTAAAACTTACTATTTTTAACTAGATGCTTTTTCATGATTGCTTCTAGGTCGATAATCATAATTTCTTCTTTGTGCATACTATAGATGGCTTTTTTCATGTCTTCTAACTTACCACCAATATTTGACTTGATTCGACCGTTTATATGCCCATGATTATGCACATATATATTTCTTAATTCAGTGTAAAATATCCATACTTTTTCAATATCATCTTGTTCAAAACCTACTACGTCAGATAAGGCTTCATATTTTTGATAGATTTCATTAACCAAATTTTCTTCTCGAACTTGACCAGACTTACCAAGCACATCTTTTAGTGCAGACTCAACAGCGCCGTACAAGAAAATAAATTCCCATACATTTAGAAGACCTTTTAACAGTTCATACCAGTTTCTTGATGTCGTCGCATCAAGGAGAAGTTGCCGATCAATTTCTACTTCTTTCTGTACATTCCCTGTTATATGCAATCCCATACCATGTGCACAATGCTGTAAAAAGTCACCTCGATTTGAGAACACATTTTCGATAATTTGCTCAATCACGTCCTCTATATGTATAGATTTCAGTTCGGCTTCTTTTGGAATAATAATCGAGCCCGACTTAGAATCTTCATAGATTATTTTCTTTGCTTTCAATTCGTTGTCTAACTCGGAAAGCATCAAAGACTTGTCACTTTCTATAGTAGTTTCCATGTAAGATAACAGTATTTGATTAGTCAATTGAGACATGTAAAACACACTATTAAAGTGCCTATACCAATCTGGTGACTCTGATGTTACTTTTCGCAATATCGGATTATATGCTGAGATCATTTTCTATCCTTAACTGACTTGTTTGACTGTATGCTTGCTAACAGCTTTATAGATTGAATATTTCTCACTTATCAATCTTCATATCATACAGTCACCTTTCAAATGAATCACTAAAATCATTTAAAATTCATGCATTTGCCAGCAATACAGCTAACAAGTAAAAAGTGATATGTTGAAAATTTCAACATATCACTTTCTCCATTATCACCAGCGGATTTTTATCACATTCATCATGTAACAATATGGCCACCCACTCCGTACTTTGTGCGATACACCGAAACTATTAGTCAAATGTCACCACCATTTAGCCCCTCCGGTATAGGTTTACATATTCAATAAGAGGTAAAGACCTTGAACAAATCGCCTTTTTTAGAGTCAATCAAAAGACATATGTATGTGCGCCATTACAGCCAGCGAACTGTAGATGCATACATCTATTGGATACGATCGTATATTTTCTATCACCATAAACGGCATCCGCGTGAAATGGGCTCAGATGAAATAAGTCAGTACTTAACGTACCTGGCTGCACAAAAATGTGTAGCTGCTCGTACACAGTCTACAGCACTCAATGCACTGTCATACTTATATAATAAATTCCTTAACATACCGGTTGACACTAGTTTGAATTTTAAACGTTCAAACCGCGATAAAAAGATCCCTATCGTTTTAACACAGCTTGAGGTATCGCAACTTTTTAAGTCCATTAAACCTAAGTTATTACTCCCAATTCAACTTATGTATGCAAGCGGCTTGAGGATTTCTGAAGTCCTACATCTTAGATATGGTGACATAGATTTTGAATATGGAATGCTGCGGATTTAATATCCTAAGGCGTCACCATATTCATAAGTCGGCACTAAATAAAGAAGTGAAGCGGGCATCGAATCTGGCAAACATTACGAAGTTAGTAACCTGCCATACATTGCGCCACAGTTTTGCCACTCACCTGCTTTCAAGCGGTGCAGATATTCGGACAGTTCAGTCTCAGTTGGGCCACAGTGATGTTAAAACAACGGAGATTTACACCCACGTTTTAAAAAATGGTGCCTCTGGTGTAAAGAGCCCATTCTCAAACCTTTAAGCACGCTACCGCCCTTGGATATAAACAACCCAATGCCAATTTTTGTAATCAGTTAACCGTTATATCGCATATTTGGTCGGTATTGCCTTTAGCTTCATCATTTTTTGAGCTGGCCCACATATGCACCAAAAGACAACACGCACACATGCACCTAGTCATTCCGACCTTCACCACCACTGTATACACAGGTGTTTATACAGTAGTTTTTACCTGTATACAGTACTGGTTATCCCGTCATTTGTACTCCAAATTTCAAACTACTTGTTTGACAAATTATTCAAATCATTTTGATGAGAACTTGTTTTATCAATAAATACAATGATTTAAATCCATAACCGCTACTTTTTAAGCATAAAAAACACCTCCTCCCTCTCTTCTTAATATAAAAAACACTTGCAACAGCGTCTGATTAACACTACTGTATAGACATACAGCATGTATAAATAAACACTGTTTGAGGATGATGGATTATGGCTGCTTACTTTGAACACCAAAACACGGTTTCTGCTGCTCAGGTTTACAAAGCGACATTTGGCGCGCATACCGAGGGCACCCCTTCTCCTCATACCGTGAATTGTCCAATTGAGGTTTCATTCAATGATGAAAGCCAAGCCCAATTGGCCTACTTCCTACGTATCCTCAAACAAGCTAGCCAGCAGAACCGCTGGATCATGTTTATTGGTCAGAATGCTCTGGTTGATAAGAACTTATTGAAAAGTGCTGGCATTGATTTAAACAAGGTCTTGGTATTGAACAATAAAAAAAGCAAATCAGACCAGGAGTTGATGGAAAAAGCGCTTCGCAGCGGGAATTGCAGTGCTGTCATCGCAACGGGTGACATTCAACATTTTGCCAGCTACGCCATCCGCGAAGCGTCAGATGTAGGTGCTAGCTTTGCATTTGTTATTAACCGTGACAATAAATCGCAGATCACTTACCACTAAATACCCTCTCGAATGACAGAGTTATGCTCCGAAACTAAGACTTAATTCTTTCCTATACTTACAAAGCCATCAGCAATGCGGATGGCTTTTTTGATCCAGTACAATGAATGGTGTAATTAACTATTATTTACGTGACCAACATCACTTCTGCCGTGCAAATCAAGAAAAATCCATCATAATACACCTGAAAATTATAAAAATTCAGTCGTTATAACCGGATGTAAAAATGGAAAAGAAACTGGGATTAGGATCGCTAACCGCTTTGGTCATCGGCTCAATGATAGGTGCGGGTGTATTCAGCCTTCCTCAAAATATGGCTGCTGTTGCCAGTCCCGCAGCAGTAATGATTGGTTGGACTATCACAGGTATAGGAATGATTTTCCTCGCCTTGGCTTTCCAACACCTTTCGCGACTTAAGCCTGAAATCGAAAGCGGTGTCTTTGGCTACGCCCAAGCTGGCTTTGGCGATTTCGTCGGCTTTTGTTCGGCATGGGGCTACTGGCTTAGTGCTATGCTAGCCAATGTCTCTTACTTGGTTATTGTATTCAGCACATTAGGTATGCTGTTCGATACCCCCGATATGATGCTGTTTGGTGCGGGTAATACTTGGCTATCCGTTATCGGCTCATCTGTATTATTGTGGCTTGTGCATGCACTGGTGCTACGCGGTGTCCAAACTGCTGCCATGATCAACATGGTCACGACCTGTGCCAAACTGGTCCCATTGTTCCTGTTTATTTTCTCTGCCCTCATTGCTTTCCATTGGGATACTTTCGTATTTGATTTCACCGGGCTGCATTTTGGTGAACAACACGATCTGCTGTCCCAAGTAAAAGGCACCATGCTAATCACGGTATGGGTGTTCATTGGTATTGAAGGCGCTGTGGTGGTTTCTAACCGCGCTAAGAACCGTAAAGACATCGGCCGCGCAACGATACTTGGGCTGCTAACAGCATTAACCATCTATGTCTTTGTGACTTTGCTTTCAATGGGTGTGGTCAGTACAGAAACACTGGCAACCTACCAGAACCCTTCTATGGCTAAGGTGCTTACCGAAATCCTTGGACCATGGGGCAAATACATCATTGGTGGTGGCCTTCTTGTATCTGTCTGCGGTGCTTTCCTTAGCTGGACGGTACTTGCCTCTGAAGCACCATACCTGGGAGCCAAAGATAAAATGTTCCCAATCAGCTTTGCGAAACAGAACGAAGCGGGTAGCCCTGTTAACTCACTATTACTGACGAATTGCTGTATTCAGGTCAGCCTTATCTGTGTGATGTTTGCCGGGAGTACCTATGACACTCTACTCGCTATCGCATCAGAGATGATCCTTGTCCCCTACTTCTTGGTAGGTGCGTATACATTGAAATTGGCGATTGAGCGCAAAAACCGTGGCTCATTGTTCATCGTTGGCCTATGTGCAAGCCTATACGGTTTATGGTTGCTCTATGCATCAGGACTTAACTACCTTCTACTATCTGCATTGCTATATGTACCCGGACTGTATTTCTACATAAAGGCCAAGCGAGAGCAGCAAACCCGTCCGTTTGTCGGAAAGGAAATGACAGCAGCTAGCATACTGACTGCTGCAGCTTGCCTCGCCGTTGGTATGTTGTGGAAAGGTATGATTTAAATACAAAAAAGCCAGCGTAATAAACGCTGGCTTTTTATCTGAACAAGTAAGCATTCAGAGCATATGTGCTCTAAGCACTTCCCCTTCATCGTCTAACTTGATCATCTTGCACGCCGCTTTACTTTCAATCTCTACTAGTTGAAGCTCTTCTAATGCATAAGGCAGCTTAATCATTAGCTCGTCAATATGCTCTGCGCGGGCAAGTCGTAACAAACGAATCAGGTTGTTCGTATCACTAATATTGGTCGACAGCACTTTTAGTGCTTGCATCTGCAACTTCTCTGAGTCTGTCATTCCATTTGGCATTGAAGAAGTCCATGTTATTTCAAATGCTGGAATAAGCGCCTTTAGCGCATCGACAAGTGTTACTCTTTGTTTGCATGATGCGGACAGAAACGTTGTGTAATCAAAGACCACATTGTCTAGATTTGAGAATTCAACTGATGTTTCCATATTCATCCTTTTAGAAACATAACCACTGTTGTTAATAACTCATGTGCACCTAGCTAAATATACCGTTAGCTAATAACTACTATACGACTAACTTAAGTTTGAGCTATGTCTAATTTATGAAAATATGGTGTTGATCTGCTTTTTAGAAGCAAAAAATCAAGGTGGAAATATCCACAAAACAATTGATTAACATCAATAAAACCTTGAGCACACAGTGATCACTATCTTGAAAAATAAATTTTTTTCATCTCAGCTTAATTGATAGAAATAATTATTTTCCACAATTATCACTCGAAACAAATTTGCAACATATTAAAAGAAGGCCAACATTATTTGTCGGCCTTCCATTTGGTTAAATAATGCAAATCTTAAAATTGATAATCAGATGGGATTACAACGACTCCATTAGGTGAAATGACAAACCGATCTGCATCATGTTTTGGATTCACACCAATTTCAGTCCCTGCCGGAATAACGACATCTTTGTCGATAATACAATTCTCAACATGTGCTCCTTCACTTATCACTACCCCTTCAAAAACAATACTGTTTATGACCACCGCTGCGTTCTCAATTTTGACCTTTGGAAATAGAACTGAGTTCTGCGCTGACCCCCCTTCGATGGCTACTCCATTGGAAATAATAGAGTTAATGAAGATCCCTTCATTACCTACAGGTGAAGAAACCGTTCTTGCCGGTGGCAACTGTTGTTCATAAGTACGTATTGGCCACTCTTTCTGATATAGATCCATAGGTGGGGAATAGGACAACAAATCCATGTTGGCTTGATAGAACGAATCAATGGTACCGACATCTCGCCAGTAAGCATCTTGACTTACCCTACCCGCAGATCCACCAAATTGATAAGCATAAACACGTTCACCGTCGATCAGGCCGGGGATAATATCGTTACCGAAATCATGGCTACTCGATGGACAAAGTGCATCTTTTTCCAAAGCCTCTTCCAGTGCCTTCATCGAAAAGATATATATCCCCATAGAGGCTAAGCAGGCATCTTGATTGGTTGGCAATGGCTGGGGCTCTTCTGGCTTCTCTGTGAAAGAGTAAATTCGCTGGTACTCATCAATAGACATAACACCAAAGGCATTGGCTTCTGATTTTGGTACCTCCATACAAGCAACAGTTAAATCAGCTTCATTTTCAACGTGCTGCTTAAGCATTGGCTCATAATCCATGCGATAAACATGATCACCGGAAAGTACAACAACGTATTTTGCATCACTGCGGGTGAGTAAGTAGAGATTCTGATAGATGGCATCTGCCGTACCCTGATACCAACTATCACCAGTGCGCATTTGAGGGGGAACCGCAGTAATATACTCACCAAGTTCAGGATTAAAAATAGACCACCCGTCCCGTAGGTGTTTCTGCAGTGAGTGTGATTTGTATTGAGTTAGCACCAATACTCGGCGTAAACCAGAGTGAAGACAGTTAGTCAGTGTGAAATCGATAATTCGGTATTTACCACCAAAAGGTACAGCAGGCTTGGCTCTATGGTCGGTTAATGGTGACAATCTCGAACCGACGCCACCAGCCAAAATAACGGTAATTGCTTCCTTTTTCATACTCTCCCCTTAGCGCACATTATGTTATACAGAGAACAGAGCAATATTTACGCCACAAAGAGTAACTATTAAATCATTGAAAATTAAAACCAAAAACAAATGGCCAGATAAATCCCGACCTCGTTGCACCAACATGGTGAGACAATATTAGGCACTGCACAAAAAAAGCCCTTTGGGTGTATGACCGCACCAAAAGGGCAAGTTATACCCAGCTACCCTCAAACACTTTCAAGAATACTGGGCATTAGCTAATTTTATTATTATGGAATATGGGGCTTCAAAACAGATTTTATGGGCGTTCGCCGGCAGCTAAACGACGCTCAATATCTGCTACAACATCAGGCAATTCTGCAATAGTATCAATTTGGTAATGTGCACCAGAATGAGCAAATGCATCGACAGCTTTTGCACGTGCAGCTGCTAAAGTGGATTCATCTGCTTGCTCAAATTCCGCTTGCGTCAGACCGGCTTCATTACCCGAAAGTAGCAATGCCACAGTCCACATACCGGCATTTAGACCTTCAGTGATACCCGGTACAGAATCGTCTACTTTAATACAAGCTTTTACGTCTGTTACTGCAAGCTCAATCATATTTTGCAGCAACATGTAAGGTGCAGGACGGCCGCCTGCTGCTAGGTCATCGGTTGCAACAGCACAGTCTGGGCTGTAGCCTTTCGCTCTTGCAGCAGGGATAAGTTCATCCAAGACCACACGTGGGTAACCGGTGCATGAGCCAATCTTGATCCCATCTTCACGCAGGCCATCAATCACCGTTTTTGCGCCGGGGATCAAATCTGCATGCTCACCAACTTTAGCTATCTGCAGTGGCATAAAGGTTTGATAGATTTTATCGATATCTTCTTTTTGCATTGGCTGGCCAAACTTTGCCTGCCAACGCTTGCTGACTTCAGGCAGTTCACCCACACATTTGATGTGGTCCCACTTACCGAGCCCCATAGGTACACGGGCTTCGGCCAGTGAAATGTCGAAATCATATTCACGACGGAATGCTTCAACAAAAATAGTCGTCGGTGCGAATGAGCCAAAATCAACAACGGTACCCGCCCAATCAAAGATTACTGCCTGAACTTGCTTAATCATTTTCTCTTCCTTTTAAATTTTGTCTCCAACGGGCAGCCGAATGAGCTACCAGTCAGTTATTCAATGGTGATTATTGTGCGCTAACTTCGCTGATCGCCTGCTCTACCATAGCCATAGCACGTGCTAAATCTTCACGTTCAATAATTAATGGCGGACTCAGCTGCAACACGTTACCCTGTGACACTTTAAAACTCATGCCTAATTCAAGACAACGATACATAACCTGTTCGGCTTCTTTCATTGCACGCTCTTTGGTCTCTCGAGATGTAACAAGCTCTACCCCCCAAAGCAAACCGACCCCACGCACATCACCAATGATTGGGTATGTTTGTTTCATTGCTTCAAGGCGATCCCGCATGTAGGCTTCGTCTGCCTTCACTTTGGCCAGCAAGTTTTGCTGCTCAATCACTTCAATCGTCGCCAGTGCTGCTGCGCAACCAATAGGTGATTTCTCATGGGTATAGTGTCCCAATGAAACATGCGATGCGGTGTTGTACTTGTCTTTAGTGATCATGGCCGCGATTGGCACTACGCCACCGCCCAACCCTTTACCGATACACAAGATATCTGGTTCAATGCCAAACTCTTGGTAAGTGAACCAGTTTCCACTTCGACCCATACCATTTGGAATGTCATCGATAATCAGCATGACGTTGTGCTTGTCACAAATCTCGCGGATTCGCTTCCAGTAGGCTTTACTTGGCACCTGCACATCGGTGTTGCGAATACCTTCTGCAATAAAGGCACCGATACCACCTTCTTTCTCGATCACATACTCCAGATAGTCAGCATAATGAACATCACTGCCGTCATTGGTTGGGAATGCACCACGATAGCTCACTGCAGGTGGGATGCGCTCTACCCCGGCTAATAATGGGCCCATCCCTTCACGAAAACAGGCTTCACCGCCAACCGAAATAGCATCCAAAGAGGCACCGTGGAACGAATCCCACAATGACACTACCTTGTAATTTCCAGTCACGTAACGTGCAAGTTTCAGTGCCATACCAATAACGGAGGTACCACCCGGTGCAAACAGCACACGGCCTAGATCCCCACCGGCAATTTCAGCTAGCTTTTTCGCACAATCAATAGCGGTTTGGTTAGTAAAACGACGCGGTGAGAATGGTAGATCGACCAATTGCTTCTGGATTCGGCCAACAACATGGGGATGGCCATAACCTAGTTGGTGAACATTGTTACCATGAAAATCCATATATTTTTTGCCGGCAACATCTTCGATATAAATACCTTCAGCACCGACTAATGCATCAAGACATGGTGTCGACATCGCTTGGTGTAAAAAGACATTGCTATCTTCTTCCAACATTTTCTGAGTCACTTGGTCTGCAATACTCTGGGTCCACGCCACTCGCGCTGGGGTAATGTTGGTATCACCTTCGCTAAGCAATGACTGATCGGTTAGTGCTGAACGATCTTGCTTTGTCATATCTAGCTTTTTCAAATCTGTATGAGTCATGCTGATTTCCTTACACCCAGTACATCGCTGTTTCTATAGCATCAATCAAGCGGTGCATATCATCATTATGAACATCACCTATGTTACCGATTCGAAAGCAATCTGCGTTTGACACTTTGCCGGGGTAGATGACAAAACCCAAATCTTTCAGAAGGTTGTAGAATTTTTTGAAATCATACTCGTCGGATTCAGGTGAGTAGAAAGACGTAATGATTGACGAATGCAGTGACCTATCCAGTAGACAGTTAAAGCCCAGCTTTTCCATGCCTGCAACTAGAATCTGTTGGTTAGTTGCATAACGCTGGTGACGAGCAGCGACTCCACCTTCTTCTTGAAGTTCTTGCATTGCTTGGTGGAAAGCGCGGACAGTATGAGTTGGAGAGGTAAAACGCCATTTACCATGATTCTTTTCCATGCACTGCCACTGATCATAAAGATCTAGCGACAATGAACGGGCACGACCTTGGCATTTTCCTAACTCATCTTGTTTAGCAATAACGAAACCAAAACCGGGAACGCCCTGAATACATTTGTTGGCTGAGCTGATCATAAAATCAATGCCTAGCTTGCCGATATCCAGTGGAATACCGCCAAAGCTAGACATCGCATCAAGGATCATGATCTTGTTGCGTGATTTAACCACATCACAAACGGCTTCAACTGGGTTCAACATGCCAGTCGTGGTTTCGCAATGCACCATAGCGACATGGGTAATAGTTGGATCATTATCAAGGATATCAGCTACTTGTTGCGGTGACGGCTGAACAACTTCACCAAGAGCAATAATGGTGTGTTCAATTTTCAAATATTGTGCAATTTGACCAATGCGCTCACCGTATGCACCATTATTGACCACCAGCAATTTTCCGTCTTGGGGAATAATCGTGCCGATTGTCGCTTCAACCGATGCGGTACCACTGCCCTGCATAAGTACACTTGTATAACCCTCAACACCCGTCGCCAGCTCAACTAACTGATTGCGGATCACTTCTACAATGCCTTTATTGTATTCGTCATCCCAAGTACACCAGTCTTTTAGCATTGCTTCACGAACAGTGCGGCTAGTTGATAGTGGACCAGGGGTTAGTAGCAGATATTGATTATCCAAGTTTTCCATTGTCTCGATTCCGATTTGGACTATACCAGTTTCGTCAAACTATAACGATCTTGCCAGATTGCTGTAAATCCCCTCACCCCAAAATTAATAAAAGCTTCATATTATTCTAAATTCATACACGCCTACTTTATTTACGTCTGAATTTTCGTTGTCATAAAGGTCAAATAAAACTGTTCGCAAACTGAAATATCACAATCATTGAAGTGTCATATTTTCTGCCTAGCATCATCCCTGTCGAAACAATCTGGTAAAGACCAAGTTTATTAAGAATACTATTCAGGCTTGGACACCCAAATATTCATGGAGATGACAAAATGAAAAACCGTTGGATGATTGCCCCTCTTACTGCAATTGCTGCACTTACCGCTTCTTCTGCATTTGCTGCCGAGGAACTGACGGTATATACCGCTTTCGAAACCGACATGCTAGCCAAATTTAAAAACGGTTTTGAGCAAGCGAACCCAGACATCAAAATCAACTGGGTACGTGACTCAACCGGCATCATGACAGCAAAATTGCTGGCAGAAAAAAGTAACCCTCACGCTGACGTTGTGTGGGGCCTGGCCGGTTCTTCGATGGCACTACTAAAAGAAGAAGGTGTACTACAGCCTTATACGCCAGAAGGTCTTGATCAAATCCGTACTAACTTGGTTGACCCGCAAAAAAACAAAGCCTGGTTTGGTAACGACGCGTTCTTCAATGCCGTTTGTTTCAACGAAATTGTTGCTGAGCAACAAGGTCTAGCTAAACCTGAAAGCTGGGAAGACCTACTAAAGCCTGAGTACAAAGGCCACATCGCGATGCCAAACCCAGCCTCTTCCGGTACGGGTTACATGCAGGTATCAGCATGGATCCAATCTATGGGTGACGATGCGGCATGGCAGTACATGGAAAAACTGGATAACAACATCGCCCATTACACCCACTCTGGCTCTAAGCCATGTGTACAAGCAGGTATGGGTGAAGTGGCTATCGGCATTTCAATGGCAATTCGTGGCGCAACCCTGAAAACTCAAGGTGCTCCTATCGATATCATCATGCCTAAAGGCGGTGTGGGTTGGGAAGCTGAAGCTGTTGGCCTAGTGAACACTGAATCTGATGCCGCGAAACAGCTGATCGACTGGTCTATCTCTGAAGAAGCCAACAAGCTTTACAATGAGTTCTACCCTGTTGTGGGCCACAAGTCTATCAATGCTCAAGTGAGTAACTACCCAGATGTAGAAAACGCTATGGTTGATATGGATTTCGGTAAGATGGCTGTCAGCCGTGAAGATGTTCTGAAGGCTTGGTCTGATAAGTTTGATGCTAAGTCTGAACCACGCTCATAATTTTCTATCCTAGAAAACGAATCGCTAAGCGTGACGATAATGCTGTCACGCTTTTTTGGTTTATGTGATAGGCATTAAAGCTGGAAATAAGGTTGGCGTGACAAAAGCCCTTCTTGTGCTTCCAATCCTTCTTGCTGCTCAGCCTGAGCATCCAGCTTTGCTAATTCTTTTTTCATTTCCGACAGCTCACGTTCCATATAAGAAATATTACGCATCAACATTTTTCTTTCCATGATACTTTGCCTCAATCAAAAAAAAATAAAAATAGAATAAAAGGTCTAGACCTATTTAGAATATCCAATCTGACAAGGTGAAACCGTGCAACCCGAATCAAATTCTTTTTTAACACAACAAAAAATTACGATATTCAGTACTGGTTAAGTATGTACCAGTAGCTCTTTTTTTCCACAAAATAACTATACCCAAGTAACTTGGGTATAGATCTAAGTAACTTCTTTTTTTCGTAAAATTCATGTCATTTAACTGTAACCGATTACCACTATGTTTGGTATATACCAATACGAGTGAGTCGAACCATGGAAACATATCTGAAGATTGAAAATGTCAGCAAGCAATTTGGACAGTTTACAGCGCTGAATGACATTTCACTTGAAATCAACAAAGGTGAATTTGTTTGCTTCTTGGGCCCATCAGGCTGCGGTAAAACAACCTTGCTACGTGCCATTGCCGGCCTTGATCTGGCGTCTTCAGGCAAAATTACACAAGACGAAAACGAAACCACTTTCCTTGCTCCGGAAAAGCGTGACTTTGGCATCGTATTTCAATCTTATGCCTTGTTCCCAAACCTGACCGTCGCTGAAAACATCAGCCTCGGTCTTCGTAATCAGGGCAAGGACAATAAAACCGTTATCGACACTGTAAACCACTGGTTGAATGTTATTGGCTTGCCAGACTCAGGTGTAAAATACCCAAATCAGCTTTCCGGTGGCCAGCAGCAACGTGTTGCTCTTGCCCGCGCCCTATCATTGTCACCAGGTTTGTTACTGCTTGATGAACCCTTGTCAGCTTTGGATGCGAAAGTACGTTCCCACCTTCGTGATGAGATCCGCCGACTGCAACGTCAGCTGGGCATTACCACGATTATGGTTACCCACGATCAAGATGAAGCCCTAGCAATGGCCGACCGTATTGTCGTAATGAATCATGGCGTTATTGAGCAAGTCGGTACACCGCAGGACATCTATGAAAAACCAGCATCTCGTTTTGTGGCTGACTTTGTCGGCAACATGAACTTCATTCCGGCTTCAGTTGTGAGCGAGAGTCAAATCCGTATCGGTGAGTCTCTGCTCCCTAAACCATCTGATGATTTACAGCGTGGAGAGCAGATAGAGTTAGGACTGCGCCCTGAAGATCTGCACTTCCTAGAGATTGGCAAGAAAAGCGACTCAAGCTTTCCGGTACAGATTGAAGAGTTAGAGTTCCAAGGCACTTATGTTCGCGCGGAATGCAAACTTCAAGGTGAATACCAAGGCAAGATGCTGAAGGTCGACGTGCCAATCCGAGAATTACGCGAGCTCCAGTTAGAACGTGGTCACTACCATTATGTGAACATGTCGAAAAAACACACCCATATCTTTCAAGCGCATTAAAGAGCCTGGATACTGAGATGAATGCAATTACCAATGAGCACGCGATGGCTTCACATCAGCCAAGCTTTGAGCAGCGCCTAACCGTATTTAGGAATTCACTAAGCCGAGATAACATCACCCTTGGTATTATCTTACTAATACTGCTGATCATTATGGGGATCTTTGTGCTGGGTCCCATGTTTGCCATGCTACAAAAAAGCGTGCTGAACAACCAAGGCGAATTTGTTGGCCTACAAAACTTTGCCAACTACTTCTCTTCACCCGCGCTGTGGCAATCATTGAAAAATACCGTCAGTATCGGCTTAACCGTCACTTTCTTTGTCGGTTTTCTTGCCTTTGGCTATGCCTATGCCCTAACGCGTAGCTGTATGCCATTCAAAGGCCTTTTCAATATTCTGGGCGCGGCACCGATCTTGGCACCATCTCTTCTGCCTGCAATCAGCCTGATTTACCTGTTCGGTAATCAAGGGATCGCCAAGGAAGTGTTGATGGGCAACTCGGTGTACGGACCAATCGGGATTGCGCTGGGTTTGATCTTCTGGACTTTCCCCCATGCGGTGATGATCTTGACCACCTCGTTAAAGACATCGGATGCCCGTCTGTATGAAGCAGCCAAGGCATTGAATACATCACCGTTCAAGACATTCTTTGTGGTGACGCTACCGGCAGCAAAGTATGGCTTGATCAGTGCGCTAATTGTGGTCTTCACCTTGGTGGTGTGTGATTTCGGTGTACCTAAAGTGATCGGCGGCAGCTATAACGTGTTGGCAACCGACATCTTCAAGCAAGTGGTTGGTCAACAAAACTTCTCAATGGGTGCGGTAACCAGTGTTATCTTGCTTATTCCTGCCATCCTTGCCTTTTCGGTGGATCGCTGGGTCAAGAAGAAACAGCAGGGTCTATTCGACTCACGTTCGGTCGCTTACACACCAGAGCCAAGCAAGCTGCGTGATGGTTTGTGCTTACTATTCTGTAGCCTGATTTCACTGTGCATTTTGGCGGTGATTGGTATGGCTGTTTATGGCTCGTTGGTTACTTTCTGGCCTTGGAATCTGACCCTTAGCCTGAACAATTACAATTTTGCCCAATTCAGCACTTACGGCTGGGCTCCATACTTCAATTCTATTCAGCTCGCTAGCTTGGTCGCGGTGTTTGGTACGGTGGTGATTTTCATCGGTGCTTACTGTGTTGAAAAAGGTCGTGCCTTTGCTCCTATTCGTAACCTACTGCAAATGATTGCGATTATTCCGATGGCGGTACCGGGCATGGTTTTGGGCTTGGGCTATATCTTCTTCTTCAATAACCAAGCAAATCCGATGTCAGTACTTTACGGCACCATGGCTATCTTGGTTATAAACACCGTGATCCACTACTACACCGTAGGCCATATGACGGCACTGACAGCACTTAAGCAGTTGCCAGCAGAAGTAGAGGCGATTTCGGCGTCAATTAAAATGCCTCAGTACAAAGTGTTTTTTAAAGTTACCCTGCCTGTGTGCCTGCCGGCGGTATTGGAAATTGCTGCCTATATGTTTGTTAATGCCATGACCACAACATCGGCTATCGTATTCTTGTACGCAACCAATACCATGCCCGCATCGGTCTCGGTGCTGAACATGGACGATGCGGGTCAAACAGGCCCAGCTGCAGCAATGGCAGTGATGATTCTGATGACAGCAGCAGTAGTCAAACTCAGCCATGTCGGCACGATTCAGCTGATTGAACGTTACACTCAGGCCTGGCGTAAACGTTAATAGCATTAATTGGTTTATCACCACTGAACATGCTTAAATTCACCAAACGGCAATAGAGAACCAGTAACGCTCTATTGCCTTTTGTTCTTTTAATACAGTAACTTACCACCAACCAATTAGTTGTAGAATAAAACTACAGCGCTACCGATATGATATCGATATAATGTTAATCCGATTACCTTTTAGCTCAATAACGGTAATCGAATTTGCATTTTACATAGGGTCAATTGTGCAATATTTAAAAATTATGGAAGCCATCAACGAGCAGATTGAGGCTGGCCTTCTGTCGGCTGGGAACAAATTACCTGCCGAGCGTAAACTCGCTGAATCATTCAATACCACTAGGGTGACCTTGCGTGAATCTCTGGCTTTATTGGAAGCCGAAGGGAAGCTATACCGCGAAGACCGCCGGGGTTGGTTCGTGTCACCTACCCCATTGAGCTATGACCCAACCTACACCACTAACTTTCCTCAAATGGCCAAAGAGCAAGGTCGTATTGCACGCACTGACCTCATAGATGCCAAGCTAATGCCTGCTAGCCGAAGAGCTGCATCGCTATTGAAAGTACCACCATTGTCAGAGGTATATCGGATAGACAGGTTGCGTTTTCTTGATGAACGCCCAGTCGTCGTTGTAACCAACTTTATCTTACCAACGTATTTCCCTAACCTGCTTGAGAAGTCATTTACCTCATCACTGACGGCCCTCTATAAAGAAGAGTATGGCGTGATCTATTCGAAAACCCGATACCGCGTCAGCACCACTTCGCTACTTGGTGAAACAGCTCAGCACCTGCGAGCAACAGCTGGTAGCCCAGCAATGTTGGTCGAACGCTTAAACTACGATCAACACGATAATGTCATTGACTGTGATTTAGAGTACTGGCGTCACGATGCTATCTGTATCGAGTCGGTCGCCCAACTATCAAAGTAGCCTTTGCCAGTAAATTAAAAAGCCTGAATGTAATCACATTCAGGCTTTCTTTTTAAGGCTCTGACAGAGCACTATACCTTCGAAATCCGCCCTGATGTAACCTTCGTCTTGGCATAACGGTAAACAAGGCCAACTAGCGCTGAAATCATCAGAGTAAAGCTCAGCAGCACCAAACCTTTGGTGATCGTTTGCTGATAGTCGCTCAGCATAGGGCTTAGCATCACCCACTTACCAACAAGTAACAGAATCAAACACCACACCAACGAGCTCATGGTACTAATCAGCACCATACGCCATGCGCTCAGCTTAGCGATCCCCATTAGCATCGGGGTTAACACCCTGACGAAAGGAACAAAACGTGAAATAAACAATGACAAGAAGCCATACTTATTGAGCAGTCGCCTCGCTTTCGGCAATGATTCTTGCGGCAGCATACGCTCAAGCCAGTTAACAAACCCGGTCCGGTGCAGCACCCGCCCCTGCAAATACCCGTTAAACCCGCCCAATGTGGCCGCAAAGCACAGTGCTGCTACCGTGGTTGGAAAATCCAAAATCCCAAGCCCAATCATACCACCGGCAAATAACACCAGCCCATCACCTGGCAAAGGCAAGAATACAAAACTTGATTCCAACAGCAAGATCACCGTCAGTAACAACAAGAACCATTTCAATGAGCTCACTTGCTGCAGGGTTTCAAAATCATGATGCCATATAGCCAATAACATCTCTTGCATAAACTACTCCAAAACGTAACTACCGGCATCCCCGGCTATATGAACTGCTTTAGCAGCAAATACCAACTAATGGCCTGTATCGCTATCGCGAGCAGTACCAAATATCACTTTGACTAGCACCCTAGATGCTAGATTTCCTTCTTGATTGGCTCGCATTTCATTCAGCCTATGTTCGATATAGTCGTTCACTTTTCGTGATGAATGCTTGATGGGCGAGCCAGGACTGTTATCTAAAACAAACAGCACCACAATCAGAATAAACACGATAGATCTCCAACTGGAGATAACATTTTTAATTCGTCGAAAGGTACGTATTCCTTCCATCATCCAACCCTCATTTACATGAGACAGTAGTGATCAATGACGACCCGTCACAGATACACTCCTTAACAAAAATAAGATTTGGAAATGGAGTTAGCCGAAGCGGTGGCTATAAAGTAGATTGCCTTCTTTCCAACCAGAAAGACGGTTATGACTCGGAGGAATGTGACCTATCCAATGAGATTGCAGTTGTGGCAATGCCGTTGACGATAGCGCACTTTGTAAAAGTGAAGGTACAGGGAATTCAAAAACAAGATCGAAATCGGGTTTTACTCCCATTCCAGCGAAATGGTCGACGCTTTTAAGACGCCTTAACGCATTGAAAATATACGCCCCATTCTTCTCATCGAAGACTGAACGGTCATCTTCTTGGGTAATGGTGTTCTCTGCTGTGATATGTCCTGACCTACTGACTTCTGTTGTTCCTATTGAGCCAATCATAGTCATTGGCTGAACCGTAGTAGCAGAACAAAACAGAACATCATTAAACGACTCAATATGCTGCGCCATCGCGGTGTTTACACACAACGATAAGACAAACAGACAAATTGTGCAGAGACGCTTAATCAACATACAACTTACCCAAGATAATCACTCAGGACATTATAATCTGTGTAATCGAACTGAACAGAGATAAATCTCAGGTTGTGTTACAAGTTATGTATGGTTCTCAAGAAAAGTCAGGGTCTGAGTAGATACAAAATAAAGAGCCAAAGGCCCTTTATTCATTTTCATGGATGATAATCAACCAGCATGTAGGCTATATTCATTATCCCTTGTCTGCTTTACCTGCAGCATCTGCAAATTTGGCTAACTGCTTGTCAACCCAAGATGGCTTTTGGCCAACATCTTCAGCCGCTTCCTTTCGTCGAATCGCATCACGCACCATCATCGCCCCAGTCCAACGAATAGGCTCAGGCGGAAAGTAACCTTTCGGGCCGGATACCAATCCACACTCGGTCCATTCATTGTTTTGATCGAGCACCATAGAAGCGAGGATCTTACCGCCTATCCAAGTTTGTGCCACACCATTACCCGAATAGCCCAAACCATAAACTATGTCTTTATTCTGTTTGAGCTGGCCAAAAAATGGCATACCCGTTACAGAGCGATCTGAGGCTCCCGTCCACGTGGTAGCGAATGATTGCCCTGACAATGACGGGAAGAACCGGTTGAAGGCGCCACGTAACAGCGGCTGATAGCGACTAGGTTGATCAAAGATCTTGCTGATCCGGTTAGCGAACGAGAAATAGTTGCCACCTTTACCCAACATTAAACGGCCATCGGGTGTTGAGCGGTAGTAATGAACAAACGTGCGCGAGTCAACGATCGTCTTGCCATCTTTCAGTCCCATTTCGTCTAGCTTTTCTGGGATTGGTTTAGTAATAGCCATATCCGACGAGACCAAAACCACACTGCGCTTGAACTCAGGGAACTGTTCTACCATCCATGCATTGAGTGCGAGTACCACCTTCTTGGCATAGATCTCGGCTTGTGGCGTCGTGATGGTAATAGGGATATCAGTGTTGATATCTTCCATAGGCGTGTTTTCATAAATCTTCACCCCTAGTCGTTCTGCGACATGCCTCAAACCACGGGCCAACATAGCAGGCTGGACACTGGCTGCCGCCGGTGAATAATACCCTTCACAGTGGATGTCTGAGCCTGCATCTAATTGGACTTTATCTTTTTCCCACGCTTGCCAGCTATTGATATCCTGCTTTTTTAGTGCGTGTAAGACACCTTCCATCGAGCCCTCTTGGGCAGTGTTAGTCGCAGTATACAAAGTGCCATGACGACGCAGCTGGGCATCGATATCGTGCTCATTGCAGAACGCTTCGATTTCATAAATCGCTTGCTCTGAGGCCGCCACCAGTTTTGCCGCTTTCTCTTCACCATACAGCTTTTTCATCGACAGGTATTTTGTTGACCACGTCAGCATGCAGCCGCCATTACGGCCCGAGGCACCACTGCCACATAATCCCTTATCGATAACAACAACATCCAAGTCTGGCTGCTCTTGTTTCAAATTGATGGCCGTCCACAAGCCTGTGTAACCGCCACCGACAATACAGACGTCGGTTTGGATATCATTCTGTAAAACATTGGGTTGAGCTGATACTTCAATGCCCATCGCCTGAGCAAACCAATATGGCTGGAAGTTATCATTGTCCTTAAGCATTATTCACCACCTGTCTTGGTATAGACCAAAATAATAATGATAAATTAGCGTCGCTCTGTGAAAGCTTTATGACAAAGAAAGTAAATATCCAAGTTACTTGTAATTGCTTGATACAGGGCACTTTGACGTATATTCGGCATAATAAATTTATTTTTTATGTATTTGGTGTAAATTATCACTAGCGCATTGAGAAATTTGCTTTTAGAATGCGCCTGCTTTGGGGAGTAGTCACCAATTGTTCGTCTGTCGTCATCTCGAAGTCTTGTACTTCCGGCAGCCGAGGGTGGATTTGTAGCACCAGCCCTACACCATCCTGACGAGACCAACGCCATTAATCATGCACATCCGTGCAGGGTTGTCTTACCTATATGTTGCCATTTGGCCGTAAAAGACAACCCTTGTAATTAATGCGCGAAAGGTCTGGTCATATCCCTGATCCCGTCTCTTTCGCGCACTCGATCGCGAAAGGAGAAAACTATGAGCCTTTTAAGCTATGAAGGGTTCGCTGTTCTAACCATCTTTATGTTGGCGCTGGACTTGTATCAAACCCGTGGTGGAAAAGTCACCATCAAGAAAGCCGCTCTTTGGAGTGTGTTTTGGGTGATTTTGGCCTTGGCCTTCAATGTGGTTATCTATCTATACTGGCCTTTGATGGCACCAGAGAGTAGCTATACCAATAGCGAAGCAGCGACTGCTTTCTTAACCGGTTACTTGCTCGAAAAATCATTGAGTGTCGACAACCTGTTTGTCTTCGCGTTGATTTTCGGCCAATTTGCCGTGCCCGAAGCGATTCGTCCTAGAGTGTTAATGTTAGGTGTTGTGGGTGCGTTGATCCTACGTGCGATCATGATCGCAGTCGGCGCTGAGTTGCTTACTCAGTTCCATTGGGTCTTATATGTATTTGCGGCGTTCTTGCTCTACACTGGTTACAAATTGTGGAGCGAAGACGAAGAAGATCAAGAGGACTTTTCCCAATCCTTACCTGTGCGTATGGTGAAAAAGTGCTTCCGGGTCTCTGATAACTACAGCGGCCATCGATTCTTCGTCCAAGATAATAAAGGCTGGATTGCGACTCCGCTGTTGATTGTGATCGCGGTGATCGCATTGACCGATGTGATGTTTGCTCTGGACTCCATCCCTGCTATTTTCGCAGTGACAAAAGAGCCGTTTCTGGTCATGACAGCTAACGTATTCGCCTTGCTTGGCCTGCGCTCGCTGTACTTTGTACTAGAAGGTATGCTGACTCGTTTCTGCTACCTACGTCCAGCACTGGCTTTCATATTGAGCTTTATCGGTATCAAGATGCTGCTAATGGAAACCAGTTATGCGATCCCAACGCCAGTGTCTCTGGCTGTGATTGTGTTGACCATCAGCACTGCAATTATCGGGTCACTATGGAAGACCCGAGAGTTGAAAGTGTCATAGCGGCTTAACGATTAGCCTCTACAAATAGATAAAACCGCTCGCATTTACGCGAGCGGTTTTTGTTTAGCCAATCAGTCGTCTAATCTCGGTTATCTTTAAAGCGAGTATCTTTAAAAATAGTTCCGCCCTTCATCACCACTTTGATATTGTCCGGGTTAGCCAAAATATCAAGGTCAGCAACTGGGTTGCCCTTAACAAACAGCATATCGGCAAAGGCCCCAGAACACAGCACTCCTAACTTCGCTTCCGGGTATGGGTCCAACAGCCCCGACAATTTCAACAACTCTGCGGTATCCGACGTCGCCTGCTTGATGCCTCTAAATGAGCCGAAATATTTCTTACGCGCCGAGAACTCCATGTTCTGCTTGGCATGCACCTCTGTCGTCCCGACCAAGTCAGTACCGAAAGCACACTTCAAGCCGTATTTATCTACCAACTCTGCTTGCTTGAGCAAGCCTTTACCTACACGCTCAGTCTTCTGGTACAAGATTTCGCTACCAAGCGGGATCTGGCGGTTGGCAATCAGCTCGGCAGTGGCATACTGCGGCACCACCCAGACATCTTTGTCGAGGCACATACTGGCGACTTCATCATCCATAAATGTGGCATGCTCGAGCGACTTAACACCTTCCTCCACAGCGATTTTCATCGCTGGCTGGGCATGGATATGACTGCACACATACGAACCGTAATTAGTGACTGTTTCTATAATGGCCCGAAGCTCATCTCGGGTATATTGGATCGTATCGAGCGGATCAAATAAAGAAGATGCCCCGCCACCACCGAAGATTTTGATCTGCGAAGCGCCTTTGAATATTTGATCCCGTGTACGTTTCAAACACTCAGGGATCCCATCAGCTAGCACTAAATGCTGCTGACGCATAAAGCTAGAATCTTCAATACCGCGATTGAAGTTCGAACGCTGGGTTCGATTTTGGCGATAGTCTGCATGACCACATGTTTGCGAGATCCCGGCATAACTTGGGTAGATCCTTGGCCCCGGCACAAAACCATTATCAATGCTTTGCTTAAGACCATAGCAGTTACTGCCTACATCTCGTACCGCGGTAAAGCCACGTTCAAGCATTTCCTTGGCAATTACAGTTGAACGAACAGCAACCTCTTCCGGTGTCATCAAGTCAATATTATCGAAACTATCAGACAATGCGATATGAGTGTGAGCATCAATTAGCCCTGGTATCACTGTGTAACCCGTCGCATCTACCGTTTGATCAACGGTTTCGAGCACCGCTTCGTATTGGTAGATTTTAGAAATGACGCCATCTTCCACCAACAAGCTGCAATCATGACGTAATGCTTCATTTTCCCCGTCAAACAAAGAGGCATTCTTAATTAATACTTTCATCATTTTTCCTCATTACACGCTATTGAAAACACGAACCTCATTTAACTATTCAGCACATACCGCTGGCTCAGAATGCGTTTGTTCTTTGTTATTGCTGAAAAGCGCACGCTCAATGTCAAAAGCGGCGATGATTTTCTCAGCTGAGCGGTCGATATCCTGCTCGTTAGTGTGGCAACTTAGGACCGAAAACAGCATGGTCTTTAGCCCTTTGTAGCCAGATGTCGATGGGTAACAGAAACCTTCTTGCTGCAAACGGTGCACGACCCGTTCGGTCATTTGATTTCGTTCAGCTTCATTTCCAGTACCGAACTGGGCTGAAAAGCGATTGGACACAACGTCATTTAAGATGGTGATACCTTCAACTGGCCGTAACTTGTCAGCCATACGCTGAGCCAGTGCACAACAGTTATCGAGATGCTGAACAATACCCTCTTTACCAAGGGCTTTAATGGCAGCGTAAACCGGTACCCCTCGGGCACGTCGGGAAGCAGAAATACCAAAGTTGATAGCATTACGATCCGGTTTGGCCATGGCGTCATTGAGGTAATCCCCCATGTTGCTGCCGCCCATTGCGCTTGCCAAAGCCGCAGCATCCTTAACAATCACTAGACCGCAGTCATAAGGCATGTTGAACCATTTGTGGCCATCGGTATCAATGGAGTCCACACGCTCAATCCCCTTGAGCAGATGCTTCTGCTTATCGCTCGCTGCTGCCCACAGCCCAATCGCACCGTCCACATGCAACCAAGCATTAGGATGGCTAGCAACAGCGTCGGCCAAGGCATCAAAGGGGTCGAATGCACCGGAGTCGATACAACCCGCCTGAGCGCAAACAAGCGTTGGGCCATCACACTGAGACAAGACTTCTGGGATATGCTCGGCAATGATCCGCAAGTTGTCATCAGTTGGAATAGTATGGATATCTTCCAAGCCAACACCGATCATCGACAGTGCACGCTTGATGGTAGAGTGGATTTGATCGCTCACCACAACGTGAACGCGAGGCGCATTGTAAAGCCCCTGCTTGGCCACATCCCAACCTGCTCGTTGAAGCAAGGTATTGCGTGCTGTGATCAAAGCGGTATAGATCGCTTCCTGTGCACCAGAAGTAAAACCAAGGCCGGCCTGTTGAGATAAGCCAAGTAGCTCTAAGACCCATTCGGCTGCCGTTTCTTCAACAATGGCCATCGATGGGCTAGATACGTAATAAGGAACATTCTGATCCCAAGCACTGACAAGCCAGTCAGCCGCCATTGAAACAGGGAACGAACTACCAATGGCATAACCAAAGAAACGAGGGCCACCAGAGCCAATTAAACCTTGCTCAACATTTACCGCTAGCTGGTTAAGCACGGTATCAGGGCAGCTAGGTGACATCGGTAAGCCGCCGCCGATGGCCTGACGTAAAGCTTCAGATGTCACGTGTTTATCAACCGGACGCTCTGGCAAAGATTCAAGGTAATCCACAGCGTGTTCTAAGGATTGGTTAAGTAACTGACGGTACTGATTAAACTGATGAGACATAGCTTAGCTCCTATTCGTTTTCGGCTATGTCACTAAAGTACTTTTCCTTACAGTTAGTTTTTTATCAATTCGCGCCAAAAAATCAGAAACACGTAGAAGAGGGCATAATTACCTCTTCTAAATCAATCAATACTATTTGCCTCGATTAATGGCATTAAGCTTGGTAACACACTTATTTTGTCTTTGAGGCTGATAACGATTAAGTCATGAAAGGTAATCGTGACCTTGCTATCTAGGCCAAACAATGAGGATGTGAACATGTCCACTGATATACCCAAGTTACCCCAAGGTGCAGGATTAAGAGGGTTGTCAGTGCCATCAAACCGCTGACGTTTTGTATCAATAGTAAGCTCAGGGGATAAATGTTTGCAAAATCACCAAATTCAACGGTTCCTGAACTGTCATTAAAATTACACAATGCCAGTAGAAACATAGAGGCAATATCTATATCAAAGTCAGTAAGTTGAACTGGTAAGTCAAACGAATGGTCAGGCATAGCAACCTCCATGAGATCCAGCTTTTAGCACAGAGACCTGTTAAGCATGAGGTTGTATCGAATATGACAAAAAACGCCAACACCCAGCGGGTATTGGCGTGATTAATAAATCAGCAGATTATTTCATTGGTGCCCAAACAGAATAATCCACCTTAACATCATCCTGGGCATAAATAACCAAAGGAAGCTTTGAGTTGTAGCGCAACAGGTCGCTATGGAACTGTAGGTTAGTGTCAGAGGCTTCTTTCTCACAAGCCATCATGGTACTGGCATAGTTCGTCTGTTTTTCCAGTACGTAGTATGAATATCCCCACCCTTCCAGCGAACGTCGCTCGATATCCATCGGCAGTGCTTTAATGTTGCAATCCACATTCATAACACTATTAGCGATAATCTGTACTCGACGAGTTTGGTTTTCGTCCTCAACCGCATCTAGCTGAATAACATGCTTGGTAAAACCCGGCATTTCAGGGAACATCTCAGCATTTTCGCTAGCGAAGACATGCGGAGCAGAAAACAATAATGCAGCAGTCAGGAATGTCTTTTTCATTTTTATACCTAATATTTTGGAATAGCTTAGTATCACCATTTTACCCTGAACCATTGCTGTTTAACTTAACTTCCAAATATTTTTCTATTTGTAAGAATTGAAACGATACTAAATATGCCCTATTGACTATTACCTAGCCTACCAAGCTTAGAATATAGAGTACAAAGGGAAGACCGGCGACAACTCGCGCTGCCTTGTAGGCCTTTAGATTAAGCTGTTTGGATTGCAAGCGGATATCAAGCAGCATTTTGTCTTCAGACTGTGTATTTTCAGCCATAGGCAATTCTTCAACCAAAGGTATCGCTTTTTGATTGATCTTTTCTATCGCGACTTTTGCTTTAATGTCGCCTTCCAATAATGCTCTTTCAACTAATTCATTGATTTTGTTACTCAACATGATTTGGATCCAGCATCAACCACCATGTACTTTCTACACCGCATTACACCGCATTAAATGACTCAGGTATGGCTCTACTGCCTATAATTTTTAACCGTCGAATATTTCAGCTTTACCGGGCGTTTTATCGGCCTGTCATAACCATAGATATCTTCCCGAAGCTGCAGTTGGTTATTCTTATCAACCCATGCCGTCACATAGGTCACATCAACATCAATCTTGCGCGGTAAGGTAATAGTATCGGTTCGCCTGTCACTTACCAGTTGCTGGTAATTACGCCAATTCGGTCGCTGCTGGTAATCCAACACATATTCAGCTAGCTCGGCGGCTTTTTCTACCCTCACGCAACCAGAGCTTAAATTACGCTTAGTTTTATTGAATAAACCTCTAGATGGTGTGTCATGCAGGTAGACCGAGTAATCATTTGGCATCAAAAACTTCACATTGCCTAGTGCATTTCCCCTACCAGGATTTTGCATAAATTCATAAGGGAATGTATGGGGGTTCACGTTGCTCCACTCCACCAGATCCGGCGAGATCGCAGTACGATCACGCCAGCTGCGGATCATCGTCAGGTTCTTACGCTGCAAGTAATCTGGGGATGCCTTCATCCCTGGAATAACATCTTTCTTTTTTATCGTCTCAGGTACGTTCCAGCGCGGATTCACCACCATGATATTCATCGATGAAGAGAACAAGTTGGTTGGTCGAGCGGTGCGGCCAACAATCACTTTAGATTCGAAAACCACTTCTTGCTTATGGGTGATCTGTAAATGGTAGTCAGGAATATTAACCCTAATACTTGGCCGTTCATCCCCTGTTGCACCTAATTGGCTACGATAAAGGTTCAATGCCAACAATCGGGCAACCTCGCTATAAGGTAATGCCATTTGATGAGCCGTGGCAGGGCCAATAATGCCATCGGCTTCTAATCCATTGCGCTGCTGAAAACGCCTGATGGCTTGGTTGAGCTCACCGCTATTTGTTAACGAAGCCTCAGCAGTGAGTCGATAAAAAGCTTCATCAGTCAAATCACCATAGGTATTAAGAACTTCGATCATGGCCAAACCATTGGGCACCACCTTGTCCTGCTTAACCAGTTGACGACCATGTGTTTGGTAACTGTGTGATGGCAATTGATTAAAATGTTCAACTTGTGCCAGTGCTCTCTGGGCAAGATCATATTGATCTTGCCTGCCGACTAAACGAGAATTCAAAAACGATGTATTAATCACAGCGCCTTTCACGGAGCCCGGTAGTAGCCCAATGTCTGCATCACGGTTCAAACTCAGCGTCTGGTGGCGAAACATCAGACTTGGTGATGAAAATAGTTGGTAGGTTAACGCCTCGTAAAGCAGGAAGGTGTCTGTGGCCAGCATGTCATATGCGCGGAGATCGGGTAACAGTTCAAGCTGGGCAAGCTCTGATAGACGAAGCTCCAAACCCGTTATCAAACCAGAGTACGCCAATGATTTTACGCGAACATTCAGGGCGTTTCTTAAATCACCCTCGCCCCACAGCGGCATATAATCATTCTCAGCATAGATTCGCTTCACTTCTTCTGTGAAGCACAGACCTGTTTGAGTCGCCTCGCACAAGCTTTGTGCACTAGACAGATTGATACTTTTAAGCAAAGAAAGGTCTAATAATGAGCTTCCTATCACCGAACTGGCGGATACTTGAGTCTGCTGGCTTGAATAATCGCTAGCCACATCACTCGGACTAACAAGCGCGGCATATTCGGTGTTATCTAACGATTGCGCTTGCACTTGACAACCAAGCGTCAAAGTCAGCGAGCAAAGAAGTAGATTGAATCGGTTTGGTGATCTGTCTGAGCAAGTCATCACATAAGTCCTGAGCTAAAGTCTTCGACCAACTATCAAGCTCTGTCCATGAGAAATTTAGAGAGCGGAACGGGCTTCCTGTTTGATCCACCTACTATTATTTCTAGTCAAATTAGTGACACTATGACAACTTCGTTATGTTCCAAAAATGACAATCCAGCCAATAAAATCAAGAAGCCTTTCCTCAGCTCAGTGTTTACGGGCTGTTTGTTACCGCTAGGTCAGGTTTGGCAGCAACAAATTTTTTATAACCAGATCCAAGTTATTGGTTTTCCATTATAGAAACTGTCACTTGATTTCTTTTCACTTCAAGAAATCGTCTTGGCCATTTATGGTATTAACCATAATTCAAACATGGTTAATAACATGAGCATTCAAGACAAGTTCAAGCAAATCATCCAAGATCCAACTCTCTCTCCAAAGCAAAAAAGCCAATACCTTGCATTGGAAGCCGATGCTAGCCTGCCCTATCTCGATATTTCAGAGTCAGTTCATGCCGCCATTGAAGACAATATCTTGTGTGACATGTTTGAAGGTAATGCACCATTCAAACCACGTTACGTTCTGCCGGATTACGCCAAGTTTCTTCAACAAGGTTGTGAATACCTTGAACTGCCACCAGCAACAGATTTCGATGAAGCGCTTAACCATCTCTCGATTATCTACCACCATGTGCCATCGGTTACCAATATTCCCGTTTATCTCGGTCAGCTAGATGATGTTTTGATGCCGTTTACCAATGGCCTAGACGAAAACACCATTTACCGTAAGCTACGTCTTTTCTGGATCATGCTGGATCGCACCCTGCCAGATGCCTTTATGCATGTAAATATTGGTCCGACTGATAACATTATTTGCCGTACTATTTTGCGAGTAGATGCCGAACTAAAACAAGTCGCGCCTAACTTAACCTTTATGTACGATCCAGAAGTCACGCCAGACGATCTACTACGCCAAGCCAGCCATAACATCTGTGAGTGCAGTAAGCCACATATCGCCAACTACCCTGTCCATGCCAACGCCTATGACAACAGTGGCTTTGGTATTGTTAGCTGCTACAACTCATTGCCATTAGCGGGGGGGGCTAACACACTGGTTCGTATGAATCTTAAAGAAGTGGCTCGAAAAGCATCATCTAGCGAAGAGTTCTTTCGTACCATCCTGCCAAGCTACTGCCAAACCATGTTCGAGTTGATCAATGCTCGTTCGGCTTATTTACATGAAGATTCAGGCTTCTTTAACAGTTTCTTAGTGCAAGAAGGTTTGATTGACGAAAGCCGTTTTGCGCCGATGTTTGGCATCTACGGTATGGCAGAAGCCGTCAATACCCTACTTGAAAAAGATAATCTGAACGGCCAATACGGTCACCAATCAGCAGCAAATGCACTAGGCCACCGTATTTCGAAAGCCCTGAGTGACATTGTTACCTCAACACCAGTGAAATATGGCTACAATGGCCGCGCCCTGCTCCATGCTCAAGGTGGGATCAGCCTAGATGAGGATGTGACCCCAGGGGTTCGTATTCCATATGGTACCGAACCTGATCCGGTGAACCACATCCAAGCCCTAGCAGAGCATCACCAATATTACACGTCTGGCATTAGCGATATTCTGACCATTGACGAAACGGTCAAATCCAACCCTGAAGCCATGTACCAGCTTTGCAAGGGCGCGTTAGCTATCGGATTCCGTGAATTTACCGCCAATGTGCACTCTAATGATTTGGTACGTGTAACAGGTTATATGATCAAGCTTTCAGATATTGCCAAGTTCAAAGAACAAGGCTCTCGCACCAATACCACAGGACTTGGCGCAGAAGCGGCCGCCAATACTGGTATCCTTAATCGAAAACCACGAGTTGTGAGCCATGAGCAAACGCCGCGCTACTGCGACAGTCAGTAAGATCCTGACCTTCTCGTGTGTCGACGGGCCAGGCAACAGGCTCGTTATCTTCCTGCAAGGGTGCAATTACCAATGCAAGAATTGCCATAACCCGCACACTATCGGAGTATGCAATGATTGCGGTGATTGTGTTGCACCTTGCCCAAGCAACGCGCTTTCGATGCAGGAAGGTAACGTTAAATGGCAGGCAGAACTCTGTACTCAGTGCGATCGCTGCTTGGCAGTATGCCCTAACCAATCCAACCCCAAAACCCAGCAAATGGGGGTTGAAGAGATATTACAACTCGTTCGAAAGCATCAGCTGTTCTTGTCCGGCATTACCATCAGTGGTGGTGAAGCGACACTGCAACTGCCTTTCATTGTAGAGCTATTTAATGCCATCAAAGCAGACTCTAGGCTTCAGCACTTAACCTGCATGGTTGATAGCAATGGCAGTCTAAGCGTGACCGGGTGGGAAAAGCTCCTGCCTGTATTGGATGGCGCTATGATTGACCTGAAAGCTTGGCAAGATGAGACTCATCTATGGCTAACAGGACGCAGCCATCACCGGGTGATGCAATCTATTGCGCTGCTGAGCCGCTATGATAAATTAGAGGAAGTGCGTCTCTTGCATATTCCTGGGATCACTGATTTCGAGCAGGAAATAGATGCCCTAACCCACTATTTATCGTCTCTGCCAGAGAGGACAATCATTCGGCTCAACGCGTTTCAGCATCACGGCGTAACCGGCCAGGCTCTTGAATGGGAACCGTGCAATGGTAGACAAATCAATGCGTTCGCAGAGCAACTCACCACGCGTGGTCTTAGTGTGATATATCGAGAGCCTCTAGGTTAAGCCAATCGAGGTCTCCCACTATTATGGAGGGAGACTTTGATATATTGGAAGACATAACTATACGACGATATAGTCATAATCCTTCATGATGCTATTCCTTTCGCTTATTCCGCAGTGAGTTTACGCTTCAAAATCTTACCAGTTGCACTCATTGGCAGTTCAGACTTGAAGTGAACATGCCTTGGGTATTTATAATCAGCCAGCTGAGCTTTACACCAAGCTTTCAACATTTGTTCGTCTGCGTCATGGTTTTCGTCTAATACCACAAAAGCATGAATTTCTTCGCCATGAACTGCATGAGGTAAACCCACAACAGCAACCATCGAAACAGCCTCGTGCTCCATTAAAATTTCTTCAACCTCTCGCGGATAGACGTTATAACCACCACGAACAATCATTTCCTTTATCCGGTCAACGATGTAAAGGTAGCCGTTGCTATCAAGCCGGCCAATATCACCGGTATGAAACCAGCCATCAACCAAGACCTCCTCTGTGGCTTCCGGTCGGTTGTAATATCCCTTCATGACGCTCGGGCTATTGATACAAATCTCGCCAAGCTCTCCAGCAGGCACTTGCTCACCCTTTAAACCAATAATTTTCACCGCTGTTGCACATAGTGGCTGACCGACACTCCCTGGGATCCGTTCAGCATCTACATGGTTGAATGTAGCAACTGGGGCAGTTTCAGACAGCCCATATCCCTCTAGGATCGGAATATTAAACTGCTGCTCAAATTGCTTAAGGATCTCCACAGGCATAGAGGCACCGCCAGAAATCCCTATCCTTAGGTTTATCGATACCCGCTCTATCAGTGATTGGTGATGGTCAGACGCAGCCAATAACGCTATATACATCGTCGGCACCCCGGCAAAGACGGTGACTTGATTTGCATCTAGCGCTTCAAGCACGGTTACGGGATCGAAGCGAGGGGTCAGAACCATGCTACTGCCACTCAATACCGACGCATTCATCAACACCGTTTGGCCAAAGCTGTGGAATAGCGGCAAGGTTATCAATGTAGTATCGAGTTTAGAAAGTCGCATGAGGTATTGGGATGCCATCGCATTCGTTAGCATGTTGGTATGCGTCAGCTCAGCCCCTTTAGGCCGTCCGGTTGTGCCTGACGTATACAGGATAACGGCAGTATCATCGCCAGTACTGGCGTGTGTAATAAAATCCGAAGGCTGTTGATTGATCCAGCTAGTGAAGTGTATTTAGCCGTCATGCGCAGGTGAGGTATACCCCGGTGTCGGTATGTGAATGAAATGCTCACACGTTTCAACCTCTGTAAAACCAGAACGCCCCATCTCGCCAATCGGCATCTCAGGTGTACCATCAAAACAAAAATAGGCCTTCGCTTCTGAATCTGCCAAGTGGTAAGCAACTTCCCGCGATTTAAATAGCACATTGAGCGGTACAACAGTACAACCCGCCTTTAAGATTCCGTAATAGATAGCGGGAAAATACGGTAAATTCGGGCATGACAATGCCACTTTATCACCGACTTCTAACCCCAATCCTTTGAGTCCATTTGCGACTTGATTGGCTAACACGTTCAATTGTTCATAGGTAAGTTGTTTATCCACACAACTTACCGCAATTTTGGATGGATACAGTGTTGCGCAGCGTTCTAGATTGACAGCAAGATTCAGCATTTACGACCTCATATTATTGTTTTTCATAACATCCGATGAAGGGTATTGCTATAGCATCAGCGCTGCCATACCAACGCTAATGCTCTTATAGTTATACTCATTAATTCAGGTATAGCTATTTACTTCTATAGAATTAATAACGTCTATAGAACAGTGTTCTTCAATTATTTGTTCTCTCTCAAACTGGGGTCGGCTTTGCCGACGAACAAACGTAAAGTTAATCGTTGCAGCAATGTGCCGTAAGGCGGACTGAATATTTGAATAGGAAACCACGGTTTCATTTCTAACACGGTACGTGCATGGCTAAGTTCATGGAAGCCTTCTTCGCCGTGATAGTTACCGATGCCTGAATGCCCCGTTCCGCCAAATGGCACCGAATGATTAAGAACATGCCAGCCCCAATCATTGATAGTCACGCCACCGCTGTGAGTATTTGTCAGCACCCATTCACGCTGTTCAACGTTATTGCTGAATAGGTAACAAGCAAGAGGCCTAGGCCTAGACTGAATATGCTCTACAACATCCTTAATATCGTCGAAACCATATACAGGCAGCAACGGACCAAAAATTTCTTCTTGGCAAATTCTCATATCCGGTGACAGCGATGTAACAATATGCAATGGGTACTGGCGCCCTTCACCTTTGTCACCACAACGTGTAATAACAGCCCCTTTGTCCTCGGCATCCTTTACCAAGGCAATAAATCGCGACTCTTGAGCCTCATCGACGAGATGAGTGACATCGGGATTACCACCAAAACTTGGATACATTTGTCGGTTCGCGGCTTGTAACGCCGCGACAAAGCTATCGATTTTTTCCTTTGGTACCATGGCATAATCCGGTGCGATACATATTTGTCCCGAGTTAAGCCCTTTGCCATGGGCAATACGTTCTGCGGCTTTCTCGATATCGTAATCATCAAACACCACGGCGGGTGACTTGCCACCCAATTCAAGCGTGACCGGTGTCAGATTAGCCGACGCATTAGCCATAATATGTTTGCCACTTGCCGGGGACCCGGTGAAAACCAAGTGGTCAAAAGGAAGGTGGGAAATCTCCATCGCTTGAGGGTGCTCCCCCTCAATAATACACACCAAATCTTCGCTAAAGACTTCAGCCAACATGCGCTTGAGCACTGTCGTCGTTTTTGGGCAGTTGGGTGGCATTTTGATCATGCAGCGATTACCCGCAGCCAGTGCTGTAATCATCGGACCGAGCGACAGGTACAAAGGGAAGTTCCACGGGCAAATAATGCCAACAATACCCTTAGGTTGGTAACGTAATTGAAGTTTATTGCCTTTAAATAGCCACTCTGTTGGCCGGCGTTTGGGCTTGACCCACCGCTTTAAATGACTTTGTACATGGTTGATATCTAAAATAGGTGCAAGTACATCAGCCAACACAGATTCCGTGTGTGAACGGTGGCCAAAGTCATCACTCATTGCCTCCGCGAGTAACTGCTGATAACGGCTAAGCTGTGACTTCAATGCCGTTAGACGCTCTTTCCTTACCGCAATAGAGGGGTATGGTTCTCGAGTAAAAGCACGCTGCAATACTATAAATTTGTTTTTTAAATCATTAACTTGATTTACATTATCTTGCATTGCGTCATGATTTTCGACAGTGCTTGGCTTGTTCATAATAAATGTCACCCTATTGTAATACCATCACATTACAACACTTCGTTCACACCAAGCACAGGTCGCAAGCAGACAATTATAGGTGAATTTCGGACAACACCATAAACCAGATAATTGTTTATGGTAATCTGTTATTTATGGTTAATATTGAATGTAAATATGGAATATATTGCTAACTACGCCCCTAGTGCCAACGATTACACTAACGGTATTTTAGATATCCAATTGCTGGCTAAGATGCTGGAGAAAGAAGAGGTTGCTGTTGAAACCCTGCTCTCAGGGAGTAAGCTAACGCCGGATGATTTATCCTCTCCTAATACTCATATTCGTTACCGAGATAAGCTGGTGGTATATGCCAATGCCATGGATTTATCTTCTCAGCCAGGGCTGGGGTTATTGGCCGGTAGCCAAGCCCGCTTTAGTGATTTCGGTGTACTTGGCTATGCGGTATTCAGTAGTGCGACATTGGGTGAAGCACTGCTTATTGGCTTTAAATATCTTCGCCTTGCGGGCCCCGTATTACGGAAAAAGATGTGGGTCGATAACGATGTCGGTGGATTCAGTGGCGAAAAGTTGCTGGAGCTCGATGAGAATTTACTTCGCTTCTGCGCCGAGTACTGGTTTAGTGCTATCAAAGCATTATGTGAAGAAATCACTCAGACGACGTTTCCAGCTAAAAAGCTCTATTTTCCTTTTCCCGAACCTAGCTACAGTCGTCTGTACCAAGACATATTTAAGTGCCCTGTTATCTTCGGTAGCAATAAACTGGAATGGCATTTTGATTCTGATTGGTTGGCACGTCCATTACCCACAACCAACCCATTAACCTTGAAGATGTGTCTGCAGTCTTGCGACGACATGCTCTCTAAACTGGATCAGCCTACAACCTTAGCCGACAAAGTCTCATTGCTGTTTGTTGAGAGTTCAGGGCGCTATCCAAGTATCGAACAAGTTGCCGAACACTTCTCAATGTCATCACGCACCCTTCGTCGTCACTTAACCCAACTTGGCACCAGCTACCAAATTCTATTAGATCAAGTCCGCTGTAACTTGGCTAAAGATTATTTAAAAACGACTCAGTTGAGCCTAGATGAAATTGCTGAACGTATTGGTTTCTCGGATAGCGCTAATTTTCGTCATGCTTTTGGAAAGTGGAGTGGAAGCAGCCCCTCTCAATATCGCAAACAAACAAGGACTAGCGAAGAAGCATAAGCCACTCGGTTTCACCTGCAACCCTGTATTTCAAAATATGCAACCCAAGCACAAGCCACTAAGATTCAGCTGCGACTGAGATAATTTGTTCGTAAAGCCAACGCTGTGCAGGATCGTTCATGCTCGGCTGATGCCAGACGAGACTGTAAGAGACCTCGCCATAATTAAATGGTAACGGTTTGGTGATCAGATCTTTTGCCTGCAAGGCGACATTTGCCCATTGGCGAGAGCAGGTAAACAGTAAATCACTGTGATGGCACATCAAGGCTGCCCCACCAAAATCAGGTACATTGACGGCGATTTTGCGTTTCTGGTGCTGCTGAGCAAGCTGCATTTCGAAGAACGGGACATTCAAGTCGTTATCGGTTATACCGATATGACCATAACTTAGGTAGTCATCAATGGTCAGGGTTTTATCGGCTAGTGGATGGTTGGGGTTCATTAAGCACACCATTTCGTCATCCAGCAAAGTTTCCCATACCAGATTATTCTGAGTGCTCGGTGGCTGGCTCTTATCATGGGGTAAGATAATAAAATCCAACTGGCCTTTGGCAAGGCTATCAAACCCTTTATTATCACGCGACCAAATCTCGAGTCGCATTCCCGGCGATTGCTCTAGTACCCTAGCACTCAGCTTAGCCGCCAACAGCTCGAACGTACTTTCCCGCATCGCCAATGAAAAACGCCCTTGATATGACGCAGGATCAAATGCCTCTTGCGTCAGCATCTGGTTCATCTCATTGATCATTTGGTGCACTGTCGGCCCCAAACGACGGGCAAGCGGTGTAGCTACAAGCTGATTGCCGTGACGATAGAACAACTCATCGTTCAAGCTTTCCCGCAATTGGGTTAAGGTTTTACTAACAGAGGATGGGCTCAGGCATAACCTTTCTGCACTCGCGGTAACACTGAGTGTATCCAACATGACATGCAGTGTAATTAAATGCTTCATGCTAATTCGGGACAGTTTGATGAGATCCATAAGCCTTTTAGTATCCAATAGCTACAAAAAAGCCAGTAGATGACCTACTGGCTTGTTTCATAATAAATTATTCTGGATTGGCGTCAAATAAAGAATTATCGAAGGCCGTGTAGAAATTCAGCGCGGGTTGCTGGATTGCGCTTAAAAATACCACCGAGCGCCGTGGTTGTGGTCACACTGGTTGCGTCCATGACACCACGCGCTTTCACACAGTAGTGTGTTGCATCCATGGTAACGGCAACATCATCACTTTCAAGCAGGGTCTGCAAAGCAACTAAAATTTGTTGCGTCATGCGCTCCTGAACCTGTGGGCGCTGGGCAAAGAAACGGACAATGCGGTTGATCTTAGACAAACCGATGATTTTGCCACGAGGGATATAAGCAACAGTGGCGGTCCCATCGATAGTTACCAAGTGGTGCTCACAAGTGCTGGTCAAAGTGATGTCTTTGACTCGCACCATTTCATCACACTTCATCTTGTTTTCAATGACGGTGATTTTCGGGAAATTGGCGTAATCTAGACCAGAGAACAGTTCATCAACATACATCTTTGCAATTCGATGCGGTGTTTCAACCAAGCTATCGTCGGTTAAATCTAATGAAAGAAGCTCGAGGATTTCACGCATGTGATACTCGATTTTTTCTTTCTTCTCTTCACGGCTAACCACCCTATCCGTCATAGGGGTTTCTAAGCCACGCTCAACCAGTGCTTGGCGCACCATCAATGCAGATTCGCTAAATGCAGTCATTCTTTTCCTCCAACCGGCTGGGCTTAAGGCAAACATCAAGTGATTTTAGATACTTATGTGTATAAAACGTGCCCAAATACGAGTGCCAGCAAACTTTGAAACGGAAGGATACCCTTAAATCAAAAAGAATACACTAGGAATTACACGACGAAACTACTCAGGTATTAGTGCTAGTGACCTTTTTTTGTCATAATTACCCCACTAAAACATATAACGACGATAGACGGATACTTATTATGGGATGTTGTGACACTCCAGGCTTAATGCCAGTCGACACCGCACTGACCAAGATTCTTGATCAAGTTAAACCTCTTGAAACTGCAACGACGGTTTCCCTGTCAGAAGGCATGGGACTGGTACTTGCAGAAGATATTTGCTCACCAATTAACGTACCGCCATTTGCCAATTCTGCAATGGATGGATATGCCCTGCGTATTGCAGACTTGGATAACACAGACACCCTGCACATGGCAGGTAAGTCTTTTGCCGGTATCCCATATGACGGCGAATGTCAGCCTGGCCAATGTATTCGTATTATGACCGGTGCCCAAATGCCTGAAGGCGCAGACACCGTTATCATGCAGGAAGAAACCGAAGTTGATGGCGACAATATCCGCTTCACTAACAAGGTATCTCACGGTGAGAATGTCCGCCCTATTGGTGATGATGTTCATCAAGGGGATGTGGTTGTAGCAAAAGGTAATCGCATCACCGCTCGTGAAATGCCTTTGCTTGCTTCTCTGGGTGTTGCGACCCTACCCGTTTATCGTCGCCCTGTAGTTGCGTTCTTCTCTACTGGTGATGAACTTCGCCCTGTGGGTGAACCGTTAGAAGCAGGCCAGATCTATGACAGCAACCGTTATGGTATCCGTGCGCTGCTTGAAAAATTCGGCTGCGATGTGATGGATCTTGGCATTATTCCGGACAGCCCTGAAAAACTACGTGAAGCATTTGATCAGGCAACTACAGCAGATGTACTCGTGACATCCGGTGGTGTCAGCGTAGGTGAAGCAGACTACACCAAAGATATCCTCGACGAGCAAGGTGAAATCGGTTTTTGGAAAATCGCCATGAAACCGGGTAAGCCATTTGCTTTTGGCACTATCAAAAACACTTGGTTCTGTGGCTTACCGGGTAACCCTGTATCAGCCATGGTGACGCTTTACCAGTTGGTCCAGCCGATGCTGGCCAAGCTTGCTGGCCATAGCCAATACCAGCCACCGCAACGCCTGAAGGCCAAAGCAACAACAGTATTCAAAAAACGACCTGGCCGTGCCGACTATCAACGCGGTATCTACCAGCTCAACGGTGAAGGTCAAATTGAAGTCGCGACAACAGGCAACCAAGGTTCAGGCGCTTTCAGCTCAATGCACCAAGCCAATTGCTTTGTGGTACTTGAGCAAGAGCGCGGCCGTGTAATGCCAGGTGAAGATGTCACCATCGAGCTTTTCAACCAGGCGATGTACTGAACAAGCTAAGTACTAAAACGGCTGTAGCCATGTACTAATACACACTGACGTGTGTGCCGCTATCTTTGTGCGGCACACTCTTCTCGTGACAACGACCCGCAAGAACACGATAGGAACACACCGTGGTAGAACTTACCGACGCAGAAATGCTGCGCTACAATCGCCAGATTATTCTCAAACAATTTGATTTTGATGGCCAGGAAGCACTGAAATCTACCTCTATGCTTGTACTTGGTGCTGGTGGGTTGGGCTGTGCGTCTACCCAATACCTTGCCGCTGCAGGTGTTGGCAAACTGACTTTAATTGATGACGATAAAGTAGAGGTGTCAAACCTTCAGCGTCAGGTATTGCATAACGACAGCACCGTCGGCATGCTAAAAGTCGACTCGGCCCAACAAGCGTTGCAGACAATCAACCCGAATACTGCTATCGAGACCGTTGCCAAACGCCTTGATGACGAATCTTTGAAAGCGCTGATCGAGCAACATGACATGGTGCTGGATTGCTGCGATAACGTTGATACCCGAAACCAGCTAAACCGCTTGTGCTTCAAGACTAAAACCCCATTGATCTCGGGTGCCGCCATTCGTCTGGAAGGGCAAATCAGTGTCTACACCTACCAAAACAATGAACCGTGCTACCAGTGCCTAAGTGCCTTATTTGGCCAACAAGCTCTGACTTGTGTTGAAGCTGGAATCATGTCACCGGTTGTCGGCATTGTGGGTGCTGTTCAAGCCATGGAAGCGATTAAAGTAGCCGCCAATATGGGACAACCTTTGACTGGCAAGATCTTAATGCTTGATGCGATGACAATGAGCTGGCGAGAAATGAAGCTAGGTAAGCAGTCAAAATGCCAAGTTTGTGGTTAACATTAAGAAAAAAGGAAGCGATAGCTTCCTTTTTTCTTAGATGGTGACAATACATAAGGCATTAGAATAACTTAGGAAACCCTTTCTCAAACCGCCCCCCCCTCCAAGACACATTCACCAAATGTATGCCTTTGTATGGATCGCACCTCAGACCGATGAATGCCATTAAATTAATGCTACTATCCTAAAACATAATGAACAGTGTTTTATAGGGCGCATACAATGAAAAAAATGGGATTAATCGCGTGTGGTTTGAGTGCATTGCTACTTGCGGGCTGCGCAACCCCGTATGATACCGACCGTGACTCTTTCTGGTCATTCGGTAAAGGTTTCGAAGTCACTCCTCTTGCTCAAGATACTTGGCAAATAAGCTTTATCGGCAATGAAAATACCGACCGCACCCTTGCCAGAAACTACCTACTGCACAAAGCTGCAGAGCTTGCCCAAAGTGGAGGCTATCCATACTTTGCACTGCGTGGTGAGCAGAACTTCCGTGACCAAACGGGCAGCACGTCGGGTGTTGGTTACTCGAGCAATGATTTTCTCTACGGCATTGGCAGCATAGTTTCCGAAACAACCGTGATGGTAGAAGTCATTGGTATGAATGAGAAGCCAGCTGATAACAGCCTTCCGGTATACGAGTCAGACTTTATTCTGAAAAACGTTGATATTGAATCGTAAGTAGCCCCCCAACGGCAAGCCAGTGAGGGATCACTGGCTTTATCTCTAAAATGATATTTTACTCTCATTTATCACAACGATTTTTTTCCCAGTAGCAATAGCAACTAAGCTTTATTAAAACAAACAGTTAAACTTAGGCTTAAGGGATTATCCAATGCATGATTTACTGACTGTTAGCGTAACGGTATTTATGGGGTTCTTTGCCATCATGAACCCTGTCGCTAATACCGCTGTGTTTATCGGTTTAACCAGTAACCAAACCCACCAGCAACAAAAAGCCACCGCGTTCAAGGCCCTATTTACCGCATTTTGCATTGTCGCGACGTTCAGTTTGCTCGGTAAAGGTATTTTCCAAGTCTTTGGTATCACTCTACCCGCACTTCGCATTTCAGGTGGCATCTTGGTGTTTTTGGTTGGTTACCACATGCTCCAAGGTAGTAGTTCTTCAATGCATAGCCATCAAGAAATTGAGAGCAGTGAAAACAAGCAAACCGACAATGGTCAAGATGTGGCGATCTCTCCCCTTGCCTTACCGATTTTGGCAGGACCAGGGACGATAGCAACAGCGATGAACTACTCGGCCGCCGGCGGCATTCTCAACATCGTTATTACCATTTCCGCTTTTGCCTTGCTATGCCTCATCAGCCTTGTTTGTTTTATCTATGGCCAAAAGCTAGTGAGCTTACTTGGAGATAACGGTATTAGTATTGTCACTCGGCTAATGGGGTTGATCTTAACGGTTATTGGTATGCAAATGGGTATTCAAGGGATACACGATGCAAGAGAGTTACTAAATCAAATGCCCAAATAAAAAGCCGGAACAGATTCCGGCTTGCTCATTTGCGGCTATTTCGATGAACTCAATTACTGAGTCATATACAAATCACGGGTGTAGCGTGCTTCTGCTGCATTAGTCGCGGAATACCCACCGACTTTGGTGCTCTTAAGCACAGAGCGTGTGTAGTGATATAGTGGGATTGCTGGCATTTCTTCAGAGAACACCTTCTCTGCCTGTTGGTAATACTTGTTACGCTCATCATTACTTGGCGATTGGATCGCTTTCGCCATAGCCTCGTCATAGGCGTCACTTGACCAGCGAGAGTAGTTCATCCCGGTACTTTCGAAATAAGACAAGAAAGTCGACGCTTCGTTGTAATCCCCTACCCAAGCATATCGGGCAACGGTGAAGTCTTTCTGCCCCAGTTTTTGTAAAAACGTTTTCCATTCCTGGTTAGCCAAATTTACTTTCGCGCCCAACGCTTTGTTCCACATCGACGACATCACAATAGCCAACTTCTTGTGTGACTCTGAGGTGTTATACACCAGCTCAAACGATAATGGATTGGATTTATCAAAACCAGCCTCAGCAAGTAACTCTTTCGCCTTTTGGGTTCTTTCTTTCTGGCTCAGCTTACCCCATGCCAATGTCGGAGACTCGAAGCCATCAACAGAAGGCGGTGTCACACCATAAGCGGGGACCTGGCCCTGACCTAAGATCACCTTAGTGACAACGTCACGGTCAATCGCATAAGCCAGCGCTTTTCGTACCCTAGGATCATCAAACGGTGCCTTGCTGACATTAAACAGGTAATAGTAAGTCCCGAGTGAAGGCATAGTTAACAGCTCATCAGGGCGTTGTTTTTTGATAGCGTTGTATTGCTCTAGCGGAAATGACGAGGTGATATGGATTTCACCTGTTCTAAAGCGATTATATTCCGAGGTCATATCGGCAATCGGCAAATACGTCACTTGGTTAATGACTGTTTTTTCGTTGTTCCAATATTGTGGATTACGCTCTAATACTATCCGCTCGTTCAGCGTCCAGTTTGCTAACTTATAGGCGCTGCTGGTGACAATATTCTCAGGTTTAGTCCATGCATCACCGTGGGTTTCGATAGCAGGACGGTAAACTGGGAATGTTGACTCATGCACCATCATCTTAACTAAATACGGGACGGGTTTATCAAGAGTTATTTGAAAGGTTTTATCATCCAGCGCTTTTACGCCGAGCTCATCTACCGGTAATTTCCCTTCGTTAATTTTATCTGCATTGAGAATGTGGGCAGTGCTGTAATACCACGCGTAAGGTGCACCAGTTTTAGGATCGACCACCCGCTTAAAACTATAAGCGAAGTCGCTTGCGATAATAGGTTCACCATTGGACCACTTAATGTCATCACGAAGGTGAAAAGTAAAAACTTTACCGTCATCCGATTGTTCCCAATGGGTCGCTAGCGCAGGAATTATCTCCCCATCAGGGCTTTGAGTGACCAGCCCTTCGAACATATCGGCAATAACACGGGCACTGGAGGTATCTGAAGAATAAGAAGGGTCTAACGTCGGAACTTCATCGCCATTACCACGGACTAGCTCTTGTACTTTTGCTAACGCTACATTGGTGGGGACATCTGCAGCCCAGATTGGACTAGCCGTTAGCATAGCGACAGCTGCGGCGATCACGGTTAGCTTACTTCCTTGCATAATCTATCCTTGTGATGATTGTAATAAAAGGGTAAAACCGCTTTTAACATACACTTATATTCACTTGGGTGATATGCTACTGCTCACAAAAAAGCCGGTGATAAACACCGGCTTTTTAGACAATCACAAAACCAATTTCTGATTAATTATCGTTCAGACGGATTCCATCTTTATCAATAATAATCAGACCTTTCTTATAAAGACCACCAATGGTCTTCTTGAAGGTCGCTTTACTGGTACGGAATTCTTTGAAGATCGCATCTGGTGACGACTTGTCACTCAGTGGCACAAAACCACCTTTACGTTCAAGTGTTGTCAGAATTTTATCGGCCAAGTCGTCAACCTTTGCCTTACCTGCTTTTTGCAGTGACAGGTTGATCTTGCCGTCTGGGCGAATCTCTTTAATGTAAGCCTTTAATTTTTTGCCTGGGAACAATTTACCGAATGACTCAGTTTTGAATAGCAGACCCCAGTGCTTATCTTCGATCACGGCTTTATAACCCAGTTCGCTGGTTTCAGCGATCTGAACTTGAACTTCTTGACCCAGCTTGTATTCAGCTGGCGTTTTATCCAAGAAGCGATTGAATTTAGTTGAACCTACAATACGACCCGATGCTTTATCAGTGTAAACACGCACCATGATGTCTTGGCCTTCTTCAAGGCGGCGACGTTGCTCACTGAATGGAACCAATAAGTCTTTTGTCAAACCCCAGTCAACAAATGCACCTACACCACAAATGCCGACGACACGCAGCAAAGCAAAGTCACCAACCACAGCATATGGCTGTTGAGTCGTCGCAATGATTTCGTCTTCAGAATCGAAATAAACAAAGACTTCCAACTGGTCCCCCAGTTGAGTGCCAGCAGGAACAGAGGCTTTAGGCAGTAGGATATTGCCAAAGTCATCACCACCATCAAGGAATACGCCAAAATCTACTAACTTGACGACCTCTAACGTGTTGTATTGTCCAATTCTAATCATTCTTTCGACACTCTCTGGATAAATTAAACGGCCTGTGTAACAAACAGCCGACAGCATGCGACGCTCTGCAATGCTTCATCTTAACATCAGGCGGCGCATTATACGTGATGTTAATCCAATGCGCCTGACCTATCTTTCATTTTTTGCTTACTTTTCACTCTAATAAAATGTGAAACACCAAATAACACTGCTAATAACTGACTAATTCATCTAAAATTAATCTTACTTCCCAAACTTAACGTTATGTTAGTAGCCAAGTGACTTGGTTATACAGCGTTGCATATTCATATCCCCCAACCATAGTGAGGTAGTGTAGTAGAGTGATCACAGTTGAAAAAAAAGACGGGCATAAACTCAAAATTTCCCACGTCATTCCTGAAACAACCAACCGACAACTGGATCTCTTTATTTTCGTTCCCGGCGAACTTGGATTAAACAGCAATATCATTGCTGAAGATGAATTTTTCCATAATGCGATTCAGGGTAAACGTACCTATTACAGTGATGTAAACCACTTACCATTGGTTCATAGCCGGCTTGCTAGTCGTGGAAAACTCTCTACTGAGCAGTACCGCTTGAGTTTGAGCCTCTATGCGTATCAATACGCCTTGGCCCTTGAAAAAACCGCACAGCAACTACTCGATGACAAAGAAGGGCGTTCGCTGGAAGAGGTCGAAGAAGTAGCCCAATTAACTCAGCGGATTTTAAAGCGACTCCGCCGTAATGTGCCCACAGATAAGAAGCTGCACAAATATTATGAGAATGTCGATAACTATCTTTCATGGTTTACGGAACAACGACTGTTAGAACTCGTTGCACACCTACCAAGAAGTAGTGATTACAGCGAGATAAAATCGCTGCTACTGCAAGTGTGTGAGAAAGAGTCTGAACACCGAACCAAGCATGACTACAACTCATCTAAAGCGATGGAAGATCCGACTCGGATGTCCAACAAAATGCGCCTACTGCGTCGCTTGATTGAGTACCCGGTTACCATGAAGGAAAAGACTAGTGAGCTGGGCCAGAATACGCGCAAAGTTGTCACTGGGTTTGCGGCAGGTTTTGTGATGATTTTCGTTACCTTGATGCTGATTAAAGCTCGAGGGGTACTCGGTGACATTACCGCTTCATTTATTCTAGTTCTGTCTTTTATCTATGCCGCGCGTGAAGTGTTTAAGGATGACTTGAAAACCATCCTTTGGCGTATGGTACGAAAAGGTAAACCCAAGTGGCGAAAACAGTTTTTTGATGTCAACTCGAACCAGTTAATCGGCCGCCAATTAGAGTGGATGGAATATTGCGCCTTTAAAGATTTAGATAAAGAAATCAAAAAGGTCCGCAAACACAAAGTTTCCCAGCATGAAGAAACGGTCTTGCACTATAAAAGTACCACCCGCATGTCGCCGACTAAATTCTTAACTGGATACGAGCAAACCCGCGAGTCCATCATGCTGGATTTACGTACCATTACCCGACTGATGGAAAAAGGCTCACAAAAGATTTATCAACTTAAAGATGGTCAAGTATCAAAAGAGACGGTTGAAAAACGCCACTTAATTAACCTAGTAACTCGGGAAATGGTCGATGAAAAAACCGTCTGCGTCCAACGTTGGAAGGTCATTATGAACCGCTCTAAAATTGTCGATATTGAACCTATCGAAAGCGAATAGACCCAGCCAAAAGCAAAAAAACAATGAATAGAGGTAATACCCCTACACTCTCTCCGTTGTAACCTCGCTGACAGTTGATACGCTTAAAGGGAAGCCATTTTGATGATCCCTATATGAAAAAACTGTCCGAGCTAGTCTTTAACAACACATACAGCCAGCTACCTGCTACATTTGGTACCCTCATCAAGCCACAGCCGCTTGATGATCCTTTCCTGGTCAGCGTAAACAGTAAAGTAAGCGAATTGCTGGAGCTGGATCCAGAACAGGCCAACACAGAGTACTTTGTCAATCTATTTACGGGCAACGATGAGCACTCAGCAATGTCCCCTATTGCAATGAAGTACACCGGTCATCAGTTTGGCCAATACAACCCAGACTTGGGCGATGGACGGGGCTTGCTGTTCGGGGAGGTGCAGACTTCCTCAGGACAAAAGTGGGACATCCACTTAAAGGGATCCGGCCTTACCCCTTACTCACGCCAAGGCGATGGCCGAGCTGTTTTACGTTCCAGTATTCGTGAGTATCTGGCCAGCGCAGCAATGGCAGGATTAGGGATCAAGACAACACATGCGTTGGCCGTACTCTCGAGTAACACCCCTGTTTTTAGAGAAACCGTCGAACGTGGCGCGACGCTAATCCGTGTTGCCGAGAGCCACCTCAGGTTCGGTCACTTCGAATACCTTTTCTATACCCAGCAACATAGCGAACTAAAATTGTTAGCTGATTATTTAATCAGCAACCACTTTGCAAATATAGATAGCCAAGCTAACGATGCCACCCGCTATCGCCAGATGTTCACCAATATCGTCACGTTAACTGCCGAAATGATTGCCGATTGGCAATCCGTTGGTTTTGCCCATGGTGTGATGAACACCGACAATATGTCGGTACTCGGCTTAACTTTTGACTACGGCCCTTATGGTTTCTTGGATGACTATGAGCCCGGATTTATCTGTAACCATTCCGATTATTCCGGCCGTTATGCTTTCAATCAGCAACCCAACATCGCCTTATGGAACTTATCAGCACTCGGCTATGCACTCACTCCACTGCTAGAGAAAGACGACATTGATCATGCCTTAGAAAGCTATCAGCCTTTGTTACAAAAGGCCTATAGCGAGAAGATGCGTAATAAACTCGGTCTAAAAGAAAAACTTGAGCACGATACCCCGCTGTTTGCCAGCTTGTTTGATTTAATGAAAACACAAGCCGTCGACTACACCCTATTCTTCCGTACCCTGTCGTCTATTCCTCATGTTGATTTGAAAGCATCAAGTCACCACTTCCAATCCTTGTTCAAAGACCTCGCGCCGCTAGAGGAATGGCTTTCCCAGTATACTAACAGGCTAGAAAAAGAATCGTTGAGTAATACCGACCGCCTCGAACTTATGCGCGCATCCAACCCAAAATATATTTTAAGGAACTATCTCGCTCAGCAGGCTATAGAGTTAGCAGAGAAAGGTGACTTCACCCTGGTGGAGCAACTCTTGAAAGTATTACAAAGCCCATTTGATGAGCAGCCTGAATTTGCCACTTTTGCAGTGCAGCCACCTGAATGGGGGAAGGCACTGGAAATCAGTTGTTCTTCATGAAGCGGAGCTGAGACAAAGTTCACGATTCATAAAATCATTAGATTTTTGAGTATTTATCCCCATCAAATTTGATGGGGATATCTGGTAAAGTCGATCGACACTTTATTAGCAGTAGTAACCATGACACACAACCGTATTGCCAGCTTCGAAATCGGCAGACTAATTGCTCTTCTTGGCGTTATCGCCATCCATAGCCAACTATTTATGCAAGCCCCTCTGGTTAACGATAAGCCTTGGTTAGGGCTTATCATCAACCAGTTAAGTCGATTTGCTGTTCCGCTGTTTTTTATTTTGGCGGGGTATTTCATTGCGCCCAAACTATCATCTCAACCATTAACGACCCTGAAGCAATATAGCCTTCCGTTACTTAAGGTATGGTTGGCTTGGAGTGCAATATTTATCCTTGCGCCCTTCAACATTCAAATGGCATGGGAATCAGGTTATATAGCCGAACGTAGTGGATATTGGCAGTACTTGCTGTCCCAACCACTTAACACCTTGTTTGAAGGTGGCTTGGTCCATCTGTGGTATATACCGGGCTTGATTTGTGGACTTTTGATTATGGCAATTTGCTGTCATTTCAAGAAACAAAACTTGATCATGCCTGTTGCGATAACTCTTTATCTATTCGGACTTGCTGGAGGCAGCTATGAGCCACTCACAGGCATTGAGTCTCCCTTGTTCACTCGCAACGGACCCTTCATGAGCATGTTGATGCTCACTATTGGCTTCATGACCAAACAGAATGGATGGCAATTAAGTTTTAGTAAAGCGACCACTCTTGCCTTCGTCGGGATGGGGGTACATTTGGCAGAAGCTGCATATTTAACTGGCTATGACGTACCTTTCAATATGCATGACTTCCTCATTGGGACACCTTTCTGGGGGGCAGGACTGTTTTTTATGTTGATGGGCTACCCTCAATTTGGGCAGTCACTGCTAAAATTCAACATAAACAAGCAGATACTCGGAGTTTATTTAATTCACCTGCTTATCATTATTTACTTAATGCGTCTCCTTCCCCTGCTTGGTTTAACAGGTTACGCCAATGACATATTGCGTTTTGTTCTCACATGTATCATTAGCTATGGCTTAGTTACACTGATAGATAAAACGCCACTGAGAAGTGTCCTACTAAGGTAAGAACCAGCATAAACAAAGAACCCGGCAGGATAAGACATCCGCCGGGTTCTTCATTTCAAAGTTTGTTCTCTATTGTGTAATCACTTTAGAAACGCCATGTTCCATCAACCACAGCTGGAGGTTAGGCGCTTTGCTGATGTAATGGCTCAGCATATCACATGGCTTCTTCGCTACATTTGTAGCCTTTAAAGCATGGTCAATGAGTGCTAATACCGCCTCATTTTGATCATCATGCAAATACTCCAATGACGGATGGGTTTGATCCAATCCAAGAGCAAATTGAGCAAGCTGATCGATATCAATAACCAAACCATCAAAGTATTGCAAAAACTTTTCAGCCGTAAGCGCATTAGCCGGAAGCTCTGCCATCAGGTGAACCCTAAGCCCTTGTGCTCCGCGACATAGCCCCTGCTCTGCCAGTAAATCAATGGCCGTCGCCGCCTCACTAAACGTTCTAACAAAAGGGATAACCAACTCAATATTTGTCATGCCCTCTGCAATTCGAGCGCGCTTAATGGCTTCGCACTCTAGCTCAAAAGCCTTACGAACAGATTTGTTCGCCCAGCGTGAGACTCCCCGCTGACCAATAAGTGGATTCACCTCTTTGGTTTCAAGCTCTGAGCCCAATAGTGACTGCCTCTGATACGAGTCAGCCCCTGCAAGACGTACTTTTAGCGATTTATCCCCTGCTTTTTGTGCCGCGGCGATAAGTTTCTCAGCCAATGCAGAAACAAAATATTCGGCTGGATTACCTTCTGTTTGCGCCAACAACTGCTGCTGGACGTCGGCGGGTAAGTCAGCAGGATAAGCTGCTGCCAGAGGATGGATCCCAATTTCAAGCAAAATGTCATCAACCGAAAGCAGGCCAATATCAGCTTGCATACTTGATAATTGCGACGAGGATTTGAGGATTTCAGAAAATTGTAAACCTGACTGAGCGCTGTTTGTCATAAGCCACCATAACTACTTTATCTTGGTTTCTAGGAAGAACATATATAGACAGATCATAGCGCCTAGGCCTGTGATTCCTTTCGTATATCGACTTCCATTTTTACCCATACAACATGGATAGATATTCACATAGACCCAACATACTGACTCATGTCACCTGACGCAAGTAGCTATGCCGAAAGTTTTAATCATCTGAAGCCTCGGTAAGTACAGAATCCTGAGTTATTCATAAGGCCGCGGCATTTAATGCTAGGCGGAGATGAACTATTTCAGTTGCACACAAAAGCAGCATGCATTGATCTATTTTGACAAAACTCGAAGTAAAAAAGTAAACACTAGAATAAAAATCTAAGTGATATCACAAGTTTGGTTTATTCCTGCCAACTTTTGGGCTATCTTTACGCGTCAATAATTTTTGTAATACCGAGATAGGCAACACTATGCCAATGAAAACAGATGAACTCCGCACCGTAAGCCTTGGGCCAATGCCAACGCCGGCAGCGGTAGAAGCTGCTTACCCAATCACAGATGAAATTGCGGAACATATCGCCCACTCTCGTCGTCAAGTTGAAGCGATTCTCACGGGCCAGGACTCCCGTCTTCTTGTTATCGTTGGTCCTTGCTCTGTCCATGATCCTGATGCAGCCATCGACTATGCTAAACGCCTTCAAGCAGTTCAGGAAAAATACAAAGATACGCTATTTATTGTTATGCGTACTTACTTTGAAAAACCGCGTACTGTCGTGGGCTGGAAAGGTTTGGTCTCTGATCCTAACCTTGACGGCAGCTTGGATTTAGCCAAGGGTCTACACACCGCCCGTAAATTGCTTGTTGATATCAATGCACTCGGCATGCCTACAGCCACTGAATTCCTAGATATGATCACTGGCCAATATTTGGCTGACTTGATCAGCTGGGGCGCTATCGGCGCTCGTACAACCGAATCTCAGATTCACCGCGAAATGGCTTCTGCACTCTCCTGCCCGGTTGGTTTCAAAAATGGTACCGACGGCAACATCAAGATTGCGATCGATGCTATTCGAGCCACACGCGAGTCACATGTGTTCTGCTCTCCAGCCAAAAACGGGGAAATGACCATTTACCGTACTTCCGGTAACCCGCATGGTCACGTGATTCTTCGCGGTGGTAAGATGCCAAACTACCATGCAGAAGATATTCAAGCGTCTTGTGACACATTGGCTTCATTCGAATTACCAACCCGTTTGGTCGTCGACTTCAGCCATGGCAACTGCCAGAAGCAGCATAAGCGCCAGCTTGATGTCGCAGCCGACATTTGTCAGCAGATTAAGTCAGGCAGCCAGTTTGTTGCTGGTATTATGGCGGAAAGTTTTATCGTAGAAGGTAACCAGCCTGTCGATACTAACAATTTAGATGCACTAACTTATGGCCAGTCTATTACCGATCCGTGCATTAACTGGGATGATACCGTCACCCTGCTAGACATGCTGTCTGACGCAGTAAGTAGCCAACAATAACTGACCGAGGTATGGCCGTTCAATGCCATACCCCAATCCAAGATATAATTAAATCACTAAACAATTAGGATTACGCACATGCCATCTTTTGATATTATTTCTGAAGTCGACTTCGTTGAAATCCGAAATGCGGTAGAAAATGCTTCTCGTGAACTTGAAACTCGTTTTGACTTCCGAGGTGTGGAAGCCAGCTTCAAACTAGAGAAGGAAGTCGTAAAAATTACGACTGAATCGGATTACCAACTAGGCCAGCTAATTACGATTCTTCGCGGCAACCTTGCTAAGCGTCATGTTGACGCCCAATCAATGGATCAAAAAGACACTACTCGTACAGGTAAATCTTTTGCGTGTAACGTTGAATTCAAGCAAGGTGTCGACACAGCTGTTGCGAAAAAAATCGTTAAAATGATTAAAGATGAGAAGCTTAAAGTACAAGCTTCTATCCAAGGCGATAAAGTCCGCGTAACCGGTAAGAAACGAGATGATCTTCAAGCGGCTATGGCACTTGTACGCAGTGCTGAACTTGGCCAGTCATTCCAGTTTGACAACTTCCGTGACTAATACCGTAACCGCAAATAAAAAACCGCCAACTGGCGGTTTTTTTAGCATTCATTAATGACTTGGCTAACTTTCAACTGATCTACCTTCGTTTCGCCATCTTCATAATGCTCTAACTTCACATAACACTGATGAGATGTGATCTCCTCACCAAAGCGCTCTTCGCCAAAATATACATAAGTCCAATCGTCGTAATCGCTAAGAATTAATCCGTCAATGCTCATCGCACTCTGTAAATGTTCTGGCTTAACACTCATAAAGTTATCACGTACATAAAGCTCCGTCCCCGGTATTTTTTTTAACTGAGCTGTACCATCAAGAACTCCTGCTATTTCGGCTTTTGCCATCACAATATCATTGGCAGCATATAATGCCCCTTCAAACCCTTTTAAGACGGCAATTCTTGCGTCGCTTTGGCTGTTCATAAATTTCGGTGCAGCTGTTACAGCTAAAATGCCAAGTAGCACAATCACTACAACTATTTCTATTAGGGTAAACCCTTTTTCAAAAGAGTTTATTTCACCTTTATCAATTCCCAAACAATATCCCACAGTATGCATATCGATAAGTGAGGTAATTATACCGAAAAACGGCACTCACTCAACGAGCAAGTCAAATTATTGACGAAGAAAGGAAGTATCGCATGCTTCTTCACTCTCTTACCTACTATAGAGTTTTTTTTGAGCTCAAAACCAACCATTCTCACAATAGAATTGCTTGTTTCTTCACCACTTAATTCTCAATGTAAATTAAATGGAACTTAAAACTACTCCTTTTTATCTATACGAAACTCACTTACAACCTTCTACATTTGAATTAGCTCATTTCTTCTAAAACACTAATGCAATTATCTTCACCAAATGATGATGGTACTGATATAAAACAACCATCATTAACAAAAGCTAATACATTTTCACCACTTGACACAATAATTTATAACTGGATATTTTATGGTTATAAACAAGTGTTTGAATATTGTGCAAACAGACTCGTAAAAGCGAAAAACCATAGTTGTGATACGGATAATCCCCTATACTTGCCGCGTCCTATCTAGGGTTCCAGTTGTTAATTTTAAAGGTTTTAATAAGTTAGAGATTTAGAGCAGTCATTACCAAGTAGCATTGTGCATGCATGGAATTAGCGCTTTTAGACCCAGGACGTCGACATAATCACTTTTCAGTTTTAAAGTGATTCCCCCCCACAACTCGCTCCTTATATTGTACGTAGAACCTGCAAATAATGTTTGCAAGCTGCTCTTGCTCCTTTGCTGACATCCCATCAGTGAAGCAGGGAAGATACACCGAAGAGAACCCTTTGAAGGCTATATAAATTATACCTATAAAGGAGATGTCCATAATGGACACTGTGAAAAACAATACCGTTCATTCTCAATCAACTACTTCATCAAAGCTGGGGTGGAAAAAAGCCGATACTCTATGGGTACTTGGCCTTTTTGGTACTGCTGTAGGCGCAGGTACCCTTTTCCTACCTATCAATGCTGGTGTCGGTGGTTTGATCCCGCTTTTAGTCATGACAGTACTTGCGCTGCCGATGACCTACTTCGCTCACCGTGGTATGACACGCTTTGTGCTTTCAAGCGCCAACCCTGGCGCTGATATCACAGAAGTAGTTGAAGAGCATTTTGGTGCGGGCATGGGTAAAGTTATCACTTTGCTTTACTTTTTTGCTATTTACCCAATCCTTCTAGTATACAGTGTGGCACTAACCAACACGGTTGAAAGCTTCATGATCAACCAGTTGAGTATGGTTCCACCTGCGCGTTGGATCCTTGCATTGGCGTTGATTATCGGCCTGATGGCAGTTGTACGCTTAGGTGAAGAACTTATCGTTAAAGCGATGAGCATTTTAGTCTTCCCGTTCGTAGCGGTTCTACTAGCATTAGCTCTGTACTTGGTTCCAGAGTGGAATGGCGAGATATTCAACCATGTTATGCCTGCAGAAGGTGGTATGACGTCAGTATTTATGGCGGTATGGTTAATCCTTCCTGTGATGGTTTTCTCATTTAACCATTCACCAGTGATTTCATCTTTTGCTGTAGCAATGCAAAAAGAACACGGCGAAAATGCTGAACCTCAAGCGCGCCGCGTACTTCAGCGTGCTCACATCATGATGGTTGTAACCGTTATGTTCTTCGTGTTCAGTTGTGTATTGTCTTTGTCTCCTGCGAATCTAGCAGAAGCGAAAGCGCAGAATGTATCAATCCTGACTTACCTGTCTAACCACTTTAATACACCAATGATTGCTTACGCAGCACCGATTGTAGCGATTATCGCAATTACCAAGTCATTCCTTGGACATTACATTGGTGCTAGCGAAGGCCTAAACGGCTTAGTCCTTAAAGTAGCGCGAGGACGTGGCAAAGAAGTGGGCCCGAAAGCCCTAAACGCTTTCACTGCTACCTTTATGCTTGTTACGACTTGGATTGTGGCAACAATTAACCCAAGTATTTTGGGTATGATTGAAAGCCTTGGTGGTCCAATTATCGCCATGTTGCTATTCATCATGCCGATGTACGCGATTAATAAAGTACCTGCAATGCGTAAGTATTCTGGTGCTATCAGTAACGTATTTATCGTGATTATCGGCCTGATTTCTATTTCAGCGATTTTCTACTCTTTGGCTCAGTAAGCCATAATTTAAGGCCATCAGTCGATGGCCTTTTTTATATCCTTAATCCCAATCTATATTCGAATTTTTTAAACATCTTGTTCGTCAATGGCTACTGTTTGTCATCGTAAACTCTGCATACACTGAAACCATAAGCAGATTAGGAGGCAATTATGGCTATTCGACAAATCCAGTCCCTCATACCCGCCCACTCATCCTCTGATGGTGACGGCGTCCAAATTCAACGTGTACACGGTTTTGACAACGCGCAGTTTTCACCTTTTTTGATGATTGATGAACTGAAGTCCGAAAGTGCAGCTGACTACATTGGTGGTTTTCCGCCCCATCCACATCGCGGGATAGAAACCTTGACCTACATGCTAAAAGGCCATTTCCAGCATAAAGATCACATGGGGAATGTAGGCGAACTCAGTGACGGTGGAGCCCAGTGGATGTCTGCAGGAAAAGGCGTGATCCACAGTGAAATGCCAATGATGACTAACGGGCAACTTCATGGCTTCCAGATCTGGATAAACCTGCCAGCAGCCAAGAAAATGCAGCCTGCGGATTATCATGATTTCCAGTCTGACGTTATCACGCAATACCAACAAGAGGATGGCAGCCTTATCCGTGTTATAGCTGGTGATTTAACGACGAAAGGAACGACCCTTGCCGGCCCATTACAACAAACAGGGGTTCCTGTAACAATTGCTGATTGGCAGACGAACCAGGCAGCGACATTTAACAGCTGCCTAAATCCTGACTTTCAAGCCATGATTTATGTATACAAGGGAGAGGTCAATGTCGGAGAAACAACGATAAGCGAGGGTACTCTCGCTATACTCGGTAATGGTGAGGGTTTAGCTATTTCAACACAAAGTGAAGCTGGCGTATTGTTGTTATCAGGCCATCCAATCAACGAGCCAGTGGTACATTACGGCCCATTTGTGATGAACAGCATGGACGAGATTGAACAAGCGATTCAGGATTATCAACAAGGAAGATTAGTGTAAGGTTCAGTCGATGAGCACCAGATCCACCTTGATGAACAAAAAGCGGCTAACATGGCAGACATCATGTTAGCCGCCACAACAAAACTTTATTCGAGATCGGACCCCTTCCGTTTTTCTTGTGCGAGCATTGCAAAGTATTCCTTCGTCAACTTAAACACCACAGGGCTTAATAGTAATAGCGCAATCAAGTTCGGGATCGCCATCATGGCATTAAGTGTATCTGCAAGTAGCCAGATAAATTCTAACGAGCTGGTTGCGCCTATCGGCACCGCAATAATCCACAAAACGCGAAAAGGGATAATTGCCTTTACACCAAATAAATATTGAACACATTTTTCACTATAAAAGCTCCAGCCCAATATTGTTGTGAAGGCAAAGATAGACAATGCTATTGCAACCACATAATTCCCAATGCCTGGTAATGCAGAGGCGAATGCAGCCGACGTTAACGCAGCTCCCGTTTCACCACTTAGCCAACTCCCTGACACGACAATCGCTAAACCAGTGATGCTACAAACAACGATAGTATCAATAAACGTACCGAGCATAGCCACTAAACCTTGGGCTACCGGATTTTTAGTTTGAGCCGCTGCATGAGCAATTGGTGCACTACCAAGCCCTGCTTCATTAGAGAAAATACCACGGGCAACACCAAACCGGATTGCGGCCCACACCGCAGCGCCAGCAAAGCCACCTTGAGCGGCAACAGGGGTAAAGGCACTACTAATAATTAGACCAAAGGCAGCTGGGATTTCGGAAATGTTCATGAAGAGAACAATTAAGCCTGAGGCAATGTAAAAAATAGCCATCAAAGGCACTAACTTACCGGCAACATCCGCTATTCGCTTGATCCCCCCCATCAGTACGAGCCCGACTAGTACCATCATTATCAAGCCGGAAATCACAGGAGAAACCCCAAAACTCGATTCAACCGCTGCAGCAACAGAATTAGACTGTACTGTATTACCAATGCCAAACCCGGCTAATGAACCAAATATTGCAAATGCCGTACCTAGCCATGCCCACTTACTGCTAAGGCCGTTCTTGATATAGTACATCGGGCCGCCAACATGGTTGCCATTCGCATCTGTTTCACGGTATTTCACGGCACAAACCGCTTCGGCAAACTTAGTTGCCATGCCAACTAAGGCAGTACACCACATCCAAAATAAAGCGCCGGGACCACCCAAAAATATAGCCGTGGCTACACCTGCAATATTACCTGTGCCGATAGTGGCTGACAGAGAGGTCATCAATGCATTAAACGGACTGATCTCCCCTTTTGCTTCCTCTTCTTTTTCGGGGATCCTTCCCGTCCAGAGCAGCTTGAAGCCCGCGCCTATTTTCACAATAGGCATTAACTTTAAGCCAAGAGTTAGGAATATACCCACCCCAAGGATAAGTACCAACATTGGTACTCCCCATACAAAGCCGTTTATAGCGGAAATTAAATTAGCGATTGAATCCATCCTTGCCCTCTCTTTTATATTTACATATCCCAAAAACATAGGCGTCCTTGACTATAAGTTCAACATTCAAGTGAACAACGTAAGTGCAAAGCTAGACAAGAGAAATGAAAACAACGAAGTTGCTACATCGTGGATGGAGTAATATCGAGGTATAAAAAAAGCTTCACAGGGAAGCTTTTTTTATCAATTATAGGCGGGATTAATCATATAATGATGATTCACCTTCGGGGCGAGTTTTAAAGCGACGATGCAACCACATATATTGTTCTGGCGCTTCCATGATTGAGCGTTCAACGGCCTTATTGACATAGGCAGCAGCGGCATCTGGATCGTTATGAGGAAACGCATCCAGCGGTGGGAAGACCTTAAGTGTGTAGCGCCCAGAATCAGTATTACGCGTCATGGCGAACGGCACCACGGCACAATGAGAAGCATCGACCAACAAGCTAGTACCGGTTGTCGTACAGGCTTTTTCAACTGCAAACAAAGGGGCGAACGTCGAGCGACGCTTACCATAGTCATGATCAGGTGCATACCATACACGCTCACCTTTACGTAATGCGCGTAGCATACCTTTCACGTCTTTGCGGTCAATCATATATTTGTTAGAACGGATACGACCTGTAAACTGAAAATAATCAAAACAGGGGTTATTATTCGGTCGATATACACCCACTCCTGGCGTTTTCATACCAAATGCACGCGCACCAAGCTCAAGGTTTAATGAATGAACCGCTACAAGCAATACCCCTTTACCTTCTGTTTCAAGTTGATGAATATGCTCCATGCCTTCATAAGTCACATGCCGTTCAACTCGGATATCAGGCCAGAACCAAGCCATGCCGGTTTCGAACATCGCCAAACCGGTATTATCAATATTCTTTTTCATCAATACATCGCGTTCTTCTTGCGACATATCGGGGAAACAAAGCTCTAAATTTCGAGCTATGGTTTGCTTGCGCTTTTTAATAATACGCATAGCAAGTCGACCAAGCCCTTGCCCTAGTCGAAATTGGATAAAATACGGCAGCCAACTGATAAGGTACATCACACCGACCATCAGTAGGGTTAACCAATATCGCGGATGCAAAAGCGATTTAGTAAACGTAGGCGCAGTAAACTGACTCATAACCTATGGTACCCCTTTCTTATTTTATTCCGTATTCAGATATTAGCTGAGTGGGCCATCCCTTGACGGGAGAACTATTTTACGGAGTTATATCGAACAGTGCATTCTATTGCGACGAGATTAGCTATGCAAGAGGCTGAAGTTATGTACCATTATTTTTCAGCTTGTATTAAGCGAATGGATGTAGATGAAGCAATTCTCGTTGCAAATTTGAACTATAGAGATGTATAAGGAAGAAAGAAGGTTATTAATCAGAAAATTGTACGGTGGTTTGACTATGTCAAACCACCGTCGTTTTTTAAGAGGAGCAATTATGCAAATTCAAATATCATTCGGCATTAAGCGGTACGAGACTTTAATTCAAACCCCTCTTTGGCATATAACGAAGGCTCGCCTTCAGGTCGGGTTTTAAAGCGACGATGCAGCCACATATATTGACTAGGTGCAGCAAGGATGGCATTTTCAACGGCTCTATTGATAACCACAGCGGCCTGCTCTGGGTCATTACGTGGGAACTCTTCCTGCAACGGTGCTAGAGTTATCAAATAATCGCCTGAATTGGATTCGCGCACCATTCTAAACGTCATCACCTCGCAGCCACTGTTGTCTACTAACAGACTGGTTCCTGTCGTAGTACAGGCTTTCTCAACAGCAAACAAAGGAGCAAACGTTGAACGCCGGCGGCCATAGTCATGATCAGGTGCGTACCAAACACGCGATCCTGTGCTCAATGCCTTCAACATCCCTTTGACATCTTTACGATCAATCAATGTTCGGTTGGAGCGAGCTCGTCCTCGGTACTGAACAAAATCAAAACAAGGGTTATTATTCGGGCGATATATCCCGGTACCTGATTTGTGAATCCCAAACGCGCGTGCCGCAAGCTCTAAGTTCAATGAGTGTACGGCAACGAACAGCGCGCCTTTACCTTCTTGCTCAAGCTTTTCGATATGCTCCATGCCCTCAATGCGAACATGGCGCTTCACTCGTGCATCCGACCAAAACCATGCCATACCGGTTTCGAACAGGGCTAGCCCCGAGTTATCAATATTCTCCTTAACGATTTGTTTTTTATCGTCTTTGGTCATATCCGGAAAACAAAGTTCGAGGTTTCTCTCAATAGTGAATCGGCGTTTCTTCATAATCCCCAGAGCCAAGCGGCCAATACCCTGCCCTAAGCGGCGCTGGATAACGTAGGGTAGACAACTCAATAAATACATGACCAAGATCAACAGTAAGGTTGGCCAATACCGTGGGCTTAGTAGCTTCCAAGTGAAACGAGGTGCAGCAAATTTGCTCATAAATAATTATCGCAATAGGTTAATTCTAAGTAAATCTACGGGGTTATAAAAAAACGTAAATTGTCCTTGAATCATACGCTGAGCACACCCAAAAACATAGCTAAATTATGTTACATTAACGTTTTTATAAGCACCCTCGGTTTAAAATGATAATTTGACAATAAACCAATGAAAATGAACGATGTTTTACATTGGTTATTCAATAAAAAATAACGACTGAAATATCTACATTTTTATAAATGTGTCAATATCAGTCGCTTAGTGCAATTAGTGAAACTTAAGCTGTCATTTTGGTCACTTTAATTCAAAAGCCCTCGACCCCTTTCATATCAGGAAGACGATGAGCAATCCCCTTGTGACAGTCGATACAGGTTTTCGAACCATCAGCCAATGAGCTCGAATGCTGCACAGAGGCACGCTGAGATTGCTGCGTGAAATCCATATAACTAAATTCATGACAGTTTCGGCATTCGAGTGAGTCACTCTTCTTCATTCGCGTCCATTCCCGCTCAGCCATATGCAGACGCCGGGCTTCAAATTTTTCAGGAGTAGAAATCGCCCCAGTTACCCAAGCCCATACCTCCTTTGAGGCCTGCATCTTACGCGCCATTTTATCCGTCCAGTTGTGCGGAACATGACAGTCTGAACAAATTGCCCTTACCCCAGTACGGTTGTTAAAGTGAATAGTGCCCTGAATTTCCTGATACACGTTATCTTCATGGCAACTAACACAGAAAGGTTCTGAGTTAGTAAACTCCATCCCAGTATTAAACGCCCCCCAGAAAATAACCCCAGCGATAAAGCCTCCTAATGTCAGAAAACCAAGACTAAAATACTTTGCGGGTGAACGAATGAGCGTCCACCATTTTTTTAACCATTGCCACATACGCTTCCTCCCTTACTTCTCTTGATCGAGCAGCGTATCGAGATCGGTAAATGAAGTACCAACCAATGGTTTAGCATCGGTTTGCACCACATGACACTGCTCGCAGAAGTAGCGCCTTGGCGACAACTCCGCAAGAAAGTTACCGTCTCTATCCATATAGTGAGTGACACTGATCATTCTCGCCTGCGTATCTTCTACTCGGCTACGCGCGTGGCAGGACATACATTTGTTCGCATTCAAATCTACTTGGTAGTTATCGATCTTATGTGGGATCAATGGCGGTTGCATTGGATAGCTTCGCTTAGGGATCCTGTCGTTATTAATTGTTTTATTCATTTGCGGCGGTTCAGGTTCACCATTAAGTGGATATTGACGTGTTGTTGCCAATTCATCCCCTTTGATTACCTCCGTTGCCGCGATCACCAGTCCGGTAAAAAACAATAAAAGTACAGCAAATAATCTATTCATGGTTGTACCCCTATGCCTTTACCACTTTAACAGCACATTTTTTAAAATCTGTTTGCTTAGAAAGTGGATCGGTGGCGTCCAATGTAACTTTGTTGATCAGTTGGCTAGCATCAAACCATGGGACATACACCAACCCTTTAGGTGGCTTGTTCCTACCCCGCGTTTCCACCCGTGTAATAATTTCACCGCGTCGTGAAACCACTTTTACTGCATCGCCACGGCGCATACCGCGTGATTTAGCGTCTTCAGGGTGCATAAAAACCTGTGCGTTAGGATATGATTTGTGCAACTCAGGTACTCGCCGAGTCATTGATCCTGAATGCCAATGCTCCAAAACACGGCCAGTAGATAGCCACAAGTCATACTCTTCATCAGGGCTTTCTGCTGGTGGCTCATATGGCAGAGCGAATATCACGGCACGGCCATCGGGTTTACCATAAAAGTCAAAGTCACTGCCCGGTTTCGCGTAAGGATCAGAGCCTTCCTTAAATCGCCACAAGGTTTCCTTGCCATCAACAACAGGCCAACGTAAGCCTCGCACTTCATGGTAAACATCAAATGGGGCTAAATCATGAGCATGACCGCGTCCAAATTGGGCATATTCTTCAAACAGCCCCTTTTGGAGATAAAAGCCATAATCAGAAGACTCATCATTGCTGTGGCCTTCGGTGATATCTTCCAACGGGAATTCATTTACTTGGCCATTAGCAAATAATACCTCAAACAAGGTTTTATCCTTGTATTCAGGGTTCGCGTCTAACAACTCTTTTGGCCAAACCTCGTCAGTCTTAAAGCGCTTCGAAAATTCGGTAAGCTGCCAGAGATCCGATTTAGCCTCTCCCGGTGCATCCACCATTTGATGCCAAAGCTGAGTGCGGCGTTCGGCATTGCCATATCCCCCTTCTTTTTCTACCCACATAGCGGCAGGTAAGATCAAATCTGCAGCTTGAGCAGTGACTGTAGGATAAGCATCTGACACAACAATAAAGTTGTCTGGGTTTCGGTAACCCGGCAGGGTTTCTTCATTGATATTGGCTGCAGCTTGAAGGTTATTGTTTACCTGGATCCAATACGCATTGATTTTTCCATCTTTGAGCATCCTGCTTTGCAGCACAGCATGTGCCCCTACTTTACCTGGAATAGTACCGTCGGGTAGTTTCCATATTTTTTCGGCAATTTTCCTGTGCTCAGGGTTGTTAACAACCATATCGGCAGGAAGGCGATGGGAGAAGGTGCCGACTTCTCGGGCTGTACCACATGCAGAGGGTTGACCAGTCAGTGAAAAAGGACTGTTACCTGGCGTTGAAATTTTCCCTGTCAACAAATGGATGTTGTAAACCAAGTTATTACACCACACCCCGCGGGTATGCTGATTAAAGCCCATGGTCCAAAAAGACATCACCTTGGTATTGGGATCAGCATAAAGCTCGGCTAATTCAATCAGTCTGTTTTGTGGAACGCCCGACATCTCGCTGGCCTTCTCCACCGTGTATTCGGAAACGAAATCTTTGAACTCATCGAATGTCATCGGCTCAGAATCGCCGCTATCTGGGTTTTTCGCCTGTTGCTGAAGTGGATTCTCCGGCCGTAACCCATAACCAATATCCGTCGCACCTCGGCGGAAGTTCACATGTTTACCAACAAAATTATGATTCACTTTATCGTTTGTAATGATGTAATTGGCAATAAAGTTAAGGATAGCAAGGTCAGATTGGGGCTCAAATACGATAGGAACATCAGCCAACTCAAAACTACGATGTTCAAAAGTAGATAGCACCGACACTTTCACATGAGGGTTTGAGAGCCTGCGGTCCGTTACCCTCGTCCAGAGTATTGGATGCATTTCTGCCATATTAGAGCCCCACAGAACGAAGGCATCGGCAGCTTCAATGTCATCATAACAACCCATAGGCTCATCAATACCGAAAGTACGCATGAAACCGACTACCGCCGAGGCCATACAATGCCGAGCATTGGGGTCAATATTATTAGACCGAAAGCCTGCCTTCATCAATTTTGATGCCGCATAGCCTTCATAAATCGTCCACTGCCCCGAACCGAACATACCAATCGCTTCTGGGCCTTTTTCTTTCAACACCGCTTTCCATTTTTCGGCCATGATATCGAAAGCTTGCTCCCAACTGATAGGAGTAAAATCCCCCTCTTTGTCAAACTTCCCATCTTTCATTCTTAACATCGGCTGTGTCAGGCGATCATCACCGTACATAATCTTCGACAGAAAGTAGCCCTTTACACAATTAAGTCCACGATTTACAGGTGATTTAATGTCACCGTGGGTGGCAACCACCTTGTCATCTTTAACCCCAACATTTACAGAACACCCAGTACCACAAAATCGACAGGGAGCCTTCTCCCAGGTGATATTAGTTTTCTCTGAATCGGTAACCACATTGCTCGCCACAACTGGTATCGATATACCAGCCGCCGCCGCTGCACTGGCTGCAGCCTGTGCCTTTATAAACTTACGCCGGGAACATTTCATTGCTTTCTCACTCAACTTTTGCTTCACGGTAAAAACAATTACATACACAAGCTTTTGATATTGTTATGCTTCTAGCCTGCTAATACCTGTAAAAACCACACAACAAACCCATAGCCGCCGACAACGGCAACAGCAAGAATGGGAAACAGAACAATGGTAATAAACAGAAAAGCCTTTAGCTCAGAACGGTGCTGGTTAGCATCACTCATCAGTCACTCCAATCAATATGGATACTAATAACTCTAGCTAGCTTCCAAGAAATTGATAACTTGATGAGATAAAAACCTTTGCTGAGAATAAATCGCATTAATTGTATTGATAATCTTTCGTGCAACAAACGCAGTATTGATGCTAGGGTGAAGGATAATACACTGTTTGAAAAGGAGTCATGGCGTGACGATCAGCAAAACGAAATCAAGTTTTTACAGACGACTATATGTCGCGCACTTGATTAATTCAGGGATAGCAACCGTACCAGAAATCCTAGAGTATACCGGTATGCCGCGGCGCACAGCTCAAGACACGATCAAGAGCCTGGCCGATCTTGATATTGTGTGTATTTTTCAGCAAACAAAAGGTGAGCGTAATCGTAGTGGGAAATATGAAATAGAAAACTGGGGGGCGATCAACAAAACGTGGATCGCCGAAAATATTGCTGAAATCAAATCAGTTCTGAATTACCCATAACTCCAGCAAGCTTGTGCGGGTTACTTTTTCTTGTCCATCATCGCTTTGAGATCAGCGAAAGGATTAAATGTCGCGGCTTGATGATCATCGTCGCCTGCTTTTACCACACTGCCCATTTGGTTGTCGTGCTCGGTATACTTCTCGTGCTCATGGTCATGACAAAACAAGCAGAGCAATTCCCAGTTACTACCATCTGCAGGGTTGTTGGTATGATCATGGTCAACGTGGTGTACTGTCAGCTCACGCAGGTTTGAATAGACAAATTCACGGCTACAGCGGCCGCACACCCAAGGGTATAGTTTCAGCGCTTTTTCTCGGTAGCCCTGCTCTTGTCGGGCATACGCCGCACTGGTTCCATAAAAATCAGAAGACATTCTCTCACCTAGGATTGATTTTGGTTACAGCGCTAGTCTATCGGAATTCACCAAGCAGTGCTGCTAAACAATAAGAAATTCATGAATAGTCTCACTGAATGAAACATTTTGCGCTAAAAATGAAAGCTATGATTGCTAAAATTGACAAGATAAAACAGTGTATCATTTTATAAACGACCAAATGACAGAGTAATGTCAATGTTAATTGGTGCTAAATTAAGCGACAAGACGGCTAAATGCTTAATAGCGGGTAAAAAAATACCCCCCTTGGATGTAATGCACCTTGATTATGATAATATTCTCCCTAATTTGTGGATTAAACTCTCACTCATATAGAGAAGACGACATATGGCTTTTGATTTTTCTGAATTAACTGTGGACTTATCGGCAATGCCGACAACGATTGATATGGGGCATGCTTGGCTGGGCGGTTTAGTGCTTGTCATGCTGGTACTTTATATCTCTAAGAAAGGTAAACCAGTCGAAGTCGAGAAAGTTGTTGAGAAAGAAGTCGAGAAAATCGTTGAGGTTGAAAAGCCTGTCGAGAAAATCGTCGAGGTCGAAAAAGTTGTTGAAGTTGAAAAGATCGTAGAAAAGATTGTTGAAGTTGAGCCTAAGCTTAAAACATCGACACCAGATGCGGCGCTGCAACTTCTTTCTCTGCTTCAGCAAGAAGCACGCTTTATTGACTTCATGCAAGAAGATCTAAAAGGTTTCAGCGATGCTGAAATTGGTGCTGCTGCCCGTGTTATTCATGAAGGTGGCCATAAAGTACTATCCGAATACTTCAGCTTTGCCCCTGTACGTGCTGAAGAAGAAGAAACACGTATCACATTACCTAAAGGCTTCAACGCTTCTGAAGTTCGCCTAACAGGTAATGTTGTAGGCGAAGCACCCTTTACCGGAACCCTAATCCATCGCGGCTGGAAAGTGACTGATATTAAATTGCCAAAACTGGCTGAAGGTCACGATGCAAAAATTGTTGCCGCCGCTGAGGTAGAACTGTGATGCAAGAAATTCAAGAACACCGTTACAGTGTTGGTATCGACCTTGGTACCACTCACTGCGTATTATCCTATGTTGACCTGCAAGACGAAGACGCTAGCGTCAATGTCATGCCTATTGCCCAGCTAACCACTCCAGGTAATGTTGAAGAAAAAAAACAACTGCCCTCCTTCATGTACCAAGCTCACGAATCTGAGCTGGCGGAAGGTGATACGGCACTTCCATGGTCTGCACAACCTAATGCGATTGTCGGTGCAATGGCCCGTGGCCTTGGTAGCAAAACGCCGATTCGTTTGATCTCCAGTGCAAAAAGTTGGTTATGCCACGGTGGCGTTAACCGCCGTGATGCCTTCCTGCCTTTAAACAGCCCGGAAGAAGTTACAAAAGTATCGCCAGTCGAAGCAACACGCCAATACCTTTCGCACCTTGCAGAGGCATGGAATCATCAGCACCCAGACACCCCATTGTTCGAACAAGACGTTACGATTACCGTTCCTGCATCGTTCGATCCCGCAGCACGTGACTTAACGGCAGAAGCTGCCCGTGAAGTTGGCTTCAAGCACATGACTTTGCTTGAAGAGCCACAGGCTGCGGTATACAGCTGGCTAAAGAACAACGACGATACATGGCGTGATCAGGTTTCTGTTGGCGACGTTATTCTTGTTGTCGATATTGGCGGTGGTACCACTGACCTATCTTTGGTCGCTGTAACTGAAGAAGAAGGCAACCTAACACTAAATCGTGTTGCTGTTGGGGATCATATCCTTCTTGGTGGCGATAACATGGATCTTGCCCTTGCCTACCGCTTGAAGATGAAGCTGGCACAAGAAGGTAAGCAACTTCAACCATGGCAAATCCAAGCAATCACGCATGCATGTCGTGATGCCAAAGAAGCCCTGCTGAGTGATGCAGAGCTACAAGCTGTACCTATTGTTGTACCTAGCCGTGGTTCAAAACTGCTTGGCGGCACACTTCAAACCGAGCTTACCCAAGAAGAAGTCCAGCAAACGCTAGTTGAAGGCTTCTTCCCTCGTAATACTATTGAGCAACATCCAGTAGAAATGCAGCGCGGTGCACTGACTCAAATGGGCCTGCCATATGCTCAAGATGCGGCTGTATCGCGTCATGTAGCAGGCTTCCTGAGCCGTCAGTCTTCTGCGGTTGATGAACTGTTCGAAAAGTACGACCAACTGCATGAAGGCTTTATCCGCCCTACTGCTATTCTGTTCAACGGTGGTGTACTGAAGTCTGATTTACTATCTGAACGTCTACTTTCCATCATCAACAGTTGGCTAACAACGGCTGATAGCCCGGAAGCGAAACTGCTTGAAGGCCTTGACCTTGATCTTGCGGTTGCAAGCGGTGCGTCTTACTACGGCTCTGTTCGTAAAGGTAAAGGTGTTCGTATCCGTGGTGGTATCGCCAGCAGCTACTATGTAGGTATAGAAAGTGCCATGCCGGCTATCCCAGGTATGGAGCCGCCACTAGAAGCACTTTGTGTTGCGCCTTTCGGTATGGAAGAAGGTACTCACGCCGACGTACCAAGCCGCGAATTCGGTTTAGTTATTGGTCAGCCAGTACAATTCAAGTTCTTTGGATCAACAGTTCGTCGTGATGACCCTGCGGGTACCCACCTTGATTGGTGGCAACCAGAAGAACTGGAAGAGCTACCAGCGATTCAAGTTACCCTACCGGTTTCTGAAGGCCGTACAGCGGGCGAGATTGTCCCGGTTCGACTTTCTTCTCGTGTAACCGAACTAGGCACTCTATGCCTTGAAGCCACACCGACCGATGGTGGTCAAACATGGCAAGTTGAATTCGACGTTCGCGATTAATAACATATTGTTATCAATAAAACGGCGCCCTTGGGCGCCGTTTTTTATAAGTATTTGTTTAAATTGTTTACTCATCGCACTGTGAGGGCAATCAGCTCTTGATAAACAATATATTATTATTGAAATCAAAGATTTGATCATAAAGATACAGCCTTCATTAATGCACTCTATGTCCTTTTGGGATACTATCAGAAACCTTAAAAAGCATTAAAACAACACGTCTGGAGTATTGCATGACTTCTCCTCGCTACCTTGTCGGTATTGATCTCGGAACAACTCACACGGTTGTCGCTTATACACCGATTTCAGATAACCTTGAATCGAGCCCAATCGAGATTTTCGAAATAGACCAACTTATCGCCCCTGGCGAGGTCGCACGTAAGCCTCTTCTTCCGTCGTTTCGCTACCACCCTGCCGAAGGTGAAATTGACCCGTCATTAATGGTACTGCCATGGGATCTCGACCCCGTCGATGGCGATATTCAACACGCTATCGTCGGTGAACTGGCACGGGAAATGGGTGCTAAGGTTGAAGGGCGCCAAGTAGTCAGTGCTAAAAGCTGGCTATCACATACCGGTGTCGACAGAACCGAGGCAATTCTCCCTTGGTCTTCCAACAGCAGTGTCGAGAAAGTCTCGCCGGTCATCGCCAGTGCCAGTTACCTTAACCATGTACGCCAAGCATGGGATTACCACCATCAAGGTGACAAGCTACAAGATCAAGAAGTCGTTATCACCGTACCGGCCTCTTTCGATGAAGGGGCACGGGCATTAACGTTAGAAGCTGCAAAACTGGCGGGCTTTGGCGATATCCTCCTACTCGAAGAGCCTCAGGCAGTCTGCTACGACTGGTATGCAAAAAACAAAAACCAAGCCGAAGTACTACTTAAAGATATTCCCTTATTAATGGTCTGCGATGTGGGCGGTGGTACCACTGATTTGAGCCTAATTAAAGTCGGTACTAAGGATGACAAGCTCACACTAGATCGAATCGGTGTTGGTGATCACCTCATGCTCGGCGGTGACAACATTGACCTAGCCCTCGCCCACCTTGCCGAACAGCGCCTACATGGTGCCAGCAAGAAATTAAGTGCTTCCGGCCTGTCAAAACTCATTCAGCAAACACGAAAAGTCAAAGAACAGCTGTTGTCGGGCAACGCACCTGATACTGCTAAAGTTACCATGCTAGGCAGTGGCTCTCGCCTGATTGGCGGTGCTAAAAGTATTGATATGACGCGTGATGAGGTCCACCAAATCGCTCTGGACGGTTTCTTCCCGCAGACCGACTTCAGCGATCAGCCAAGTCATCGTCAGGCTGCGGTTATTGAGTTTGGCTTACCCTATGCTGCAGATCCGGCCATCAGTAAGCACCTTGCCCAATTTATAGATTTGCATGATACCGTCTGTCGAGAATCCCTTAAAGATACAGCCCAAGCCCCTACAGCTGAACAACCTGCTATTCCGGTTGCTATATTGCTTAATGGTGGTGTATTCAACAGCCCGCTATTATCAAACCGAGTACTAGAAACCTTTTCTCAATGGAAGGGTGACACTGTCACACAGCTGGATAACCCTCACCCCGATCTGGCTGTCGCTTATGGTGCAGTAGCCTATGCCAAGGCACGCCACGGCGCGCAACTTAAGATTGGTGGGGGCTCTGCCCGTTCTTTCTTCTTAGTACTCGAGAATAAAAAGCGCGAAAAACAAGGGCTTTGCCTGCTACCAAAAGGGATTGATGAAAGTACCGAAATTCGCCTTAAAGACCGCAAGTTTGCATTAACGCTCGGTGAGCCGGTGCGCTTTAACCTAGTTTCATCCACTGACGATAGTCACACCCAAGCCGGTGAGATCTTCACTATTGATGAAGAGAGCTTTGTTTCACTACCTCCTTTCATTGCCACTTTAGACAGTGATCGCGATCGTGCTGCGCTTGCTGCCAACCAGAAAGACCGTGAAGAAGTTACTCTTGCCTGTCAGCTCACTGAAGTGGGTACCTTACAGCTCGAGTGTGTCAGCATTCATGATGACAATAAACGCTGGAAAGTCGAATTCGCCATCCGTAAAGATTTAGCCAAACTCAACCGAGGTGGAGATAACTCGACCCTTGCAGAGTCAGCTTTGCCTGTTCGCATGGATGATGCCATTGCTCTTGTAAAACAGGCTTACGGTGGTAGCACTAAGAACAATGACCCAAAAACCATTAAAACGCTACGTAATCAGCTTGAGAGAACGCTAGGTAAGCGAGATAACTGGGAAACACCTTGTCTAAGAGAACTAGCTAATGCGCTTATCGATAGCAAAAAGCGTCGCCGTCGTTCGGATCTCCATGAAAGGAACTGGCTGAAACTCACAGGCTTTACTATGCGCCCTGGCTTTGGCTACCCTTCGGATGAGTGGCGTATGGAGCAAGTTTGGCAGCTTTACCAACACGGTATTCAATCTAGCACTAGCACGCAAACTTGGAGCGACTGGTGGACGTTCTGGCGACGCATTGCTGGAGGCCTTAGCCAAGAGCAACAATTGGTTATTTACAAGGACATTGCGAAATACATCAATCCGTCAGCAAGCCGCAACAGCAAGCTCGCTAAAGAGCTGCAAGAACGTAGCTACGAGGATATGGTGCGATTGGCTGCGAGTTTAGAAAATTTACCCTTCGACAAAAAACTCCAGCTTATTGAGTGGATATTCGGTCGCTTGCAAAAACCGCAATACTCCCAAGCACATTGGTGGGCTATTGGCCGCATTGCAACACGCAGCCCTTTCTATGGAAGTGCGCATAATTTGCTCACACCACAACACGTCGCGTACTGTTTACCAGAGCTGATGGACTTCGACTGGCGCAAGGATTCAAACATCGCCTTTGCCGCTGTAATGATGTCTAGAATGACCGGAGACCGAACTTTGGACATTGACGAAAATAACCGAAATGACGTTATTTTGAAGCTAAAATCCAGTAAAGCGCCAGAAAGTTGGATAGAAATGGTATCGACCGTCAAGGTCTTGACAGAGAGTGAAACTAAGCGCGTATTCGGTGATGCACTACCAACAGGATTACGCTTAATCGATTAAGGTTCTGTTAGGGTTCAGCTGGTAATCTCATCAATCATAAATGAGAACTAACTTTTATTCCTTAGAGATTTCCTCGGGGAATGTTTTTTGCCTAGCGAGTACACAACACATGAACCGTTCACAATATAAAATCATCTCACAGCGGATTTTTAAATCAGACAATCAACGCATTGCCGTTGAGGCTGTGATCTTTGAAGGCCTATCTAGCTACGAAGCCGAAAAGCGCTTTGACGTGCCAAAAGGTACGCTTTCACGCAATGTACGTAAATACAAGCGTGAAGTTGAATACCTAAACACGATTGTAGCGGCTTAGTTAGTCCACTTAAATCTACAAAAAACGGAGAATGATTACATTCTCCGTTTTTTTATACTTCAGATTTGAGTGATGACGTTCTGAGGCTACATCATACGCAACCTATCATCCCGCCCTCTTAGCCAACTGCTCAGCAAGTACAAACCCACACCAACACAAAACATCACTAGATGAGAAGCAAATCCGAACTCTGCAAAGACTGCATACGCAGACGAACCCGTCAAAATAGAAAATGGTAGGCCATAGATCTCCGACAATACCGCGCCGGATTCACTCGATCCTGTAGCCTGGAACATCGCAACTTTAAATAAAATCACTGTCAAAATCGCCGCAAGCAGTGGGTATCGTGTCAACTGTGACAAAGACATAAGCCCCGCACCAATAGGAAAAAGGGCAATACTCATTAAAGCTAGGCGGCCAAGAAATTCAAACTCATGGCTGAGTAGATTTGCTACTGAGATCCCCCAGCTAGCCATCATATCTTGGGGCAACCACAAGGTCGCCATCACCCATACCATGAAATCAGCCGCCATCATTAAGGCTGCAGCCGTTAAAGGAATAACAATGAGTGCAAAAACCAATTTTACCGCAACAGCCTGATAATCAGACACTGGCATAGAGCGCCAAAATAACAAACTCCCCTCTTGTTTCTCTTTACGTAACGTTTTGGGTACGTAGATAAAGAACAATACGAGGTACACGATACCGGCAACCACTTCGTTGAGCTTACCGACTAAACCAGCAAACGTCCCTTGGGCAATCCCCCAGTCAATAACACTCTGGCCACTTGATTGCATAGAAAAAGATACATTATCCCCTTTAATTACAAAGACAAAATTGATAATGGCAAAAGCGAGCAATAAAAGCGGTAGGCGAATCACAATTCGATGCTCAATCAGCTCTTTCTCGAGCAGAGTTAACCAAGCTTTCATACTTCCTCCTGCTGCAAGGCAATAAACACCTCAGAAAGAGACGGTTCGCTAACTTTCCCAAACGTCGACAGCTTTTCAAGCTTTGTATTTTCGAAAATATACATCGACTCTTTTACCCCGTTTTGAATATATAGGGGTCTTGCCGCTTCGGCCTGACGCTTGTTTTCTTCGTTTACGATGACTTTTTGAAAACGACCATTGAGCTCATCAACAGCACCATTCATCACCACTTTGCCTTTCTTAAGGATCAGCAAATCTGTTAGCAAGTGAGATACCTCATCAACCTCATGACTGGCTATAATCATCGCGCGCTCGCCTTGGTTGAGCCATTCGACCAACTGGTTATAAAAGCGCTCTCTAAACATTAAATCCAAACCAAGGGTTGGTTCATCTAAAATGAGTAAGCGGACATCAGCTGACATGACTAATGCCAAATGAAGTTGCACCTTCATTCCTTTTGAAAGGCGGCCAATCTTAGTTGATAGCTGGATATCAGTCTGTGATAAATACTTCTTAGCTAATTCAAGATCAAAATTGGGATGGACTCCCGCGCTGTATTTCACAATTTGTTTCACTGTCATCCATTCGGGAAGCACAGCGACATCAGAAAGATAAGCGAGGTCACGCACAATCGCTACCCGCTCTTTCATTGGTTCAAGACCAAAAACACTTAATGTGCCATCATATTCATGCGCGCCGAGTAAGCATTTAATAAGCGATGACTTTCCTGCACCGTTATGCCCTAATATGCCTAACACCTGACCAGGTGCAATTTTAAAATTAACACCCATCAACGCACGGAACTTGCCGTAGCTTTTTCCAAGCTGATGTGCATTTACCAACGTATCCACTGTTTAACCTTTCGCTTATTGTCTATTTCTACATAAGCATACTATCAGGTTAGCAATAGCCCTAATACACTTTGTTACCTGCAAGGTTAGATATGGCTGTGTGAATTTACTGACATTAAGACAGGGAACTGCGGAAGGGAATATGACATAAAGAAAATGTGCCAATCAAACAATCGACACATTAAAGAGGTATACTGAGCCCACTCTGATTACGACAGAGTGTACATTCCCGAAACAATACTATGTTTGGGACGTCGTTATATTAACCCTGCAGCATTCAAATTGAGTGCAAGTTAATGTCGACAAATAATAATTTGAAAAGCGGTTTTATTCTTCGATTTTCCCAACAAGCTCTTCCGGTTCAACACCGTCTTTTTCCATTAGAGCCAGAATTTCCATCATTCGAACTTGACGGGCTTCATCTTTAAACTCATGGAGAACAGCAATAAGGTTGTTAATTTTGTGCAAAGGCATACGTTTAATCACGGCCTTTTGGCGTCCAGGTACTTCATCTGCAAAATCGATAAGCACTTGACGGTAGTCAACACGCTCTTCTTTTGTTACAACACCTGTTTTTGTATCGACTTTAACAGTTTTCGCTTCGACACTATTAAGCATTGCTGATAATGCTTTTTCAGCAGCTGCAAAGTTATCCATCAATATTACCTCTTAAATTGAATATCATGCATTTAATCGCCAGTTCATAATTGGGCGATTCATGTGATGTAATGATGATATGCAAATAACATTCAAATGATTTTACCTTGCATCAAGAGCAAGAAATTCTTTTCATATTGGACCACAATCAATGCAGCACATAGGTTGTTAGAAGCAATGAGTGGCAATCGTTAGGGACTACAAAGGGTAGATGTGACGATAATACCTCTTGTTAGAATCCTTGTGAACATAAATTTAAGGAAATTATCAAATATTCAGCGAATAGCAGGGTTTTACTGCATATAGACAGTGTGGACTAGAGAGAAAGCTTTAGCAAATTAATCCGCAAGTAACCTTTATATTTATCTACTACCGCAACCATCAAAGTATTGTAAAGACTATAAAGCAATGAAAATGTTTGAGTCTAGTCCCAACTCTAAATATTAGCCACTTCGCTCGTGCATCACGTTGACACATCAATAATAGGGCAATATATCAAGCAACATATCGGGGAGTCGATATCCGTTAAGGACTTTAAACAAACACTTATCGATCACATGGGAGCTCAAGCGGTTGATCAGATTCAGCTAAGGTGTCTAAAAGGCCGTTACCTGAATGAATTGCGCTTGAACTTAGGTAAGCAGTTTGAAAACAAGCAAAGCCTCACCAGTAAGCTCACATCAGGGCCAATTGCTCACTCTTTCTCTGGTAACTGCCCAACAGTCATAATCATTGAAGATTGATTACTTTTAAATCAGATAGATAAATTAAAAGTAATAATGAGAGGCAGATTTTACTTTCGGAGTTTTGTCCTATTGCATTATAGCTTTCTACGGTAATATTTATGTCGTTATTAGCTAAAACAATGAATATAAAGCCTTTTGGCGGACATTAGCGCAGTTTGGTAGCGCACTACTCTGGGGGAGTAGGGGTCGCTGGTTCGAATCCAGTATGTCCGACCAAAACGTTTTGCTCTTCCCACAGCCCACAGCACAACCTCTACTGCTCCATAATAAAGCCCGTAATTGACGATGATTTAACACAACACATTCAATGAATTAGGTTAAACTACTCAAGTGTACACTCTAAGCTATTGACCCCTTCGACGAGTGAACACCTCTTACGTTGATTTTTTATATCAAGCCGAGGTATCTTCAAAGATTAGGCGCATCACTACATTGTTTTAAGCGCTCTTAGAAACACAAGGGATTTAACAAGCACATGTTTTTTTTCGTTAGCCAGAAACATACAGTATGTCTGGCCTCATTATCCATCAGCCGAATAACCAAATCGCTATGAAGCTATTTAAGATCATACGCTTAGCTGCCATTGGCTGTATTCTCCTCGTATCGTCTATTTTGTTGATCGACCGCTGGTTCTCCGATCAAGCCTCGCCTCGTATCTTTGATAACATTCAAGCCACCCCTGCCCGCTCAGTTGGCCTGGTGCTAGGTACTAGCAAATATATCGCCAAATCACTCAACCCTTATTACCAATATCGAATAGATGCCGCTCAACAATTATATAAAGAAGAGAAAATCAATATTTTGCTCCTCAGTGGTGATAACGCCCACCGCTCATACAACGAACCCTGGACCATGAAGCGTGACTTGCTTAAAGCCGGTATACCCGATCAAGATATCGTACTGGATTACGCAGGGTTTCGTACGTTGGATTCGGTGGTAAGGGCAAAGAGTGTTTTCGACGCCAATCATTTTGTCATTATCACCCAACGTTTTCACTGTGAACGAGCATTGTTTATTGCAGATCGTAATGAAATTGATGCTATTTGCCTTGCTGTCCCGGAGCCCAAAGGCCTTGCCGGATTAAAGATCCGTACCCGGGAGGTCCTTGCCAGAATCAAGGCTGTTATCGATGTATACGTCCTTGACATGCAGCCCAAATTTTCCGGGCCTAAGGAGCCTATAGAAAAAGAGCTGCTTGAATTTGAAGGACCTAACCTTCCGAAGTAAGGACTAATATACCCAAGCTACTTGGGTATAAGATGATTATTCGTTTACTTTGTAATAGATGGCTTGGCCGCTAGCTGAGCCTGATTCCCCTTTGAAGAGCCATCGAACGACTTAATAAATTTTGCCCTTACATTGCGCACATGCAGCTGGGCATCCAGCCTAACGCGCTTTTGAATCCCTTGCTGTTTCATATTACCTGCCAAGATTAGATCAATTGTTCTTCATAATATTACGTTGAAATATGATACATCTAGCATAAGAGCAGGAAAACAGGCATTGAGCACCTCTACTTGTCATTTAGAGCGATATCACAGACTGCAGCAACTTCCAGCCAGTTCCGCGTCAATATAATGATTTACTGGCTGTTACTCCTTCAGAAAATGGGTAACTTTATACTCATTCCCACTTTACAGCCTCACACTTCAATCAATCAAAATGTCAAACGACCAACAAATGGACACACCACTATTAACAAATCAAAAACAATTGATAACATTCATCTCGAGTCAACTTGATGCAAAAAATTGCACTAGATAACTATAATCAGATGAAAGGAAACAACTATGACAGCCTTGACGATGACACTACGCAAGTGGCTGTTTGACCGGAACAGTATTATTCTTCTGGCAGACATAGCCCTCTTTACCCTACTTTTGAATACCCTACCTTTTGAAAAAGACGTGGTTGTTGGCCTGAGTATTCTTGCTTTCGTTGCCGTACTTTGGTTAACGGAAGCACTGCACGTTAGTATTACGGCAATTTTGGTCCCCATCCTTGCTGTAGGCTTTGATATATTTCCGACTCCCGCTGCTTTAAGCAATTTTGCTAACCCGATTATCTTCCTATTCTTGGGGGGATTTGCCCTTGCAGCAGCGCTACATAAACAAGAATTAGATAAGGCAATTGCGGATAAAGTCCTAATACTTGCCCAAGGGCGTATGTCTGTTGCTGTATTCATGTTATTTGGTGTTTCGGCCGTCCTGTCAATGTGGATTAGTAACACCGCAACGACAGCCATGATGCTGCCACTTGTCCTTGGTGTATTGAATAAAGTGAACGCCAAGAGCGAGCGCAGTACTTACGTATTCGTACTGCTAGGTATCGCTTACTGTGCCAGTATCGGTGGTATAGCTACAGTTGTCGGTAGCCCTCCCAATGCTATCGCAGCGGCTGAAGTTGGCCTGAGCTTTACGGAGTGGATGGCATTTGGCCTGCCCGTGTCTATTGTATTGTTACCTATTACGGTTGCTCTACTTTACTTTATGTTGAAGCCAAACCTTAACCACACCTTTGAACTTGACCACAAACCTGTCGAGTGGAATAACAGCAAGCTGGCAACGTTAGTCATCTTCGGTATTACAGTCATGCTTTGGATTCTCAGCAAACCAATCAATGGTATGCTCGGTGGAATAAAAAGTTTCGATACGCTGGTTGCACTGTCAGCTATCGTCATGCTTGGTGCATCACGCGTGGTTCAGTGGAAAGATATCGAGAAATCAACAGACTGGGGCGTATTGCTTCTGTTTGGTGGTGGTATCTGTCTGAGTAATGTACTAAAAGCTACTGGCACAAGCGTGTTCTTGGCACACAGCCTTAGTGGTTTCCTAGAGCAAGCGGGACTATTCTTCACTATCTTGGTCATTGCAGGCTTCGTGGTCTTCCTCACCGAGTTCGCCAGCAACACCGCAAGTGCAGCGCTATTGGTGCCAGTGTTTGCAACAGTCGCCGAGGCACTAGGCGTTTCACCCGTTATTCTATCTGCCTTAATCGCCGTCGCTGCTTCTTGTGCATTCATGCTACCTGTTGCGACGCCTCCGAATGCCATTGTGTTTGGGTCTGGACACATCAAACAGTCCGACATGATGAAGGTTGGTATATATTTGAACGTGCTTTGCATCGCGGTACTTTCTGCCCTTGCCTACCTGTTCTGGTAATCAAACTTAAATAAAAAAAGGGTGGTCCTATGACCACCCTTTTTCATTGCTACTCTGTTTAGTTTTACTGCTCATCCGCCGGAAAACGTACACCTATAATCGCACGAGCCTGTGTTGTAATAGCACTGACTATTTGGCTACGAATAAGACCGTCATGAGTAACAGTACCAGCATGAAATAAGCGGGCAAACTCTTCGGCTTCATAACGCATTGTATTTTCATCTTGCTCAACAGACAGGTCGACTTCTGGCTCATCCCGGCGGCACAATTTAACACCACGACACTGGGAAATGAAATCAACCAACAACGTACCCTGCTCGCCTTGTATCTCACTTGCAATAAAGCCATCGCTGACCTTGGAATGGGCAATAGTGACATCGAAGTCTTGATAATGCAGGACCAAAGTTCCATGCGCATCGACACCTGAATCCAACAAACAACCCTGTGCCGTCATGCTGCCCGGTTCGCCAAAAAGTGCAATAGCACAACTTAGTGGGTAGATCCCGATGTCCATTATCGAACCATTAGAGAATGCCGGGTTGAATGTGTTTGGGTTCTCTCCATTGAGGTATTTCTGGTATCGAGATGAATACTGGCAATACGACAAATAAACCTTACGTAGCCGCCCAAGTCTAGGTATCGCCTTCTTAATAACTTCAAAGTTAGGAACATATGTCGCAACCATTGCTTCGAACAATAGCACTTGCTTTTCAGCAGCAAGTGCAACGAGTTCTTGAACTTCAGTAATATTCGATGCCAACGGCTTTTCGCCAATTACATGTTTACCCGCATTAATAAACACTTTGGCCTGAGGTGCATGCAGTGAATTAGGACTGGCGATGTATACCGCATCTATCACATCACTATTTGCAAGATCATCTAGCGAGTCATAACATTCGACTTGACCATACTGGCTGGCAAACTCCGACGCTTTGTCCTGGGTTCGGGAATAAACCGCTGTCAACTGGTAGTGACCGGTTGACAATGCGGCGCTGATAAAGCGATCCGTAATCCAGTTAGTACCGATTACACCCAAACGAATCATTGGTTATTTCCTTATGGTTATTGACTATATACCCCCGCAGCTTGAAGTTACTTGGGTATAAATAGTTTATCAAATACTTATGTCACACATAACCACAATATCTGTATGTAAGCAGACCATATACCTTGTGTTAACAATCAGTTGTAGTTTATTTTGGTTAGGTTGAATAATAATTACGAGTGACGCTATGTACTACGCGGAAATTACCGGATGGGGCAAGTGCCTCCCTCCTACTGAACTCAGTAATGATGAGCTCAGCCAATTTGTTGAAACCTCAGATGAATGGATACGAACTCGTACGGGTATCGAATCAAGACGAATCAGTCATGTGAACACCTCGGATTTGGCTCGTGTTGCTGGCGCTAGGGCGCTTGCCGCCGCCGGAGTGGATGCATCCGAGTTAGATTTAATCATTATTGCAACTTGCTCTCCAGACACCTTAGTGCCTAATATCGCATCTAAAGTGCAACTCGATCTGGGAGCAACCAAAGCAGCCGCCTTTGATATGAATGCGGCATGCACAGGGTTTCTTTATGGCCTGGAAACGGCGACCAAAATGATTCAGGCCGGTAACTATCAGCATGTTCTGGTTGTTGGCGCTGAACGCCTTTCATGGTATCTCGACTGGAGCCAGCGCGACACTGCCGTACTATTTGGTGACGGAGCTGGTGCTGCGGTCTTAAGCCGTTCAATGCAACATTCAGGGCTACTTGATGCACAATTGGGGTGTGACCCTGAAGGAAGAGATGTTCTTGCCATCCCCGAATTTGGTACGGCCATGGATCGTTTCAACCCCGACGCTGGGCATTTTGCCTTTAATTTTGTTGGCAGAGAAATCTTCCGCCGCGCGGTACGTGGTATGGGTACCGCTGCAAACACCGTATTGCAGCGTGCGAACTTAACCCAAGACGATATTAATGTTGTCATTCCCCACCAAGCAAACCAACGCATAATTGAAGCGCTGTGCGACCATGCGGGTATCCCTCAGGATAAAGCCTTTATCAATATCCACAAGTACGGCAATACATCGGCGGCCACTGTGCCTATCGCACTATGCGAAGCCGTTGAACAAGGACGAATAAAAGCTGGTGATACCATTTTATCGGCCGCATTCGGAGCAGGCCTGACTTGGGGGGCAGCAGTCATTAAATGGGGACAGCGTATCACCCCCGTTAACAAGACGGATATAGAACTGCCAGAGTGCCACCAAACGGCGACAGAATTGCTGGAGAACGCCATCAAACACTGTAAAAAATGACCATAGATAAAACCAGCAGCCTTGTTGCTGGTTTTATCTAACAATGCCGCTATACCGTCGCTTCCTCTACCCGGTTCCTTCCCTGCTTTTTCGCCTTATACAACGCACTGTCGGCTCGCTGGATAAAGTCTTCGATTTTCTCTCCGGGAATATATTCGGTCACACCAACACTACAGGTAATATAAAGCCCGTTCGCCCATTGATAACTTTCAACTATCATCCTGACCACTTCAGCAAACTCTTTCGCTCCTCGCAGGTTGGTTGCAGGACAAAAAATAATAAACTCCTCTCCGCCCCAACGTACAACGACATCGGTCTTTCTAGAGCGTAAGTTTAATACCCTGCCGAATTCCTTTAATACTTCATCGCCACCGTGGTGTCCCAAAGAGTCATTAATCTTCTTGAAAAAATCGATATCGATATAGACCATCGACAAAGCGTGGCAGTTTCGTTGGGAGAAATCGACGATATCTCGTAGCCAACGATCCACTGCATGGCGATTTTGTGTCCCTGTCAGGTTGTCGGTAAAAGCCAACTCCTTAAATGCCAAAGACTCTTGATAGAGATGCTGATTGGCTTGTTTGAGGTACTCTGACTTTGCCCCCATTTCACTCACCTGCTCGGCAAGACGACGTCGCTCTGCAATCAAGAAATAAATGGCTGCCAAGCCCCACATCAAGATGTTAATCCGCAATAAAGACGCTTCCGACAACCAATGCCCATAAAACACAAGCCGATTTAACCGAATAGAGTAATGCGCAGGCTTGATATAACTACCCGTCGCAATTTCAATTTGAATGATGTTGTCAAATTGAGTTCCAGAGTTTTCAATAGGTACTTCGTAATCAGCAATCCACCAAGATAATACCTGAAACGACTTCAATGGAATGACTTTTAGTCCATTCCCCACACCTGGCGCAAATTCTATGGCATTAAATTTATAAGACACAGGGTCATCGGAGGTAGAGTATTCTGAGTCATAGTTACGTAGATAGATACGAAGGCGCTCATCATCGTTCAGGCTATAGTAATCAACATCAATACCGATTGAATGATATGAAGATAAATCCACCCCATTTAGGTTGTCACCCAATGACAGCGATATCTCACAAAACGGCCATTTTCCCTTGTCACCGATTTCACAATTAAGTGCAATCGCCTTGCCATTGTAATCAAGACTTGATTTGCTGTTACCATCCTGTGCGCTATCGTCAATATTCAAATACGCCGCATTCCTTGCATTGATACTGAGCTCCTGATCAAACCCACCGAAATAATGAAAAAGAAAAGTAAACAATGAAAACGTTAGCAGAAAATAAGCCGCTACTCGTATACGTCGTCTTAATTTGTCCACGGAATACCTACGAATACGAATGATCAAGCCTACCTATCACGGGCAGCAACATGTTGGCGATGAAACACAAACAGGCACACTAGCAGATGAGATAGCCTTTACCAAGAATCTAAATTATCAGAGAAAAATAATATCTGAAAATCATGTATTCAGTCACGACATTAAGTGTATAACCTCAATAAAGTTCCCTTCATGACACAAAAAAGCACCACTATAAGTGATGCTTATTTTTCGTTGCAAAAACATTCTTTTTATTGCTATTTCCGAGTCCTGTTCTGACCCCGGTTTTTGTGAATTTGGGATTTAGCCTTAGCCCGGCGTTTATCACTTGAACGGCCACGACGGCGATTTTCAGGCGGCTCGTAGTTAGGGTCTGGTTCATACCCTTCTAACCATTGCTGAGGCAGTCTTGTATCGAGTAACTCTTCAATGGCACGCAGAGCCCACTCTTCATCAAGGCTCATCAGAGATATCGCATGGCCTGTTTGCCCCGCTCGGCCAGTACGGCCTATTCGGTGTACATAATCTTCGGCTTTGAACGGCATCTCGTAATTGATAACATACTCGAGCTGTTCAATATCAATACCACGAGCAGCGACATCTGTTGCAACCAGAACTCTAGCTTTACCCGATTTAAAGTCATCCAGCGCGCGCTGGCGTGCCCCCTGGCTCTTATCACCATTGATGGACACCGCTTTGATGCCGTCTTTGCCCAGCTCCTTTGCAAGTTCGTCTGACCCTTGTTTAGTTTTGGTAAATACCAACACTTGCTGCCAATTTCGAGAACCAATGAGGTAAGCCAGTAATTCGCTCTTACGGTGTTTATCGACCGGATAAACCATTTGTTCAACAGTAACCGCCGTACTGTTACTTGGCGTCACTTCGATCAACTTGGGATCATCCAAAATATCAAAAGCGAGCTTTTTCACTTGTTTGCCAAATGTCGCAGAGAAAAAAGCCGTCTGGCGCTCAACATGCATCCGCTTAAGAATACGTTTGATATCATCAATAAACCCCATATCCAACATGCGATCGGCTTCATCCAAAACCAGATAGCTGATTTTACTGAGATCAACCGTACGGACATGCGCATGGTCAAGCAATCGTCCAGGGGTCGCAACAAGAATATCAACTCCAGATTCCAACGCTTTTACCTGCACTTTCATGCTGGTTCCACCGTAAGCAACAGCAACCTTCAGGGGGGTATTCTTTGCGTACAACGATAAGCTGTCGAAAACCTGTTGTGCTAGTTCTCGAGTAGGCGTCAGAATCAACGCTTTGACCTGCTTGGTTTGAGTTTCAACGTCACTTTCTAGTAAGCGGTGAATCAACGGAAGTCCAAAGGCAGCAGTCTTTCCGGTCCCCGTTTGAGCACCAGCCAGCACATCGTGACCTGCTAATATTTCGGGGATAGCCTGAAGCTGTACTGGTGTTGGCTGTTCAAAACCGAGTGAAGAAACATTTTCGACGAGTTGGTTATTCAACCCCAGTGATTGGAAAGACATGTAAAATACCGACAATTTTCAAAAGAAGCGGGATTTTAGCAAAAAAGCGAGTGAAGTGTGAAACGATAAAAAAGCACCGCAGAGCGGTGCTTTTGAATTAGCGAATAGTAACGGCAGTTTATACCCCAGTAACAAGGGTATATGTCTTACTTAATATTCAGGAATGCAGCACCGCGTACACCGCCGGAATCACCGTGTTTTGCTTTGATGATCTTAGGGCACTTCGCCACAGACAGCAGATACTTTGGAATACGCTTTGGCATCTCTTCGTAAATCAACTCGAAGTTTGAAAGACCACCACCAAGTGCCACGACATGTGGGTCGGTTGCAGTAAATAGGTTTGCAAAACAGATCGCAAGTAGCTCCATAAAACGCTCTACGTGCTCAACAGCCTTGGCTTCACCTTCTGCATGCGCTTTGATGATCTCAATCGCTTTTTTCTCTTCACCGTAGTAATGCGCATAAAGCAGCTCGAAACCACGGCCAGACAAATAACTATCCAAACAGCCTTTCTTGTCACAACCACAACCAAGCAACGGTGCATTGTCACCTAAATGGAACCATGCATCGAGTGGTAGACGGGTATGACCCACTTCACCAGCAACGTGGTTACGACCAGAGAACACCTTACCTTCGTAAATAAAGCCGCCACCAAAACCGGTACCCAAAATCAAGCCTAATACTGATGGCTCATCTTGTAGATCTTCATCCCACGCTTCAGACAGTGCAAAGCAGTTTGCATCATTTTCAATTTTGACCGAGCGACCAATTTTCGCTTCAAGATCTTTACGCAGCGGCTTGCCTTTTGCCGCAGGTACGTTAACCGTGAGAACAGTACCGTCATCGGCATCTTCCATGCCCGGTAGACCTAAACCGATAGTTCCCTCGCAACCATACTCTGCATCATATTTATTGACCAGACTTGCGATAGTCTCAACTAACAGCTCATAGTCGCCAGTTGGGGTTGGTACACGTTCAGTGGCTACGCGTTCAAGTTTTTCATTAAACGCGCCAAACTCAATTTTGGTTCCACCCACATCAAAGCCGTAGTACATCCTGCACTCCAAAAAATAGTAAAAAAACAAAACTGAAAAAATTATCCACACATCTACACCTACAGACTGTGACGAGGTGCAGATTTAACAGGTTAGTATGGTGCTACCTATCGCGTTTGCTGAAAGAAACATCAATAAACTGCATAATTATAAGACAGTGCAATACTCTTTTACATTCGACGTGCAGTTAAGCATAGTTTCCCATGTACTCATGTAACTGGCTGATTGCATTGTCGTCTGGTAATACCCGGTTCAACTTACCGGTCATGTAGCTTTCGCGGAATACATCGAACCACAAATCCAATACATCGGCATTTTTTTGCTCCCCATAGAGATCAACAATACGAGCAGCGACTTCAGCGGTCCCTAACTGATTTTCCTTAGAGGCTTCACGTACCTTATAGCGAGAGGGCTTTTCCGGATTTATAGAAAGTACTGGGAACCGATTCAAGTATGGGCTCTTGCGGAACATCTTCTTGGCTTCAGCCCAACTACCATCAAGCATAATAAACAACGGTCGCTTACCCGATTCAATCTCAACTCGCTCAGCAACACGCTCAGGAGCCGCATATTCAGCGGGAAAAACGACGTATGGCTGCCACTGCGGATCTTCCACTAAGGCAAGCATCTCAGGATTTGGCTCTGTCCGTGACCAAATGTAGGCATGGGTGTCTTCAAACAAATCAGCTATTAAACGGCCTGTATTACTAGGTTTGAGAACCTCGTCGTCATACATCACCAACAAAAAGGCAGCGTTGGATGAAATTTCCGGCTTGCTGGAACAAATACACAAATGTTTGCGTAACATACAGAATAAGCAGCGCTCTACTTTACCACCGCGAGCAAGGAACGGACGAGTAGAGCGAGCAAGGCGCTCATCATATAACTTATGGACAGCATGGATACGCATAACAGCTTTACCTAAAAACAAAAAACGCCAGCATTCTACTGGCGTTTGTATACCCAAGCTAGATCAAAATTCACTTTCAGGACTGTAGTCGGTACCTAGACAACAAGTCCTGCTGCTTGTGGGCGACATCCGATACCCTACCAGCCTGCTCAACCAGCGTCTTAAGTTCTCGACTATTGGTTTGGGCTTTCAACGACACCTGCTCGACACTGTGCCCCACTTCCACAGATGCATTTTCCTGCTGCTGGGTTGCGGCTGCAATCGCGATCACCTTGTCACTGATACTCACAACAATGGATTTGATTTGATGGATTGAAGCCTGAACCTCACTGCTTAAATCAATCGATGATGTCATCTCTTCTCGGCTAACCACCATTGCATCATTCACATCTTTTGCCGCTTGGTGAAGCTCGCTAATGGTGGTTCGAATTGAAGCTGTTTGCATATTAGTTTCACTGGCTAGTTTACGTACTTCATCGGCAACGACAGCAAACCCCCTGCCCTGCTCACCCGCACGGGCTGCTTCTATCGCGGCATTCAGCGCCAGTAAATTGGTATTGTCTGCAATCGCACTGATCAACGCCACGACTTCGGTAATTTTATCGACGTGACTATCTAACTCTTTCATGCGTGTTTCGTTAACAGCAAACCGCTCGTCCAGCATACGCAGACGAGACGTACTTTCATCGATAATATCAACCCCTTGCTGGGCCATATCGTTCGCTTGCTTGGCTTCTTGCTCAGATTCATAAGTACTAGCAACAATCTCTTTGATTGATACTTCAAGCTGAGTGATAGCGGTAGCGATAGCCGTCAGCTCATCGCTTTGTTCTTTAATCGCAATACGGGACTGTGAGGCCGCTTTCTGACTGGTTTCCGAGGCCGTACTTAGCTGATGGCTGTTATCGACCAACTGACCGAGTGTTTGGCTGTTGTTAAAGTTAGATTGGTTAAGCAAGCCACCTAACACAGCAAACTCTTTAGGTGCGTCCTGCGTTGCCTTAACGGTTAGGTCACCTTTACTCGTTGCCTTAACCACTCGGTCAATTTTTTGCAGTGAACGCTTTACCGATTGGCTAATCCAAACACTGGAAAGGACAGCAACCACCAAGCCCGCGATACTGAAGGTAATGAATAATGCCATCGCATTTTCGCTAGCTTGAATAACTCCGGCTTCACCTTGTTCAACTAATCTATTGGCACCATCGGTCAGCGTATTAACTTGGTTAGCCATTGACGCAATTTGTTGCTGGGCATCTTGTACTTGGGCTGCTTGCTCCGCCTGCAGGGCCAAGGTGCTCAGCTGCAGGGAGACAATACCAGAATCCTCAAACAGTTCTTTCACCATTGTAAACGGTACGAGAATACTGGTGTACTCAGAGAAACTCGCGTCGATGCGGTTCATTTCCCGCCATGCGTAGTTCATCCCCGAAAGATTTGTACTTACTAGACTGTGAACAAACCCTTCGGCTTTCGATATATCTCGCTCCAGCATCAATGCCATTAAGTGACTGGCCATTTCCAATGAATGATTTACGAAATTGGTAACGTGATTAACCCCATCCTGATTATCAGCGAAAATTGCCATACCAACACGGCTCATCTCAGCCCTGACGGAAGATACTGCGTAGTTCATCATGGCCTTGTCTGACTCTATCTTGCTTTGATTAACCAGGATGTCTTGCTGAGATTGGTACAGAGTTGCTGCTGTTGCTCCAACTTGTTCAGCTTGAGTGGCAAGTATCCGAATATCATTCATCAACCAACCTAACTGATTTCTATCGGCCAATCGTTGCAATTCATTCAAGGCGGTGGTCATCGTTTGCTGCTCGTCAACAAACGACTGATGGGCAGTATCAAGTTGTTCAACCGATAAACTATTGACCATCTCGCCCAGACGTTGGGCTGATTGCAAGGAAGACCGAACAATGACACTGCTATTCATTGTTACTGGTAGTGCTTGAAGGCTAAGAACCTCAAATTCTTGTGCGACGTTTTTTAGGCCGTTATTCCCAAAATAGGAAAGAAAGCCACCGGTTGTGACCAATAACACAAAGACAATTTGAATAGAGGCAACGATGGAAAGACGCGATTTAACTCGCTGCTGGTTTTTCATGCTGATCATATCCCTGATTAAGTTCAGCCAGTATCGTGGGGTTATATGTCAGCCATAAAACAACAACGAAATAACTTCATGTTGTTATTTCATATAAATTGGGCCGGACATTTGATGGCAAACTTACTCAATAAATATGACAATTAGATTTCAGCCATCAGTTTCATCAATAATATCAATGAATTTAACGACAGCTCTTACTAATCAGAGCATTAAACACTCAGGAGGGATATTTTTACATCGATGCAGTTAAACAAAAAAGCAGCGCAATGCTGCTTCGCTGGCTTATCGGCTTATCGCACTGTCAAAGAGGTTTTTGACAAGCCCAACATAATCTTCGAGAAAACGTACTTGCTCATTGGTTGGGCAACGGTTCCAAGCACCAGCAAGCACCTCGCTTAAGTCTTCCATTACCGCATCGGCTTCTTGCATTAACTTAAAGCGAAAGTCAGCTTCGAGATCAGGATTTTGCGCAAAAACGGTCATCAAATTGGTTGCGATCATATCTGTTACTACGTCTTCAACCGTCTCTTCACAGCCTTCTGCCTCAGCGTTTTCAAACAGAGAAAGGTGCTCTGTAAAGTACTCAATAAGCGCGTGATAACCCTCAGATTCTACAACCATAATCCTATCTACTCTTCCGTTGATTCTTAACTAACATTTACAATTACCGTTTAAGCAGCGTACACCTGTTATCGGTAATAGCTTAAAGGAAAATTTGTAGAATATCTTATGACAAAACAGCCTGATAATATAGGTGAAATTATGATTTTCCCCTTAAGTATCTATGAGGTACCACGCATAGCAGCACATTGTTCCGTTGTTGGCTGGTAGAGTGTACAGCGGTTTCGCCCTTGCCGCTTGGATTGATACAGAGCACTATCGGCACATTCCAGCCACTGTTCATACGAACTCATCCAAGGAGCCCATTCACAAACACCTAAGCTGATCGTTACTTGGATATCCCGAACATCTACCTTCACTAACGACTCTTCTATTCGTTTTCGTAACCGATCGGTAAAATACTGGGCTAATTCCGCCGTTGTACCTGGAAGGATCACTCCAAACTCCTCGCCCCCGTATCGACCTGCCATATCAGACTGACGTTTTGCTTTTTTCAATATACTGGATATCGACTTAATCACTGCATCACCGGCGATATGGCCAAAAGTATCATTTACCTTTTTAAAGTGATCAATATCGAACATCACCAAACTCGCCGCGCTCTGACTATGGCGGCAATGGTCAAACTCATTGGCCAAACATGACTCCCAATGCCCACGGTTATGCAATTGGGTCAACTTGTCAGTGATACTCAAATGTGTCAGCTGTGCATTGCTTTCTCTTAGGTGCGTCTTACTTTTCGCAATATCCGAGACATCGGTAATGGTTAAACAAATATGTCGGTATTCACCATCTAGCGACTTTAGCGGAGTCAGCGTCATGTTTTGATACATGGCTGTCATCCCCCCCGTCACAGGACTAAAGTTAGTGAAGTTAAAAATATAAGACCTATCTTCCCAACTGGTAAAAGATCGTGTCCCGAGCTTAAATGTGGACTGGATTTTATTTTGTAACCATTCCTGCGGTAAATCCGGCATTTCCTCAAAAAGGCTTTTTCCCATAATTTGATCAGCACTGATCCCACTATAAGCCTGCATGAAAGTATTCCAGGTCATGACTCGGTAATCCCTATCGAGCATCACGACTCCCGCATCAATGTTATCGATTAGCTGCGCAGTAAGATGGAAATCAGATAAACTCTCGAGATATTTCACGATAAGGTCTCCATAAAACGTCTGATAACTCGCGTCGAGTCATTATCCATCATCAACAATACATCGCAGGCCATGTCCAGATTTTCAGATTGGTAACTGTACTCAATGGTAAATAGGTCATTATTAGCTGTGTCACTAACCCCTCTGACCATATACTCTTCAAGACAAATAGGTTGTCGAATAGAAAAAGGAATGTTCATCTGCTCAGACAAGGACACCAGAAAAGCAGATACCATTAAGTTGGCAATGTCAGTCATGACTTCACTGTGTTTGCCGTTGAATGTGCTGAACCCCAGTCGTTTGCCAAACAAAGTGATATCTTGACCATATAAGCACACCAATGCTTCCCCATGAATGCCACCCCCGACAAACCGCTGAGCAATCGGTGTTGAGTCAGGCCGCTGGATCTGGTTGCTAATCATCATTTCCAGCTCCCCGCCCCCTAACATTGCGACATTGGGCAGTGGCATAGTGATGAACTCCCCACAGTGATCTGAAATAATGGCCGCTCCTTTACCTAAGGCAATATTGGCGACTTCTTTAAACTGGTATAGATAATCACTCTCATTGGTGGTGTTATTCGAATCGTGTTCGTATGTTTGGGGTATAGGCTGTTCGCTATTATTAAAAATAATACCTAGTTTCTTTAAGATGGCGGATAGTTGTGGTCTCGAAAATGGTTTGGCAAGAAAGTTATTCGCCCCCGCATCAACACAACGCTCTATAGCCTGTTGTTGTACATCAGCAGAAAGCACAATCGTCTTTGTCGGATAATTATTGACGGGCAGTTGCTGTAACACACCAAAACCATCCAATACCGGCATCGTCAAATCAAGAAACATCACATCGATATCGTTATTAGCCAGGCAATCCAATGCGAGTTTACCGTTATCAGCAAAATACAAAGTAACGTCGCTGAATTCCCGGAAAAACTTCTGCATGGCTCGGTGCACGAGCCGTGAATCATCACAGATTAATACTGTTTTATTATGCGACACAAAGATATGACCTAAATTGCTCACCACCAGCAATAATGATAACGCCTTTATTTGTAATTGATATTTATTGGCTTGATTAAATTATCCACTTAGTGACATGGATCGCTTTTTGTGAAACTTGCTGGACGTATATAAATTCAACAAGTTAGCAATAACATGATGCAATGTATATTAGCCATTCTATTAGTGTGGTTTTTTGCATTTTGTTTAACAGGTATGATACAAAAACAATATATCAAAAGGACATTATCACAATGAAAATTATTCGCCTGATCCTTGGCAAGATTATTCTATTACTTAACGCAGTTTTCTCTCCAAAGCCACAACAGCGTGCTCAAGAAGAACAACAACGAATAAACAAAGAGCTCAAATCTATGGCACTTTACCAATTCGAATCCTGTCCATTTTGTGTCAAAGTACGCCGTGCAGCAAAAAAAATGAACCTTCCGCTAGAAACAGTGGATGCCAAGCAGCCTGGTCATGAACAAACGCTACTCAATGGCGGCGGTAAGCGCAAAGTACCTTGCCTACGCATTGAAAGCGAGTCAGGCGAAGTAACCTGGATGTATGAGTCAAACGATATCATCCAATACCTAGAGCAGCGGTTCGCATAACTCATCACATTGCTCAACAATGAATAATGTATGGCTTATGGGTAAAAAAGTGAACTACGTCAACCCCCTAAGCCATTTCCTGTGCAATTCTCCGCTTTTAATGCCACACTTCCGTTCTTTCCCTAAGAACACTAAAGCTCAATGAAAAAGACCAAAGTCATCACTACCGACGATATCCTGCTAAAACTTTGCCAATCCTTTGCCTCCGTGCTGTCATCTGCAACAGATAGCCCAGTCAGCTACTCGGCAATGGTGCAAAAGATCAATAAAACAAGCCTTAAACCTGATATCGGGTGTTTTGTTCTGTTTGATGGTGGCTTTACCGGGCTTGTTGTAACCAACTTTTCACATCAGGCAGCTTTGGAGCTCTATCAAGACTATATGCTGAAAATGGGCATGTCGGCTGATGAGCTCGCCATCCATCACTCATCCGACGAAGTCGCTGATGTACTGGGTGAGTTAATGAATCAGGTTGTTGGTGATTTCACCGGAAAAATCCGCCGTGAGTTACAAGTATCGATTACTCAGAACCAACCTAAAATGTTAGCTTTGAACAAGCAGATACTGTTATCAGTTGATACCAACCTTGATCGTCCGCAGGCCCGACGAGTCAGTTTCACGACCGAGAAAAATAATATCTTCTACTTAGAGCTGGCTATGGATAAAACAGAGTTCATTCAGTTGGAAGAGTTTGACCAGCATGAGGAGTGCGACCCCGACCGTATCATCGAGGCAGCGCAAAGTGGCTCTCGTTCGCCTGCCAAATCAACGGCAACAGCTGCAAACGTAGATCAGGACCTACTCGACGAACTAGGTATTTAAACGCTTTTCTGCACTTTCCACATTAGGTACAGCAGTCAATTTTGTCTGCTGTCCCCCCTCCACTCACTGATGAAACAAATTGATCGGCTCAGCTTTGCTAAACTGTTGTAAAAAATGGTTAGAGGCAGTGTATATGTATCGTCAGCGTTTTTGCTCTCTTATTCTTAGTGCAATTATTTGTACCCCTTTTCCGACGCATGCCGAAAAGGTCAATTACAGCGAGCTTGAAAACGGTGACACCATTACTGTCACTCTTGATCAATTGCTGCCAACCCAAGCCGTTCTAAACTATGACCAAATCTATGCCAACCTTCAGCGCTACAAAGCTGATTTAAAAAACATGTACAACGATCTTTGTCGGTTAAATGGTGCTAAAGCGGTAAAAAAGTGGGATGAAAATTCCATGCCGACAGACCCAGAGACTTATCAATGTTCCGGTAAGATGGCGCAGAACAAGGATGCGTTAAGCGCCGTTGTCGTCGGCCCTGAGGAGGGTATTCTCTACCTGACTGAAGGGTTAACCATACTGTCAACATTCTGGGGGATGCCAAATGGCGGCACTAGCGTTCCTATTACGGTCAAAGTAAATCATAACCTATTGGGTTCTGGCGATGACTTCTGGGCAGAAATGAATAATGATAACGAAGTGTGGCTAGTCAACGAGAAAGGGGAAAAAATAAAAACAAAAGACCTCCCCGAATACATCGGGATGAAACAGCTTAAGCACGACAAGTACCTTTCATTAGTTCATTTTCTCAATGGAATTAGCTACACGTCACCAAAACCCAATGGTAAGGACAATAAAACAGCCGCCGTTCCATTCCTAGCATTAAATTGGGCGCTTGAAGTCCGCCAACATATGAAAATTTCCGATTATGATCTCAATGATCCCGAAGAATATGCCACTGCCCTTACGGAAGCTGCCACCATCATGGTTGATCTACCTGACGATGAAGTGATCGGAAAATCCAAACTCACAGCCAGTGAAATGGGACAATTCGATCAAGTAGATAGCAAAGCGCTAGAAGAACTGGTGACAGATGAGAAATCCTCTTTTGGGCTCGCCATGGCGTACCGCATAGCGAAGAAAGAAAAATCGACGCCTAAAGCCATTCTAGATGAGCAAGAAGCCCAGAAAGAAAAAGAAGAGCAAGAACAAAAGGAAAACGAAGAGAAAGCTAACGCTGAAAAAACAGCGATAGAGGATAAAAGTGATAAAAAGGAAGAGTAAGCATCAGACAATAACAGTGAGGCTAAGGAGTAACCTCACCATTTCAAGCACTTAATACCAACCTTGATATTAAATACCAGCCACTAAGCAATAAACAGCTGGAGCTATTTACAGGATCCTATTTACGATGGTTCTTCGCTAAAAATGCATCAAGCTTATTACCGAAATTCTGCCTATCCGTCTGATTCAGTGGCGCAGGACCGCCGGTTTGCACACCAGAGCTTCGCATGGTTTCCATAAAGTCACGCATCTGAAGACGTTGCTTGATGGTGTCTTTAGTGTACATCTCACCGCGTGGATTTAACGCATGAGCACCTTTGGTGATCACTTCATCGGCCAGTGGGATATCTGCGGTAATTACAAGATCGCCTGGCTCTGACTGCTGCACAATATAGTTATCAGCAACATCAAATCCAGATTCAACCTGAATCGATTTGATATGCGGTGAAGGTGGAACACGGATATACTGGTTAGCGACTAATGTCACAGCAACCCCTACCCGATTGGCAGCACGGAACAAAATTTCCTTAACAACATTCGGACAAGCGTCGGCATCGACCCAAATCTTCATACTTTTTCCTTCTTCCTACTAGGATGAAACGTACTAAGCGTCTCATCGCTATATATAACAAAAAGCCGCCATAAAAAGGCGGCTTTTAAAATCAAGCTTCAACTAATCGGGGATTAGCCAACAAGACCTTTCTTCGCTAGGTACTCTTCATAGGTACCGTGGAAGTCTTCTACACCATCTTTGGTAATTTCAAGGATACGCGTTGCAATCGAAGAAACAAACTGACGGTCGTGAGAAACGAACAATAGTGTGCCCTTGAAGTTTTCAAGTGCCAGGTTCAGTGCTTCGATAGATTCCATGTCCATGTGGTTGGTTGGTTCATCCATCAGAAGAATGTTTGGTTTTTGCATGATCAGCTTACCAAATAGCATACGACCCTGCTCACCACCAGAAATCACTTTTACAGACTTCTTGATGTCATTTTGTGAGAACAACATACGACCAAGAATGCCACGAACGGTTTGCTCGTCATCACCTTCTTTTTTCCACTGGCCCATCCACTCAAGCAGCGTGATATCTTCTGCAAAGTCAGCGCTATGGTCCTGAGCGTAGAAACCAATGTTATTGTTTTCTGACCACTTAACCATACCATCCATCGGCTCCATCGCACCTGCAAGGGTGTTCAGCAGCGTCGATTTACCAATACCATTTTCACCGATGATTGCAATACGCTCGCCTACTTCAACCAGCATCTTAACGCCGTTGATGAGGATGTTATCCTCGTAGCCTTGCTTCAAGCCTTCTACTTCCAATGCGTTACGGAAAAGCTCTTTTTCCTGATCGAATCGGATAAACGGTGATTGGCGACTAGATGCTTTCACTTCGTCTAATTGAATTTTATCTAGCTGCTTTTGACGCGACGTAGCTTGTTTTGCTTTAGATGCGTTAGCAGAGAAACGGCTTACGAACGTTTGTAGTTCGGCCATCTGTGCTTTCTTCTTCGCATTATCAGCGTGTAGACGTTCACGAGCTTGTTCAGCTGCGATCATGTACTCATCATAGTTACCAGAGAACAGGCGAAGTTCACCGTAATCTAAGTCAGCCATGTGGGTACAAACACTGTTTAGGAAGTGACGGTCGTGCGAGATGATGATCATAGTGCAGTTACGCGCCAACAGAATCTCTTCCAACCAGCTAATTGTATGAATGTCCAAGTTGTTCGTTGGTTCATCAAGAAGCATGATTTCAGGATCTGCAAACAATACCTGAGCCAGAAGAACACGAACTTTCAAGCCAGGTGCAACTGCACTCATTAGGCCGAAATGTTGCTCTTCAGGAATACCAAGACCAAGTAGAAGCTCGCCAGCACGCGCTTCGGCTGAGTAACCGTCCATTTCCGCGAACTCAGTCTCAAGGTCACCAACACGCATGCCGTCTTCGTCAGACATTTCTGGCAATGCGTAAATACGGTCACGCTCTTCTTTTACTTTCCAAAGCTCTTTATGACCCATAATAACGGTATCAACCACAGAGTATTCTTCGAAAGCAAACTGATCCTGGCCTAACTTAGCCATACGCTCGTTTGGATCGAGTGAAACAGTACCACCTGACTGCTCTAATTCGCCGCCAAGAATTTTCATGAACGTTGACTTACCACAGCCGTTCGCTCCGATAAGGCCATAGCGGTTACCGCCACCGAATTTAACTGAGATATTCTCAAACAGTGGCTTGTCGCCAAACTGCATCGTGATATTAGCTGTAGAAATCAATGTACTGTTCCAATAATGATGTATATCAAGCAATAAAAAAGTCGCCATAAAGACGACTTCCTCACCATGTGCCCGAAGTATAACAGGTTTTGTGAGCTTCATCACGAGTAGATTTCATTCTTCCTAACACCCACACGTTACCCCGTCACCCAGCTCAGCTGGCATAAAAATACACTATTTCACTTGCATATAAACAAGTGGAATATAAACTAGACTGGTAATACAAAAACGGTAACTTGTGATTTAATTGTGTACACCTTCCAGCACCAATAACAACACCAACATATAAATAAAACAATTCATGTAATTTATTATTATTTCACTTTTATATTATCTAAAGTCACTTAATTCTATTCACGCTTATTTATTTATTTATTTCTGGAAATACTTTGTTACAGACCTCAATATGACCTAGGTCTCAACAAACATGAAATGGACATCCTTTCAATGCCTATTTTCAGTAAGATTGCACCAGGCATTCGTTACTAATAATTAAAGTTATTGATTTAGGCTTGTCTATTTCCAATACGTTGACGCTTTCACATCATAGTTTTGCAGTTAAGCCAGATGTTAGGTGTCCGTTAGGAATTTATGGATCGACATGTTGCAGGAGTAACACTTGATACAGGGATGTTAAATTGATCTAAGGTTGTTGATGCTTTTACTTTATTAAGCTTTATATACACATTCCATAATTAGCCATCAACATTCTGTACCTATAAATATTATGTGAGAATAAATATGTTCATCCCATTGCTATCGCTACCCATCATATTTGGCGCGGGTTTTTTGATTGTTAAGAAATATAACACCCAAGCAGCACTATTTGCCGCCGGTCTAGTAATGATTTTAATTGGCGTTGCTTCTGGTAATACCGACTTCTTACCATCGGGAACAAATTCTTCCGGTACGGTTGTTTTTGACTTTTTCCTTGTTATTAAAGCACTTTCGTCTTCAACCCTAGCCAACCTCGGTTTGGTTATCATGAGTGTAGCTGGCTTTTCTAGCTACATGAACCATATTGGTGCCGCCAATGCCATGGTTCAAGTATCAACTAAGCCACTCTCGCTGATAAAAAGCCCATATGTCGTTCTTGCCCTGACATACGTACTTGGCCAGATCATCAATATCTTCATTCCATCAGCTGTCGGCTTGGCAATGCTTCTGCTTGTTGCTATGTACCCAGTTCTAGTTCGTATTGGTTGTACTCCGGCTTCTACTGCCGCTGTATTGGCAACAACTGCGTGTCTTGATCTAGGCCCTGCATCAGGTAACTCGCTAAAAGCAGCTGAAGTTATCGGCATTGATGCAGCAACCTACTTTGTTAACCACCAGATGATCGTTGCCCCGGTTGTCATGGGTGTTATTGCTGTACTGCACTTCTTCTGCCAGCGTTGGTTTGACAAAAAAGATGCCGAGAAAGGCATTACCAATGAATTGAAAGAGGTTGATCAAGATACCGTTGCCGCACCTAAATGGTTTGCTATCTTGCCTATTCTTCCTCTGCTAATGCTTTTGACATTCAGCAGCTTTGCCATCTCATGGATCAAAGTTGATGTTGTCACAGCGATGTTTACCAGCTTGTTCATTGCCATGGTGTGTGACTTCATTGTTAACCGCGACGGCAAGAAAGTAGCAGCTTCACTGAAAGTGTTCCTAGACGGTATGGGCAAAGCTTTTGCGAGTGTTGTCTCGCTGATTATTGCCGCACAGACCTTTGTTGTTGGTTTGAGCACCATTGGCTTTATCAGTATGCTACTGGGTGCAACCTCTACCGCGGGCCTTGGTTATCTACCGATGATCATCGTGATGGTTACTATTATTGGTGCGACAGCACTTCTATCAGGGTCAGGTAATGCTCCTTTCTTCAGCTTCGCTGATCTGGCTCCGCAGATTGCATCTACCTTGAATGTCTCGACAGCGGCATTTGCCCTTCCGATGCAATTGTCTTCAGGTATCTTCCGCTCATTCTCGCCAGTGGCTGGTGTTGTTATTGCGTGTGCAGGTGTTGCGGGTATCTCACCAATTGAACTGGTTAAGCGTACCGCTATTCCAATGATGGGCGGCTTGGTTGCTCTTGTTGCTATGAGTGCAATGCTGGGTTAATACCGGGCTCGACTAATAGTTCATAATAACTAACGTAATGTGAAACATAAAAACGGGCTTTACAGCCCGTTTATTTATGTTTCACGTTTATAACAAAATCGCTTTGTAATGGTCTCTTTTTCAAACTAAGTTTTATTAATAAGTTTGCTAAAGGATGAGCAATGTTTAAGTTCCCCCCCGTACTAGCCCTCGTGGCTTGCCTACCTTCGTTTGGCCACGCCTCAAATGATACTCATACAAGTTGTAGCGAAATTAGGGATAATACAGCCCGTTTAACCTGCTACGATGAACTTTCTAATAGTAGCGATAGTTTTCCATCAACAACGAATGCTGATAATGAAAGTTTTAATTTAGATGCGATGTCGATAAGCGACATCAGTCACTACTTCAATCAAAGAAAACTGTTTAGGTTAACCCCGCATGAACCCAGTTATATTTTGCCAGCCTCTTACAACGATAAGCCCAATGAGGAAGTATGGCAGCAACTTAGGCCTGGGTCTGAAATGGACAACCTTGAAGTAAAGTTTCAGATAAGTGGCAAAATTAAGTTATGGAACAACCTATACAAAGATAACTGGGATGTATGGTTCGGCTATACCCAAACTGCTTGGTGGCAACTCTATAACTCTGGCGAGTCGGCACCTTTTAGAGAAACCAACTATAGCCCAGAGGTGTTCCTTAGCTACTATTCTAATTACGAACTGTTTGGCTTCAAGCTTATTGCAACTGATCTTGGATTGATCCACCAATCAAATGGCCGCTCAGAGCCGTTATCACGCAGTTGGAATCGCATTTACGCCAACTTCGAGCTTACCAAAGGCAATTTTCTTCTTTCTTTGCAACCTTGGTACCGACTTCCTGAGGATGCAGATGACGATGATAATCCTGATATCGACAAGTACCTCGGATACGGAAATTACCGTCTAAGTTACAAAAATGACGGCCACCTTATGAGTATCTTGCTTCGCAACAATTTTCGCACTAGTGACAACAAAGGCGCTGTAGAGCTTAGTTGGGCATTCCCGGTTTATGATACAGTCAAACTGTATCTGCAGTATTACAATGGCTATGGCGAAAGCCTGATCGACTATGACCACTATACAAACCGGATCAGCGTTGGTGTGTTGATTTATGATTGGATTTAGAGTTAACGCTTACTGAACCCCTGTTAACTTTAATTTATTTTTATTTAATCATCTCCAGCAGTAAACTGACTTTATTGATTTGGAGGTGGTTATGCATGAATTAGACGAGTACTGCGACAACATTGACTTCACACTGAGTGCAGCTGATGCCCTAGCATTAGGTTTAGTAGAACGTTCAAGACCTTCTAAACATTATCTTCCTCCCCTTCTCACCATTACTTTATTACTGATTTTCTGTTTGTGAGGTATATAGGTGGAAGATCAAAGTATTGAACAATATATAAATAAGTTATTTTGCTTCTACTTTATTTTAGGAGTAATCGCATTATCACTTTGGTTTTAAAGTCTCTGATAAAAATGTGGAGTTCATTATGAATTATAAAAATATCATGCTAGCACTGGACCTTGGTGATAACACTCAAGCTATATTGCAGAAAGCCGAGCAAGTTGCAGCGGCGTATCCTAATGCCAAACTTAATATTATTCATGTCAATATGGATTTTGAAGATTACGACCTTGGTATCATGGATATCGATTTAACCGAGTACGAACAAAAAGAATACCATGCTTCAGTTTTGTCAATGAGAGAACAAATTCAAAACATGAACGTGCCCGTACACAAATACCTCGTTTGCTGTGGCGTAGTAGAAAACGAAATCCGGCACAGTATAAAGGAGCATAATATTGACCTATTACTTATGGGTCATCATAGAACCAATGCGCTTACTCAGTTCTTCTCAGAAGCAGGGGCACTCATACGCAATATGCCATGCGACGTTTTGCTACTGAAAATTTAATGCGCAATAGCTATATACCCAGTCACTAAGGTGCAGGATTGCATATTGAAGTAGCTTGGTAGTAAACAATTTGCTAACTATTCGAGATATAAAAAAACGGGCTAATAAGCCCGTTTTTCATTATCCGATAGGAATTATTCCCAATCCAAGATCACCTTGCCTGACATACCTGAACGCATAATGTCAAAGCCTTCCTGGAAGTCATCAATCTTGTAGTGGTGAGTGATGATTGGCGTTAGGTCAAGACCAGACTGGATCAAGCTTGCCATCTTGTACCATGTTTCGAACATTTCACGACCGTAGATACCTTTGATGATCAAACCTTTGAAGATCACCTGGGTCCAATCGATGCCCATATCTGATGGCGGAATGCCCAGCAGTGCAATCTTACCACCGTGGTTCATGCTTGTTAGCATGCTGTTGAAAGCAGACGGTACACCTGACATTTCTAGACCCACATCGAAACCTTCAGTCATGCCTAGCTCAGCCATCACATCTTCCAGTTTCTCTTCAGCCACGTTAACAGCACGGGTCACACCCATTTGACGAGCAAGATCCAAACGGTATTCGTTCACGTCAGTGATAACAACGTGACGAGCACCAACGTGCTTAGCAACCGCTGCCGCCATGATGCCGATTGGACCAGCACCGGTGATTAGAACGTCTTCACCCACTAGGTCAAAAGACAATGCAGTATGAACCGCGTTTCCAAACGGGTCGAAGATAGACGCTAGGTCATCAGAAATGCCTTCAGGGATCTTAAATGCGTTGAACGCAGGGATCACCAGGTATTCAGCAAATGCACCTTCACGGTTTACACCAACGCCAGTTGTGTTGCGGCAAAGGTGAGTACGGCCGCCACGACAGTTACGGCAGTGACCACATGTGATATGACCTTCGCCCGATACACGGTCGCCAATCTCAAAGCCACGCACTTCCTGGCCAATGCCAACGACTTCACCCACATATTCGTGACCGACAACCATAGGAACAGGAATTGTCTTTTGCGACCACTCATCCCAGTTGTAGATGTGAACATCAGTACCACAGATAGCGGTTTTCTTGATGCGAATGAGTAGATCATTATGGCCAAGCTCAGGCTTGTCCACTTCAGTCATCCAAATGCCTTGTTCTGGCTTAAGTTTGGAAAGTGCTTTGATTTTCATTATATGTTCCTACTGCAGGGTAGATATGCAAGGGCTGATACTATGCCAGCCCTTGGCCCTTGAACTACTGGATAATGGGATTAAATAATGCCCATGTCCTTGCCTACTTCGATGAAGGCATTGATCGCTTTGTCTAGCTGTTCTGGAGAGTGTGCTGCTGACATCTGAGTACGGATACGCGCCTGACCCTTTGGTACAACAGGGAAAGAGAAACCGACAACGTATATACCCTTCTCAAGTGCACGCTCAGCAAACTCAGCGGCAACTTTTGCATCACCCAGCATAATTGGGATGATCGCGTGATCAGCACCACCCATCGTGAAGCCAGCAGCTTCCATACGCGTACGGAATTGTTCAGCATTTGACCATAGGCGGTCACGCAGATCGCCACTTTCTTTTAGTAGGTCGATAACGCGGATAGACGCATTAACAATCGCAGGTGCAACAGAGTTAGAGAACAAGTATGGACGAGAACGCTGACGTAGCCAGTCGATCACTTCTTTCTTACCTGATGTGTAACCGCCTGAAGCGCCACCCATTGCTTTACCTAGCGTACCCGTGATGATGTCGATACGGTCAACAACATTATGGAATTCGTGCGTACCGGCACCGTTTTTACCCATAAAGCCAACAGCGTGAGAGTCATCAACCATAGTCAATGCGCCGTACTTATCGGCTAAGTCACAGATAGCTGGAAGGTTAGCCACTACACCGTCCATTGAGAACACGCCGTCAGTCACGATTAGCGTATGACGTGCACCCGCTTCTTTCGCCGCAATCAATTGCTGCTCAAGCTCTTCCATGTTGTTGTTCGAGTAACGGAAGCGCATCGCTTTACATAGACGAACACCATCAATGATTGACGCATGGTTTAATGAGTCAGAAATGATTGCGTCTTCTTTGCCAAGAATAGTTTCAAACAAACCCGCGTTGGCATCGAAACAAGAAGTGTAAAGAATCGTGTCTTCTTTACCCAAAAATGTTGATAGTTTCTGCTCAAGCTCTTTGTGAATGTCCTGAGTACCACAGATAAAACGTACAGAGGCCATGCCAAAACCATGCTGATCCATACCGGCTTTACCCGCTTCAATAAGATCAGGATGGTTAGCAAGACCAAGATAGTTATTCGCACAGAAGTTCAATACTTCTTCGCCAGTACTGATAGAAACAGCAGCTTTCTGCTGAGACGTGATAATGCGCTCAGACTTGTACAGACCTTCAGCTTTTACTTCTTCGATTTGCTGATTGATTTGATCATAAAATGCGGCAGACATGATGTTCCTCACAATAATATCGTTCAACCGGCTGTCACCAATTGACATCCGGCGCAAACACACGGTGAAACCGTCTATTTGAGCAATATTTCCATTTATAGATTAGGTGATTTACCTGCAATTATTGCAAATTCACAGGATCTTTGAACTTTAGCCATTCTAATCAAAGAGCGATCAGACTATTATCCCCTCTCGTGGAAAAGGTCTCGTGAATTATGGACACAAATAAACTTATTGCCTTAATGCCTGAACTGGCAGTATTTAAAATTGTCGTTGATGAAGGCAGTTTCACTGCAGCAGCAAGAAAGCTGGGAGTGACCCCTTCGGCCCTGAGCAAACAGCTATCTCGGCTGGAGCAAACACTATCAGCCAAGTTGCTTGAGCGTACCACCCGCAAACTGGTCATTACTGAGTCGGGTAAAGGTATCTACAACCAATGCGGCACCTTACTGGAAGCGACCAAGCAAGCTGTCGAGTTCACGATCTCTGAGCATGAAACGCCATCAGGATCGCTCACAGTGGCGGCACCCAAAGCTTTTTTGAGTATTGTGCTACAACCTATGGTTTTGCCGTTTCTCACTCAATACCCTGAAATCGAGTTGAAACTCAAAGCACGCGATGGCGATATCGACCTGATATCTGAAGGAATTGACGTGGTTTTCCGCCTGACGGAAAAACCAACCGAAGGGTTAGTCTTAAAACACATGGGTAAAGTGAGCTTGAGCCTATGTGCCAGCCCCGAGTACCTAGACCAAAGAGGCATCCCTACCCATCCAACCGATCTGTTACAGCACGATTGCCTGTACCTTGGTGAAACACCGACTGATCATATTTGGGATTTTGTCCAAGATGGAGAGATACACACGATTCCAGTCTCGGGCCGTTATGCTGTCAATCACTCACAGATGCGCCTGCGTGGTGTAATGGATGGCTTGGGTATCGGTATCTTCCCTGATTTTGTCATTAAAAAAGCACTGGCCGAGGGCGAAGTAAAGCAAGTATTGGCAGACTGGACTATCAAGGGCAACTACCAAGGCGACATTGCTCTGCAATTTTCTCAAACCAAATTCATGCCCGCTCGCCTTCGGGTCTTTATCGACTATGTCGCTGAGCACATGACGAAATACACGGTTTCTTAAAGTAGGGTGACCCCCTACTTTCCCCCTCCGCCTGTCGACAATACAAGTCATCTTGCTGAACCAAGCACGTTTAAGTCACTTAGGTATATACTAATAAGCACAACAATGAGACAACACTCGCACCTTTGATCCAATCCGACATGAATGTCGTTAGTTATTGGCAGCAGCGCTGATTATTACAGCGCCATCACCGGCTTTCCCACCTACTATCAGGAAGGAAGACGACAATGAGTAAGCTGTTAACGAGTCTATTGGCGATAATTCTGGTTAGTTATAGTCTTAACGCCCTGTCCTATCCTACGGATTCTATGCATTGGAATCACCGTAGTATTTTGTATTTTGCACCTGAAAAAGATCAGCATGTAAATACCTTTATCAAGGAATCGCTGATGCATGACTGCATGCTACAAGAGCGGGATATTGTCGTGGTGGTCATGACCAAAGACGGCTATAACAAACCAACAGATGTCTTTAGCCCGGAAGACATCGTTCGCTTGGAAAAACTCTACAACATATCCCGAGATACACACACCGCTATTTTGATCGGTAAAGATGGGCTGGAAAAGCATCGCTGGAACGAACAAACCAACTGGCAACACATATCCCAATTGGTTGATAGCATGCCACTACGCAAAAAAGAAATCGCTTATTCCTCTAACAGCCGCTGCTCTATCTAGTTGCGGCTGACACTTTTATCTACATATTTTCGATTCACTCGCAGTTCTATACTACGCCCCCAACTACGCCTAAATTTTTTGCTTTGGGAGGATTCAATTTTCAGGCAAAAGCAGTAAGGTAATGGGCACATCGACTTCTGAGGGCGGAATAACAATGATGACTAAGCCTTTTTTTTACCACGGACAGGACACCCACTGGGTAACGGTTTCAGAACACACCCTAACCCTAACGCTTGCCAGCGAAGCTGACACGCTGATTTCGACGATTTTCATTCGCTGTGAACCTGACAACGAAGAAATGTTGATCGATATGGAAAAAGGGAAAACCGAAGGTAGACTGCAATACTGGCATGGCCAAATACCACTTAACCAAGATAAAGCCTTAACCCATTACTGCTTCAAAGTAATGCAAAACAGTCGCCAATGGTGGCTCGACGGTAAAGGGATCAGCCCTCGAATGCCTGGCAGAGAATCACATTTCAAATATAACGCCCAGCACCAACCTCCAGCGTGGGTCAAAAGTCAGGTTTTCTACCAAATATTCCCAGACAGATTTAGCAATGGCGATCCATCTATCAGCGTTGTGGATAACGAGTACTGCCTAAAAGGTAATGAACGACCGACTATCGCCAAAGAGTGGGGCGCGCCAGTATCGGAGTCGCATGAAAGCAATGGTCCAAACGAATTCTACGGCGGCGATCTGAAAGGAGTTGAAGATAAGCTCGATTACCTAGAAAAGCTTGGCGTTACGGCACTATACCTGAACCCTATTTTCGAGGCACCGAGTAACCATAAGTACGATACCACTGATTACACCCGTATCGATCCACACTTCGGTAACAATACACAATTTGCCGATATGGTTGAAAACCTCCACCAGCGCAATATGAAAATCGTGCTGGATGCGGTGTATAACCATACCTCCGTCAACCACCCATGGTTTAATCGCTATCAGAAGCAGCAAGAGTTCGCCGGCGCGTTTGGCAACCCTGACTCCCCGTTCCGCAATCATTATCAGTTCAACGGTGACAGCGAGCATTACATTGGTTGGAAAGGCATAGATAGCTTGCCAAAGCTCAATTTTTCGAACCCAGAAGTCCAAGATTATATTTATGCCGGTGACGATGCTGTTATCAAACAGTGGCTTCGTCCGCCGTACAATATTGATGGCTGGCGTTTTGATGTTATCCATATGCTAGGTGAAGGTGTTGGCGCTGCCAACAATGCCCATTACGTCAAAGCCTTCCGAGATGCTGCAAAATCTGTCAATCCAGATTGTTATGTTTTGGGTGAACACTTCTTTGAAGCCACCAGCTGGCTGGAAGGCGATCAGGAAGATGGTGCCATGAACTATTATGGTTTCGCCCATCCGGTAAGAGCTTTCTTTGCCAATAAAGACATTGCCTACCATAACTGCAAAATTGATGCTGCCGAGTTTGCTGGCTGGCTGGAAGAAGTTCGCGGTAAAGTGCCGTGGCAGAACCAACTGGCGCAGCTTAACCAGCTAGACAGCCACGATACCATGCGCTTTTTGACGACATTGGAAGGCGATCAAGACACCATGAATCTGGCTCTGCTGATGCTGTTTACCTATGTCGGCACACCGTGCATCTATTACGGAACTGAAGTAGCGCTTGAAGGAGGCCATGATCCGGATAACCGCCGTTGCTTCCCTTGGGAGCGAACTGAAACCTCAAATTCTACATACGATTTTATCAGCAAGCTCATCGGTTCCCGTAAAGCCAACCTTGCATTACAGGAAGGAAGTCTGCTTTGGCTGCATGCTGAGCAGCAACAACTGGCCTATGCCAGAACATTAGATGATGAAACTCTGCTGACATTGATCAATAACAGCGAATCATCAAAAGCACTGACTTTGCCGGTTTGGCAGTTAGGTATCACTGATGACGCTGTTTTAACAGAATTGATCACCGGCGATGAGTGGGAATGTAAAGATGGGATACTCAACATCACTCTTGCAGGGAAAGAAGGTCTTCTCCTGACGTTGTAATGTCGGCTTTAACTATCACTATCATCATTCAATAAGCCCTTACTGTCACAATATAGTAAGGGCTTTTTTAACTAACTGCATTCGCGCTGAGTACACCTAGCAGGGTGCTGAAAAAATTATTTTTAATAATGGGTTTAGCGAGATAAGCATCCATCCCCGCATCAAAACAATGCTGCTTTTCACTTTCCATTACATTCGCTGTTAATGCAATTATGGGAACCTGACTGCCGTTGTTAGTCTTCCGTATCATCGCCGTCGCTTCCAAGCCACCCATCTCCGGCATTTGGCAATCCATCAATATCAAATCTGGGCTGCGGCTTTTCATATAATTGACAGCTTGAACACCATTTTCGACCACATCAATGTTCGTTAACCCCATCGACTTAAGAAAAGCGATAACCAGTTGCTGGTTCACGGGGCTGTCTTCCGCAACTAAAATTCGGGTATGAGCAAACTGGGATAAGTCGCATTCTGTACTGTCTAGCCTCTCCAACGACTTGATATTACTGACCGCTAACGCTTTTTTAATGGATAATTGAAAAGAAAACTCTGTTCCCTCTCCTTCTTGACTGATCACTCTGAGTTTGGCCCCCATCAAATCACATAGCCGGCTGGAAATAGTCAACCCAAGACCAGTACCACCATATCGCCTTGAAATGGATCCGTCGGCTTGAGTATACGACTCGAAAATACTTTCAATCTTGTCAGCCGAGATCCCAATACCACTATCAGATACCCGAATGCATAACTCCGCTTCATGAGGTTTATCTCGCAAGATCTCTACCAATACATTAACAAAGCCGCGATCAGTAAACTTAACCGCATTCCCTAATAAATTCGTGATGACTTGACGCAAATGCTGTTCATCACCATAAAAGTAACAATCCTTTTCAGACGGTACGCTAATATTCATATCAAGCTTTTTCGCTTTAGCATCTAAGTGAACCGTTTGCACACATGAATGTATAAGTTTACTCATGTTAAAAGCCGTTTTTGATACTTCGACCTTACCGCTTTCAAGTTTTGAGTAGCTCAAAATCTCGTTAATTAGAACTAATAACGAACACGCTGATTCTTTAATATACTCAACCTGCTGGCTCGACTCATTATCTAAGTTTTGTTGCTGCAAACATTGAACAAAGCCAATAATGCCATTCATCGGCGTTCTTATTTCATGGCTCATGTTTGCCATAAACTCGCTTTTCACTTTGACAGCGCGATCCAACTGTTCTGCCTGGAGTTCTAGTGCTTGATTAAGCTCTAATAACTTTTTGTTTCTAAAAAATAACTTAGCATCTGCAGCCTGTATCTTTCTTGCTAAACACCCCAGTTCAGTGTCCGATTCAGTGAGTTCAAGTAAACTCACTTCACCTTTACCAACCAATGAGAGTTGCTCTGTGATTACAGAAATGGGTTTAGTTACACGGGTATAAATGTAATAAAGAATAAAGCACAGCATCAGAATAAAGGGAAGAGAGAGCTGAAATAAGGAGAGCAGTAAATCTTTTACTGTATAAGAGCCTCGATAATACACGGCATATTGGGCAATAACTTCACCATCAAACAACATATCGCTGACAATATTGAAATGAAAGCCTGAATTGAATCCCCCCGCTTGCTTGGTGTCGATAGTCGTGAAACCACTAACAGGGTTCATCTGATAGCTGTGGGCCAATTTACCCTCAAGGTCAAAAATACTCACTGCCAAAAGTTCATCATAATGAGAAAAAAAACGATTTAACTCAATTGAGCTTTCAGGATCGGGCCTCAAAAACGTATCCATAACCAGCGGTGAAGAGGTATTCATTAACACCTCAACATCCCTTGTCACACGCTTTACGTTTTCTAGATAGGTAAAAAGCAGTGATACGAACATTGAGGCCAACATAATCAAGCCAATAACAACAAAAAACCTGCGAGCCATCACACCTTTTGTGCACATTGCTACAGATGTCTTTCTTCGACTCTCTGCCATATTATCGCTTCCCCTCCAGTTTAACCGCCAACTTACTCATGGCCTAACCTTTTGCTATCTGGGCCAACGGGCGTGCCTTAATAAGTAATAATTAGAAGGAAAGCAAGAAACGAACCAAATTGACGACCGTTTAAGCTGTTGTTTATATAGAGATAACTAATGAGGCAAGTACTCTTTAGCAGATAGATTCAATTTGAGAGCCAAATTGCTAAGCGTATTTGTTAACGCCCAAAAATAAGTATCAACATTTTTTACGGGCCACAAAACCAAAGCAGCAAAAAGCTTGCGCTACATCACCGTTTCAACCTGCGTCAGATCACATTTACAAGCCGTTAATTTTACTAGGATAAAAACAACGCAAACGTTACACTCTCCGCCATAAAACTTATAACAAAAATATTACAAACCGCTCTGCGGTCTCTTCCCTAACGTGAAAGGTCCTAACTAACGATGAGTCCAGAAAAATACCTTCTAGACTGGCAAACAAGCCAAACCAATGCTGAATCTATTTCCCCATTACTGGGTCAGCTATACCGGCAGAAGGGCGTGGAAGTCCTCATGTTCGGCAAGCAAATCGTAAATACATCAGTCATCGATATCGTTAAATCCCACCGTCTTTCCCGCCGCTACACAGGCTCTGAACTATCACCCGCGCAAACCTTACCTCTGATCAAAGCACTCTCGACGCTTGATCTTTCACCTTGCCGCGTGGATATAGGCCAGCTTGCGCACAGCTACTGGTCAAACAACGAAGACGAAGCCAATATCAGTGATTACTTGCAAACTGCATTATTGGAATCACTTAACAGCTCACAGTCTGTTGAAACGCGCGATGTTGTCCTTTATGGCTTTGGCCGTATCGGTCGACTACTTGCACGACTGCTGGTAGAAAAAAGTGGTCAAGGCTATCCACTTCGCCTGAAAGCGATTGTTGTTCGTGGGGGCAAAGATGGTGATTTGGAAAAACGTGCCAGCCTATTACGCCGCGACTCAGTACATGGCCCCTTTAATGGCAGTATTACGGTTGATGAACACCGAAAAGCTATTATCGTCAATGGCAACTATATCCAAGTTATCTATGCCAACAGTCCAGCTGAAGTCGATTACACTACATTTGGTATTCACAATGCCCTCGTGGTTGATAACACAGGTATGTGGCGTGACCGTGAAGGATTAAGCCAGCATCTGGGTTGTAACGGCTCTGAAAAAGTACTGCTTACCGCACCGGGTAAAGGTGATTTGAAAAATGTCGTCTTCGGCGTCAATGAGTCAGTGATCCAAGAAGACGATACCATTGTCTCTGCAGCAAGTTGTACCACCAATGCTATTACGCCGATATTAAAAGCGATCAATGACAAGTACGGCATTGATTCCGGCCATATCGAAACGGTGCACTCGTTTACCAATGATCAGAATTTGATTGATAACTTCCACAGCGGTGAGCGCCGTGGCCGTTCAGCCTCGCTCAACATGGTGCTGACTTCTACCGGTGCAGCAAAGGCGGTTGCTAAAGCCTTACCAGAATTATCAGGTAAATTAACAGGGAATGCGATTCGCGTACCTACCCCAAATGTTTCAATGGCGGTGGCCAACCTGAACCTGCATAGCATCGCAGAAAAAGACGAGCTTAATGCTTACCTGCGAGATATGGCACTTAACTCGCCACTTTCAGGCCAAATTGACTATACCGAATCAACGGAAATCGTCTCATGTGACATCGTTGGTTCACGCCATGCGGGGGTCGTTGATGGTGCGGCCACTATCGCCCAAGACAAGCGCTGTGTACTGTACATCTGGTACGACAATGAATTTGGCTACAGCTGCCAAGTTGTCCACTGCATGGAGCAGATGATGGGTGTACGATACAAGACTTACCCCGAAGTGAAATAGATTTAACCTAATCACCTCAAGCGATTGACCTAAGGAAGGTAAGTCACTTGGGTATATTTTTCCCTTCCATCACAATAATAATATTCCTAGCAAATTTTGCCGCCATGTTTCTTGGCGGCTTTCTTTTTCTCCTGACTCTTTTAGTTGATCAATACCTGCAAAGCATAATACCCTCAAAGGGCAGCACTTCACTTCGGACTCGTTTGAAATGGGCTATTTTTCGATATTGCACAAGTGAACCAAACTAGCACAACTGGTATTCAAATCTCTGAATACCAAGAAAACGAAGACATCATCCCTATTCTGCTGACTACAGCCACAACGTCTGTATCAATAAAAAAAGCCCTGACCTTGGAGTGGGTCAGGGCAAAACAACTATATATATTTGGAAATTTTAATAAGCTTCTCTGAAACCGTATTGCAAACTGGGCTGCCGGTCGGTAATCCGCGCCCAGGCTGCAGTTTCAGTTTATCGACGCATCTGCTTCTGGGTCAGTTCAACGGCACGGAGCTGCGCCATTGCCTTTGCCAAATCCATCTGCGCCTGTGCGAAGTTCGCATCGTCAGCATGCCTAACAATGTTCTCTTCTGCTGCACGGCGTGCTTCATCCGCGCGGGCTTTGTCGATATCCTTCCCGTGCATAGCTGTATCAGCCAGCACGGTTACTACAGAAGGTTGTACTTCAACAAGCCCACCCGAGATATAAAGGATTTCTTCAGGATCCTTTAGATCGGTAACAAAGCTCGCCACACCTGGTTTGATCCGACTAAGCAAAGGAGAGTGGCCCGGGCGAATACCCAATTCGCCATCGAACCCTGCAATCGCCAGCGCATGGGCCGGACCAGAAAACAGTGGGCCTTCAGCACTCACAATGTTGAGCTGGAACGTATTTTGAGTAACGCCAATTGCCATAACTTTCCCCTTTTACATCTGCTTCGCTTTTTCAATTACTTCATCGATATTGCCGCAGTACAGGAATGCCTGCTCCGGAATATCGTCATATTCGCCACTTAGCAGCCCCTTGAAGCCTTCGATAGTCTCTTTCAGAGAAACGAACACCCCAGGCTGTCCGGTAAACACTTCGGCAACGTGATAAGGCTGTGTTAAGAAACGTTCAATCTTACGAGCGCGGGCAACGGTTTGTTTATCTTCTTCAGATAGTTCATCCATACCCAGAATCGCAATAATGTCCTTAAGCTCTTTATAGCGTTGCAATACCGTTTGCACACCACGGGCAACTTGATAATGCTCTTGACCTACAACCAACGGGTCAAGCTGACGTGAGGTTGAATCTAGTGGGTCAATCGCTGGATATAAACCAAGCGCTGCAATGTTACGTGACAGTACAACGGTGGCATCCAAGTGCGCGAACGTTGTTGCAGGTGATGGATCCGTCAAGTCATCCGCTGGGACGTATACCGCTTGGATCGAGGTGATCGAACCTTTCTTGGTTGATGTGATACGCTCTTGCAACACACCCATCTCTTCAGCCAATGTCGGTTGGTAACCCACCGCTGATGGCATGCGACCCAACAAAGCTGATACTTCGGTACCCGCCAAGGTATAACGGTAGATGTTATCGATAAACAACAACACATCACGGCCTTCATCGCGGAAACGCTCAGCGATAGTCAACCCCGTCAAAGCAACACGTAGGCGGTTACCCGGTGGCTCGTTCATCTGACCGTAAACCATGGCTACTTTGTCAAGTACACCGGCTTCCTTCATCTCGTAGTAGAAATCGTTACCTTCACGGGTACGTTCCCCTACCCCGGTGAACACTGACAAGCCCGAGTGCGCTTTGGCGATGTTATTGATAAGCTCCATCATATTCACGGTCTTACCTACACCCGCACCACCAAACAGACCGATTTTACCACCTTTAGCAAACGGACAGATCAGGTCGATAACCTTCACCCCAGTTTCCAGTAGCTCGGAGCTGTTAGCCTGCTCTTCATATGAAGGTGCTTCGCGGTGAATAGCGTAAGATACTTCTTCGCCAATCTCACCGCATTCGTCTATCGGTGTGCCCAATACATTCATGATCCGTCCCAATGTCGCTTCGCCGACAGGGACTGTAATTGGTGAACCCGTATTCTCAGCAGTCAGGCCGCGACGCAAACCGTCTGATGAACCCATTGCAATACAGCGAACAATACCGCTACCCACTTGCTGCTGGACTTCCAGCACCAGCGAGGCATGATCGCCATCGATAATATTCAGCGCATCATACACACGTGGCACGCTATTTTGGTCAAATTCCACGTCAACGACCGCGCCGATGACTTTAACAATTTTACCCGTACTCATTTGTTATCCTCGGAAATTCATTTACACGGCCTGGGCACCAGCCACAATTTCACTCAATTCTTGAGTGATCGCGGCCTGTCGGGCTTTGTTGTATATCAACTGGAGATCATTAATTAGTGTGCCGGCATTGTCTGTCGCCGCTTTCATTGCCACCATTCGGGCGGCTTGCTCACACGCACTACTTTCTACCGTTCCCTGATAGACCTGCGACTCGATGTATCGCAGCATTAACTCATCCAGCAACGCCTTGGGATCTTGTTCATAGATATAATCCCAACGACCTTCCCGCTTTGCACTGTCCGCACTATCTGCCTTTGCCAATTCAGGTCGAGGCAGTAATTGAACCACTTGCGCTGTTTGTACCATGGTGTTCACAAACTCGTTGTAAACCAAATACAAGCGGTCTATCAGGCCTTCATCGTATTTGTCCAGCATGGCTTGTACTGGGCCAAGTACTTCTTCCAGTTTGGGTTTGTCACCCAGGCCAGAGGCCTGAGCGACAACATTGCCGAAACGATGGAAGAAAGAGATGGCTTTCGAACCAATCAGGGTAGTATCAACCTCGACCCCTTTATCACGCCATTGCTGCATCTCACCCAGAACTTTCTTAAACAGGTTGTTATTCAAGCCACCACACAATCCTCGGTCAGAGGAGATAATGATGTACGCAACCCGCTTAGCATCTCGCTCTTCGAGATATGGATGTTGATACTCCAGTTTTCCTGAAACAACGTGGCTGATCACCTTACGCATATTGTCTGCATAAGGACGGGTCGCCACCATATTGTCCTGTACCTTACGCATCTTGCTTGCGGCAACCATTTCCATCGCACTGGTGATCTTCTGGGTGTTTTGAACACTGCTGATCTTGGTACGAATTTCTTTTGCGTTTGCCATTTTTCGCTCCTGTCTACCTCGTTGCTATGCCGCTGCGCGGCTTACCCTGACGATCAAAACGACTGGGTATCCATAAAGGACTTCAACAGGTTATGCAGGCTCGTTTCAATCCCATCGTTGTAATCGCCCGAAGCGTTGATTGAGGCCAACAATTCAGCTTGAGTACTCTTAGCAAAGGCCATCAGTTCTGCTTCGAACTCACCAATTTTCGCCAATGGAACACCATTGAGATAACCTTTTTCTGCGGCAAAGATCGCGATGGCCTGCTCAGCAACTGACATTGGCGAATACTGCTTCTGCTTCATGAGCTCAGTCACTTTCTCACCGTGATCCAGCTGTTTCCGCGTAGCATCATCCAAGTCAGATGAGAACTGGGCAAACGCAGCCAATTCACGATATTGCGCTAATGCAGTTCGAATCCCGCCGGAGAGCTTTTTGATAATCTTGGTTTGAGCTGCACCACCAACACGAGAAACCGAAATCCCTGGGTCAACGGCTGGACGCAAGCCCGCATTGAACAAATGCGTCTGCAAGAAGATCTGACCATCAGTGATGGAGATAACATTCGTCGGAACGAAGGCTGATACATCACCCGCCTGGGTTTCGATAATTGGCAATGCGGTTAGCGAGCCGCTCTGCCCAGTGACTTTGCCATCCGTGAAACGGGACACATAGCCTTCATTTACTCGAGCTGCACGTTCTAGCAAACGTGAGTGAAGGTAGAAGACGTCGCCAGGGAAGGCTTCTCGGCCCGGTGGGCGCTTCAGAAGCAGTGAGATCTGGCGATAGGCAACAGCCTGCTTGGACAAATCATCATAAATAATGAGAGCATCTTCACCACGGTCACGGAAGTATTCACCCATAGTACAACCGGAATACGGAGCCAAGTATTGCAGTGCTGCTGCTTCTGAAGCCGATGCCACCACAACGATGGTATTTTGCAGCGCACCATTTTCTTCAAGCTTGCGTACCACGTTGGAAATCGTCGACGCCTTCTGACCAATCGCGACATAGACAGAGTAGATACCGGAGTCTTTCTGGTTGATGACGGCATCAATCGCCATCGCCGTTTTACCCGTTTGACGGTCACCGATGATCAATTCACGTTGACCACGGCCAATCGGCACCATTGAATCAACTGCCTTGTAGCCCGTCTGAATAGGCTGATCAACCGACTTACGATCGATAACCCCTGGAGCAATAATTTCTACCGGGGCAAAACCGTCATGCTCGACCGCTCCTTTCCCGTCTATCGGTTGACCCAAGGTGTTAACGACGCGTCCCAACAGGCCCTTGCCCACTGGTACTTCAAGAATACGCCCCGTGCCTTTCACTTTCATACCTTCAGCAAGGTCGGCGTAAGGCCCCATAACAACAGCACCTACCGAATGGCGCTCAAGGTTTAGTGCCAATGCATAGCGATTACCCGGCAGTTCGATCATCTCCCCTTGCATGACATCAGCAAGACCATTAATAGTGATAATACCGTCACTAACTGAGATAATTGTGCCTTCATTTCGTGCCTGGCTGGTCACGTTGAAGGTGGCGATCCGCTGTCGGATCAGATCGCTAATTTCATTTGAATTTAATTGCATGTCTAGTACCTAATTACGCCTCTAGGCGGCTAGCGAGTCGGTCAATGGCGCTTTTTAACGAGCCATCAATCACCAGCTCCCCGGCAGTGATCTTGATTCCCCCAACCAGCGAATTATCAACCTGGCAAGTCAGGGCAACAGTGCGGTTTAATTTCCGCTCCAACGCTTGGCTCAAGCTACTTTTCTGCTGCTCATCCAACGGTTCAGCTGTTGTGACACAAGCCTCTACTGTGCGTTCAAAATCAGATTTAAACGCCTGGTAAATCTCGGTCACCTGAGGCAATACTCCAAGCCTGCCGTTTTCTGCCATCAGCTTGACTAGGTTTTGTCCGTGCTCATCAATCAGACCATTACAAATTGCCAAAAATGACTGAGTAAATACCTCATGAGCATCCGGGCCAAGCATATCGAGTGCTTCAATTTGACTCGCGACAGCTGGTGCTTCTGCGACTTCTTTCATCACCACCAGCATGTTTTCCCAAGCTTCTAGCTGGGCCGCATCACGGGCATAATCAAACGCCGCTCTTGCGTAGGGGTAAGCAATAGTTTGTGGTTCGGACATACTTAGCCCCTTGTTAAAGATCTGTAATGATCTTATCGACCAACGCCCTATTGGCGTCTGTATCTAACTGGCAGTTGATCAGTTTCTCTGCACTTTCAATCACCAACTCGGTCATTTCGTGGCGTAACTCCTCACGGATTCGATTACGCTCACCCTCCAGCTCAGTTTGCCCTTCGGCAATGATGCGAGCTTTTTCCTGCTCAGCTTCGAGCTTGGCATCTTCGATGATCTGAACTCGGCGTTTATTACCCTGCTCAACCAAGCCACTTGCCTGCTGTTTAGCATCGTCTAGTAAATTGGCGCCATTGGCTTTAGCCAGTTGCAACTCTTTTGCCGCAAATTCACTTTGAGACAGACCTTCTGCAATGACTCGCTGACGCTCATCAAGCAACGCCGTCAAAGGAGGCCATACGTATTTCATACAAAGCCAGACAAAAATCACGAATGACAGTGCCTGTCCAAGCATGGTGGCATTTAAGTTCATTCCATCCTCACTTTTTAGTAACTCTATGTTGTTTAAAGAGTGGTGGAATGACTTATGCCACCGCGAAGATGATGTACAGACCGATACCTACGCCAATCATTGGTACCGCATCAACCAGACCCATCATGATGAAGAACTGGGTACGTAGCATTGGGGTCAAATCAGGTTGACGAGCAACACCTTCAAGATATTTACCGGCTAGGTTACCGATACCACATGCCGCACCTGCAGCACCTAGACCAATTAGCAGTGCACCCGCAACGTAAAGAACCGCACTAACAATATCCATGAATAACTCCGAATCAGATTATTAAAAACATAACTTAAGAAAATAAAACTATTAATGTTCTTCGACGGCCATTCCCAGGTACACAATGGTCAGTACCATGAAAATGAAAGCTTGCAAGAACACAATCAAGATGTGGAACAGTGCCCACGGCACACTCAGCGCCCATTGCATCCACCACGGCATCAATGCGATAAGAATAAAAATCATCTCACCTGCATACATATTTCCGAACAGTCGTAGACCAAGTGAAATAGGTTTGGATATTAGCGTTACTAATTCCAATATAAAGTTCACTGGGTACAACAATGGATGAGTAAAAGGCTGCGTTGTTAATTCTTTAATGAATCCAACTAACCCTTTATTTTTTAGCGTAAATCCAATAATTAGGATAAATACACCAATCGCCATTGACATTGGAACGTTCACATCGGCTGATGGTAGATCCCGGAAGTGCCCCAAACCTATCAGTCGTGCAAGCATTGGTACAAAGTCGACAGGGAGCAAGTCAATAGCATTCATTAAGAATACCCATACGAATATTGTTAATGACAGAGGGCCTATCAATTTATCTTCTGTTTTAAATATTTCCTTCACTAGGTTATTAACAAAATCAAATGTGACTTCAATTAAACATTGCATTCTACCAGGAACACCACTTGTTCCTTTCGTTGCAACATATCTAAACACACCAATAAAAGTTAAACCTAACACCCAAACCATGAACATGGAGTCAAGATTAATACTCCAAAATCCTTCGCCTGCAGTGAGGAATGTCAGATGGTGCTCAATATATTCATGAGCAGTAGTAACATTTTCCACCTTACGTCATCCTAAATTGAGGTTTGTTAAGCATAGGGGTTAAACAAGATCCCACATAAGTCAGAGAATAAGCCACAAGCATTACTATCTCATTGATTTCATTGAATCTAGAAACCATTAACATAAGCAAAGCTGTATAAGTCCATTTGATTATCTCATTAAACCATGCCAGTTCACCGATGTGGCTTCTCTTATTACGCTTAACTTTTATCGCAACAGATAGTAAACCTAATAAAGATGGAACAACGGCAATAGCAACACCGATCAATGCTGACTCACCCCCCAGGGAATCACTCGATACAAATTCATACAAAACCACAACCACACCAATAATAGATTGTGCCAGTAGTAATGATTTTAGTGCAGAAATAATATCAGAGAATGGAGAGAGACCTTCCATAGATATATCCTCTTACGTTAATTAATATAAGTATCAATGCCTCCTAATAATACAAAAAGAAAATTAAACTTCAGCGCCGAAGTGATTTTTAAATTATCATACTTTTTTAAAATGTCACTCAAAAACTAAATATTTTTTATTATAACCACTATTCCAAACTTGAAACACATTCCAATTAAGAACTTCCACACACATATAGCAGCTTACAAAACAAATAATGAACTAAATTATCTTACCCTCTACCAATATCAATCATCACCGTCATACCACTTTAAGGTTAGAGTGTGAGAAATATATGATTTCCTAAACTTATAATTCACGAAAAATAGTAGCTCTTCAATTTTTGCAATCATTGATTTTCATTTTTGGTGCTTGATTGTTAAGTCACTTAAGAGGAGGATACGCCTGACTCGTGAATATCTACTCAAGATTAATCCAACAATAATTATGATAAGTACAATAAAATCAAACCTTTCCTATTGGATACAGTAGATATTCCTGCCTAGTAATAGACGTTAACGGCAGGACCAAAGTTACGAAGATGTAGATATGAAAAAGACCAAAGCGATGTTCGTTGAAGAGTCACGGGCTTTTCATAAAGGAAAATACAGTTATGAAAATTTCGTGTACATCAACGCTAAAACCAAAGGCCTGGTGACATGTCCTGTTCATGGTGATTTTGAACAGCGACCTGATGCACATCTAGCTGGGAGAGGGTGCCCAGAATGTTCAGGTAAAAAGAAACGGACACTAAAAGAGTTTGTAGAAAAGGCTCAAGATATTCATCAAAATAAATACAGTTACGAGAAATTTATATATCGAGGTTCATTAGAAAAAGGCACAATAGTTTGTCCTATTCATGGTGATTTTGAGCAACGCCCAAATTCACACTTAGCGGGTAAAGGTTGTCCCCTATGCTCGCGATCGAGTCCAGTGACTCAAGAGCAATTTATTCGCCGAGCTAATAACATTCACCATAATAAGTATGAGTATAATGATTTTGTTTATACCGGCGCGTTATCTAAAGCGGTAATAACCTGCCCTTTGCATGGGAATTTTGAGCAACGTCCTGATACTCACCTTCGCGGAGCTGGCTGCCCTATTTGTGCAAAAGACAGCCGGAAGAAAACCACTGCGGAATTTATTCATCAAGCACAGCGATTACATCAGCAGCGTTACAGCTACGAGCATTTCAAATATGTAAATGCCAGAACAAAAGGTAAGATCACTTGTGCAATTCACGGCATTTATGAGCAGCACCCTTTTAACCATTTAGCAGGCAATGGTTGTCCGCATTGCGCATCGCAAAGCCGTCAATACCAAGCAATGAAGTCATTTGCTTTTTGGAGATTTAAACCACTGGCAAATTATCCATTAGTCGACTTATGCCGAAAATCACTGCCCATCACTATGAGTAAGCTATCAGCATAATCTGAATCAGGTATCGCCCTACAAAAAAGCTCGCCGTAAAGGCGAGCTTTTTTCAACTTAGCGGCAGGTTATGACTTCTTGCCTAAATGTAACCATGTCTCAACGACCGTATCAGGGTTAAGCGAGACCGAATCGATCCCCTGCTCCATCAACCAATCGGCTAAATCATCATGATCCGATGGTCCTTGTCCGCAGATCCCAACGTATTTCCCAGCTTTATTTGCCGCCTTAATCGCCATCGCCAGCATTGCTTTAACTGCTTCATTTCGCTCATCAAACATATGGGCAATTTCACCGGAGTCTCGGTCGAGTCCCAACGTCAATTGAGTCATATCATTGGAGCCAATCGAGAATCCATCAAAGTACTTGAGGAAATCCTCTGCCAAAATCGCATTGGAAGGTAATTCACACATCATGATCACCTTCAACCCATTCTCGCCTCGACGGAGATCGTACTTCGCCAGTATATCAATCACCGAAGCCGCCTCACTCACAGTGCGGACAAATGGGATCATGATTTCGACGTTTTTCAGCCCCATGGTTTCACGAACTCGCTTAATCGCCTCACATTCTAGGGCAAAGCAATCTTGGAATTGCTCTGAAATGTAACGCGATGCACCACGAAAACCGATCATCGGATTTTCTTCCGTAGGCTCGAAATTTACACCACCCACCAAATTTCGGTATTCATTCGATTTAAAGTCAGACATACGAACGATCACGCGTTTTGGCCAGAAGGCTGCCGCCAGTGTTGAAATCCCCTCGGTTAGTTTCTGAATATAAAACTCAACCGGATCTGGGTACCCGCTGATTCGCTGGTCAATTTCTGCTTTCAGCTCATCGGATTGCTGATCATAATTAAGCAAGGCTTTAGGGTGGATACCGATCATTTTGTTAATGATGAACTCCAACCTTGCTAAACCGACCCCTTCATTAGGAATACAGGCAAAGTCAAACGCCCTATCTGGATTACCGACATTCATCATGACTTTAAGCGGTAAATCCGGTAGATCATCAACGGCGGAACGGCGCACTTCAAAGTCCAACTCACCTTCGTAGATATAGCCTGTTTCACCTTGGGCACATGACACCGTGACACGCTGCCCGGTTTGCAGCAAATCAGTCGCGTTACCACAACCCACCACAGCAGGAATACCTAACTCACGAGCAATAATGGCTGCGTGACAAGTACGCCCACCACGGTTAGTAACAATCGCCGCCGCTTTTTTCATGACAGGCTCCCAATCTGGATCCGTCATGTCAGCAACCAATACATCTCCAGCTTGTACCTGATCCATCTGCGACAAATCAGATACCACGCGAACTTCGCCACTACCAATTCGCTGACCTATAGCTCGACCTTCGATCAGTGCCTGGCCGCTTCCATTTAGGTGGAAACGCTCCATCACATTGGCATCATCGCGCGAGCGTACCGTCTCAGGACGGGCCTGAACAATCAACAACTCGCCGGTAATACCGTCTTTGGCCCACTCGATATCCATTGGTCGGCCATAGTGCTTCTCGATGATCAGTGCTTGTTTGGCCAAGGATTCAATTTCTTGATCGGTTAGGGAGAATTGCGATTGCTCTTGTTCAGATGTGTCGAGCACTTCAACCTGCTTTCCTAGCGATGTGTCGTCGGTATACACCATCTTCAGCAATTTTGAACCGATAGTACGACGTACAACGGCAGGGTTTCCAGATTGTAAAGTTGGCTTGTGGACGTAAAATTCGTCAGGGTTTACCGCCCCCTGGACAACCATTTCACCTAGGCCCCAAGAAGAGGTAATGAATACCACTTGGTCAAAACCGGACTCGGTGTCTAGAGTAAACATCACACCTGATGAAGCTTTGTCCGAGCGAACCATTCGCTGGATACCCGCAGATAGAGCGACACCCTTATGATCAAAACCCTGGTGGACACGATAAGAAATGGCGCGGTCATTAAATAACGATGCAAAAACGTGTTTAACCGCTTCAATAACGGCATCAATACCACGAACATTGAGAAAGGTTTCCTGCTGACCCGCAAAAGATGCATCCGGCAAGTCTTCCGCGGTTGCTGAAGAGCGAACAGCCACTGATAGCATTTCGTCACCCTGAGCCAGCTCTAGATAACATTCACGAATATCCTGTTCAAGACCCTGTGGAAACGGTGCCTCAAGAACCCAATTTCGGATAGTTTCGCCAGCTTGCTGCAAGGCATTTACATCTTCAACATCAAGTTCGTCGAGTAGCTGATAAATCCGTTCGTTGAGTGCATTTGCTTCTAAGAACTGATTAAAGGCATATGACGTTGTTGCATAGCCATTCGGTACTTGTACCCCCGCATTAGCCAAATTCGCCACCATCTCGCCAAGAGATGCATTCTTACCACCGACCTTATCAACATCGTTCATTGACAAAGCATCGTACCAGACAACATTCTGTTGCACGGTAATTCTCCTTATTGGATTCAACAGTTTAAAGCAGGTAACCCTTTAGTAAACGATTGCGTTTTACTGCAAAAAAAGCAAAAAATGTCATTTTCTCGAGCAAACCACCCGTCTCGTCTCCTTCAATGCACTTCACCAGATGTTCATGTCAGCAAAGTACAGTTACCCTGTAAGTTATTGTTATAAATATAAACGCTCAAATTCTGTCAAATCTTTCCATTTACAATCGCTTGAAAATGTATATGTATAGGCGATAAAAAATGTATACGCACATATATAAACACTCTCATATTAAGTCAGGAGTTGCATACCGTGAGCTTTATGCTTTGTAGCACCTAACTTCTGCTTTCAGTTTTCCACCTCTGCTAAAAATTATCTAGCAACTTATCAAAAAAATTTGAACCGCATCAGGTTTTTGATCTAGCTCAACATTGGTTAGTCAAAGAACACACCTCAATAATTAATATTAATTAACGCTAACAATCAATAATTTAAACGCAAAGTTGATTGAAAATAATTCACTCAATATCTATTGATATAAATATGGGCAAATTCGCAAGGCTTGAGTTCATACAAGAGCCTCTCCCCTTTAATCCGCAACTTGTAAAATCCTCTAAAAATTGATGTAAAAAAATCGATCACAAGATTGCATCAAACTGTGATGAAAAAGATAGAAAGTTGCCTTACAGGTGATTATATTGAGTGCTACAGCTCATACAGCTAAAAATATTTTCAAGGATTAAAATTTTAATGCAATCCCAAGCCAATTTACGTGATGTATTCTATGTTTCTGACGGTACAGCGATTACCTCGGAAACCCTTGGCCACGCAGTGCTGGGGCAATTTGATATCACAACTCGCCAGATGACCCTACCCTTTGTTGAAAGCATTGAACGTGCCAACAGTGTGAAGCAGCAAATCAATCAAGCCTACGAAAAGACAGGTGTTCAGCCGCTGGTGTTCTATTCCATCGTGCTTCCTGAAGTAAAAGACATCATAGAGCAAAGTAACGCTCACTTTTACGATGTACTCAACGCATTAGTCGCGCCATTAAGTGAAGATTTACAACTTGCACCGCAACCTCAGCTACAGCGCTCTCATAGCATTGCCAAAGATGCCGACAGCTACCAAGACCGGATTGCAGCTATCGAATATACACTTGCCCATGACGACGGCGTATCGCTCAACAATCTTGAGCAAGCCGATGTTATTCTGCTTGGGGTATCACGCTGCGGTAAAACCCCGACTTGCCTCTATCTTGCGATGCAATTTGGGATAAGGGCAGTCAACTACCCCTTCATTGCAGAAGACATGAGTAAACTTCGCCTCCCGAAAGCCATTGAACCCTATCGTTACAAAACCTATGGACTCACCATCGACACAGAGCGCTTAGTAGAGATCCGCCACGAGCGGTACGCCAATAGCCACTATGCCAGTGTTGAGCAGTGTGAAAACGAGCTGGAGAAAGTTGAAGCTATGTTCCGCCGCGAAGCTATCCCATACCTAAATACCAGTCGTCTTTCAGTCGAAGAGATAGCCACTCGTTTGCTCGATATTAGCGGCCTTAAACGTAGGATGTGCTGACTAGGATCTTTTAGCTGTCTCAATGTCTATTTATCGGCGAGTATTCTGTTTTTTACTACTCGCCGTCGTTATTGAGGATGATTATCACTATCCTACCGCAAAATCTCAATATTGAGAGCTAAAAAAATACAAAGATTCAATCACTTATTAATTTCTTATTTTTCTCCCTATTATTCATCAAAAAATTATCAATTCTTGAAATATGCTTTATTTGAGCTTCAGAAAAATAATAACGAGGTTCCAAGATGATTAGGGTTGCGCTTACAGCATTATCAACAGTATTTCTATTTGCCTGCGGTGGTGGTTCATCAAGTGATACAACTGAACCGACTGTAGTCACTATGGATGATGTTAGTGTTAGAACAATTGGTATTGATCAAGTAAATGTATCTGGGGAAGACGTTGACTTCTATATTAAGGAGTCAAATGTTGGTGGAGTTTTGTTTGATGAAAACAATAAAACATACTCCGTTACAGATTCTGATTCTTATTACCATAAAATTAGTTGGACTTCCGCTACACCAATGAGAATTGATGTTGGAACACAAGACACTAACACCCAAGCTAAAGAATCAAAACAAGATGATATCCTTCTGAATAATAGCGAAAAACTTTGGGCTATTGCATGGAATGATAACGGTGAACTCACCTTGTCTACGGATGTACAGAACCCTGCTCCGATTGAAGACAAGTATCGTATTCGCATCTTTGCAGTTGAAGATACATGGGTGCAAGTTATCTCTACAGCAGCGTCCAGTACCGAAGTTAAGAAAGGTAACTTCTCTTCTCAAATGATTTTAAACAATTGTAGCGGTGAGCTTTATTTAGGAGCAAACCAGCGCGACATTTGTGATTTAGACATAGGGAAATCATATTTATTAATTGTTGACGGGGAAAACGTGCTAATAGCGGCAGAAGAAAAATTATAAATATAAAATATAAAATAATAATTTAGGGTAAATTAAAAACTATAATATAGCGCTTTGTATTACTCGCAGGGAATGCCTACATAATATATACGTCTGTCTTAACAGAGATACTAAAAAAATCTTATGTCATGGAAAGATAACTCTGGTAACTTCGAAGAAGTTTAGGACAAACGAAACAGAATACCGTAGGCAGCGGTGGCATAAGCCCCGGCAATTTTTGCCGGGGCTATCTTTATCTAGCGAATACTAACGCAGCGGTTATTTTGCTTCAGCAACAGCCACTAACTCTTCATCAGACTTCTTCAAGAATGCATATGTCACACCGGTTACAATCGTACCTGCTGCAATCGCAACTAAGTACATCAATACCGGAGAGATAGCGTTCGGGATAAACAATACGAACAAACCGCCGTGTGGAGCCATTAGCTTAGCACCGAACAGCATAGATAGCGCACCCGTTAGTGCCCCACCCAGCATACAGCTTGGGATAACACGCATTGGATCACGAGCAGCAAACGGAATCGCACCTTCAGAGATAAAGCATAGGCCTAGCACGAAAGAGGCTTTACCAGCTTCTGTTTCACTCGCGTTAAACTTACGTTTAGCCAAGAATGTTGCCAAGCCCATCCCCATTGCCGGCACCATACCTGCGGCCATTACCGCGGCCATCGGCGCATAAGTTTGAGACGCCAGTAAACCTACACCAAAGGTATATGCTGCTTTGTTGACCGGCCCCCCCAAATCGAAACACATCATACAACCTAGGATAATACCAAGTAGTACAGCATTGGCTGAGCCCATGTTATTGAGGAAGTCAGTCAAGCTAGTCATTGCCGTTGATACTGGGCCACCCACCACATAAATCATGATAAGACCGGTCACCAAACTAGATAGCAGCGGAATGATCAGGATAGGCTTCAGCGCTTCCATCGATTGCGGCAGCTTAACGTAGTCGGCAATAAATTTGGCACTGTAACCCGCAAGGAAACCGGCAACGATACCACCAAGGAAGCCAGCCCCCGTAGAGCTCGCTAGCATACCGCCAATGAGACCTGGTGCCAGACCCGGACGGTCAGCAATCGAAAAGGCAATGAAACCAGCCAGTACCGGTACCATCAGCGCAAATGCCGAACCACCGCCAATCGTCATTAGAGCAGCAGCCAGTGTCCCCTCTTGTTCAAAGGCGGTAATACCGAATACAAATGAAAGCGCGATAGAAAGACCACCAGCAACAACCAATGGCAACATGTGGGAAACACCGGTCATCAAGTGCTTATAGGCACCGGTCTTCTCTTGTTTTACATCACCTTCAGATGCCGATCCCGCTTGATTTTGATAAGGCGTCGCTGTTGAGAATGCTTTTTCAAACTCTTCTGTCGTTTTCTTCAGAGCTGCACCAGTGCTGGTTTTATACAGCTTCTTACCGGCAAAGCGTGCAAGATCCACTTCAATATCAGCAGCAATAATAACCAAGTCCGCTGCAGCAATTTCTTCAGCAGTAAGTTGGTTCTTCGCACCAACTGAGCCACGGGTCTCAACCTTGATTTGGTGGCCCTGACGCTTACCTTCTTCTTCCAAAGCTTCAGCAGCCATGAAAGTATGTGCAACACCTGTTGGACAAGCGGTAATCGCGACAATTTTCTTGCTAGCCGACTCGCCCGATACTTCTTCGTTTACGGCAGTTACCGCTGTGAGTACTGATGCTTGACTGACAGCCTGAGAAAGCGCCGCTTTCGGATCAGCCAACACATCTTCAATTGAGATTTGCGACAGCTTCTTACCTTTGAAGCGTGTCGTATCCACTGTGGTATCCGCGGCAACGACGATGCAATCAGCGTCATCAATAACGGTCTGACTGAGTACCTTAACCGGCACCACAGAAGACTGACATTCAACCGCTGCGGTCCATTTAAGATCTGCTGCTGCCTTTTCAATTAAGCCAGCGGCAATAATGCTATTTGCAATACCACTCGGGCACGCTGTTATTACTGCAATTTTCATTTCAACACCCTCTGATCCGAATCAGCTATTCACGTTATTTAGTTGGACATTTTCTTTTACTTCCAGCACCTGGTTGATATCTTCAACGCCAACGCCTACTTGGCTTACGGCCAATGCAGACAATGCTGTGGCAAAGCCCAATGTCTCTTTTTTATTCCATTGGTTGAGCTGTCCCCAGCACAAGCCTGCTACTAATGTGTCCCCAGCACCTACTGTGCTCACTACACTCATTTTCGGTGGCTGGGATCTCAACCAGCCTTCACTGTTAAGCCACATAACACCTTTTGCACCCAGAGATACAACCACGTTGGCAATACCTTTTCCTGAGAGTTTCTCAGCCGCTTCCAACAAAGCATGTTCAGATTCAAGTTCACGTCCGACCCAATCAGCAAGCTCTTCGTCATTAGGTTTGACCAACCATGGCGAGGCGTCCAAACCTGCGGTAAGGGCAGCCTTGCTGCTATCGAAGAACACCTGCTTACCGTTATCGTGCAACCATTGGATCCACTCTGCACATTTTTCAGGGGTTATCCCTCGGGGGAGGCTACCTGCAATCACGAACACATCATGGCTCTCGGCCAATGTGTGCAATGTCGTTTCGAAAGCCTTGAGATCGTCTTCACCCACTTCGACACCCGGGAAGTTGATGTCGCTAACCTGACCACCTAGCTCTACCAATTTGACGTTTATTCGGCTGGCACCCTGCACCCGTACAAAAGCGTCTTTTGCACCGAGCTCTGCGAACAGCTGGCAGAACGGCTCTTGATTATCGGCACCCAATAGGCCGGTCACGGTGACGTCCGCACCTAATTCTGCCAGTACTTTCGCCACATTCACGCCCTTCCCTGCTGGGTGCAATGTACCGGTATTAACTAAATTCACTGTGCCTGGGTTAAGAACATCGAGACTACCGGTGAGATCCAAGGCTGGATTAAGCGTAACCGTCACGACCTTTGGCTTGTTATTGATACTTTGAGATTCAGTCATACCTATTTACCTTCACCAAGGCCATCGGCAATTGCTTGTCCTATTGCGACTAATGCTTCATCTGCATCATCACCCTTTGCCGTGAACTGTAATTCGTGGCCTTGTTTAACGCCCAAGGCAATCACCTTCATAAGGCTCTTCGCATTAACTGCTTTACCTTCACCATTTAGGTTGGAGACCAAAATATTACTGTTGAATTTCTTGGCAACGCTCACCAGCATGGCACCCGGACGGGCATGCAAACCGTGTGGATTGCGGATCTTGAAGACTTCGGTATTACCCTCAAGTGCTTCTTCAGTCAAAAGCGTCACGACCTGTTCGGCAGTAGCAGCAAATAACTTTCCTGTTTGATTAGTGAATAATAATTGGGCCAAGTAATTCATGTTATTGACATGCGCGCCATTACAAGCAGCGACAAACAAGAGACCTTTGACTGGGAAACCTGCGTCTTCAAATTGAGTTGTTGGAGTAACAAAAGCGAGTGATGTCCGGCTGACATCTTTACTACTTTTGGCGATCCATAGACCTTGACCAAGATGAGTAGCGCCAGAGGCAATAGCATCGGCAACGGTTTCGTTATTTGCTGATCGGTGATTTTTCACCAAGCCAGCGGCGACAGCGGTTAGCTGAATAAGATCGGTTGCAGGAAACTCAAGTTGGACATAACTTTCATCAAAGTCTGCTTCTAGCTGAGCTTCACCATTCAAAATAGCAATCAAGCCTTCTGCGCTATCACTCGTTTTTAGCTTGCCCTCAACGCCATCAGCAGACAGTACTTTGGTGAGCTGCTTAAGAATGCCTAGGTGCTCATCAGATTTGGCTGCGATGCCGATCGCAAGATACACCGTTTTGCCATCACCCCAGTTAACCCCCTGTGGGAAGTGATGGACGCGAACGCCAGTCTCTTTCACCAAACCCCGGGTATCTGTTGTACCGTGAGGAATCGCAATACCGTTACCAAGAAATGTTGAGTTCTGTGCCTCGCGATCCAGCATACCGTTAACATAGCCGGTTTCAACTAGGCCTTGATGTTCCAAACCAGCAGCAATCGCTTTAATCGCTTCCTGCTTATCTGTTGCTGATTGTTTGAGCTGAATGTCTTTTGTTGAGAGTGACAGCATGTGTTTACTCCAGTTTCGTTAAACCTGGTGAAGACCGGTGGTCTTCTCTCCCCGTCTACACAAATATAAACCTAAATGACCAACTTCATATTTTGCTGACTGAATCGATTCAGCTTTTGGTCAAAATAAAATTTCAGCAGAATTTAGTTCAAATTTATATCACTGCTGAAACCATTCAGCTGACATGCTGAATGGTTTCAGCTAATATTGCAAATGTGCCTAAGAGATCGTGACGAAAATTTTGATCCGTCGCACAAAACCATCTTTATATCGATAAGCAACGCCAAAGTGATTGCGTGAACACGCATATTATTCAACGAGCCAGCCTCTTTCTGTTCGTGATACGAACCAGTAGAATGAAACAGGCCTGCTAACTGTAACCAACAAGAATCAGAATGAAGCTAGACGAGATAGCAAAACTTGCCGGAGTATCCCGTACCACCGCCAGTTACGTGATAAACGGTAAAGCACAAAAGTACCGGATCAGTGAGAAAACCCAGCAAAAAGTGATGGCCGTTGTGAATGAACACAACTTCCGGCCTGATCATGCTGCAACGTCTCTCCGTGCAGGAAGTAGCCGTTCTTTCGGTTTGATCATCCCTGATCTCGAAAACAGCAGTTATGCCAAGTTGGCTAAACTCCTCGAGCACAATGTACGAAAAGCAGGTTACCAACTGATCATATCCTGCTCAGATGATGACGCTGAAACTGAGATAAAAGTAGCTGAAACACTATTAAGCCGACGCATAGATGCTTTGATTGTGGCGAGTGCCCTGCCGACCGATAACGACTTCTACCAACGAATTCAAAAAGGCGGCGTACCGGTTATCGCTATCGACCGTGCGATGAATGATGAAATATTTGCCAGTGTGATCAGCGAAGATCTTGATGGTGCGTTTGATCTCACTGTTAGTTTATTAGACAAGAAGATCAAAACAATCGGCTTAGTTGGAGCCGTACCAGAATTGGGGGTTTCCATAGAGCGAGAGCAAGGCTTTCTTTCGGCTATCCGGTCTTACAGTACCCAACAGCAGGAGCCTGAAATCCAATCACTAATAGCCAATGGTGATCATTTCAGCCAACAACAAGGTCAACACCAGGTACAAAACTGGATCGATAATGATTGTATGCCAGATGCGATCCTAGCGACCTCTTATACCCTATTTGAAGGGGTACTCGATTGTTTGCTGGCAAATCCGGAATTAATGCAAAAGACTCATCTTGCAACATTTGGTGATAACCGCCTACTGGATTTCTTACCGATAAAAATCCAGTCATTGCCGCAACAGTTTGAGCTTATTGCTGACAATGCATTGGAGTTGGCACTGAATGCCATTGCGGGCCGGTATCGAACTGGGGTCGAGGTGATCCCTCGAAAAATTAAGCGCCGATAAAAAAGCATGATTGGGCCTGTTGGATAGACCAAGGCCCAAATAAACAGAATTAAGGTGTATACCGCTTTACTGCCACCTTACCCAGCCGGTACAACCGCTTGGCCTGCTTCGTCAAAGTGTCGCTCCTATGCTCGATACGACGCCGATTGAGTTGGGTATTCACCCCACCTTGAAACGCACTCAGTAGCGCCTCAGCCAAGCTGTCCATATTATAAGGCTGTTCATTCGGTGGCATCGCGACGACAACGTCATCATCAGGCATTATTTTCGCCTTATTAAAATCAAGCGCCGCCTTTATCGTGTTGGCTTTGGCTGATTGCGGCGCTGATAAGTCATAAGGTGGCTGCCACTCTAGGGCCGGAGATAAACGATCCACCTGATTAAGCACCATGATCACTTGTGGCTTTTTGCGACTTCGATTATTCGCCTGCTGATAGTATTCATCAAACTGTTGTCGAAGTATTACATCACTCTTTCTCGCTGGCTGATTGGCTTTCAATACCCAAAGAACAATATCACTTTGCGCCATCTGATTGACCAACAGTTTGTTAGTCTTCTCTTGTCCATCGATACCGGGCAGATCAACAAGATGTATAATATCAATTCCATCAACATAGCAGCGATGAATAACGATATTCTCCGTTGAAGGAATCGCACTCACTTCAGCCACCATATTGCCAACGAAAGTATTGACCAGAGAAGACTTACCCGCACTCACCTGGCCAATAATAGCTACCCGAAGTGGCTCTAATACATCTGCAAAGTGATCGCTATCTGTTTCACTGTTATCAAGCTCACCGCCATCAGCTTTGTATCGGCCGCTATATAAATTTATCGCAACAGAGAGTACTTCCTGCAGCAAAACCTTTTTCAAGGAGTGCTGGACTTCCTCACTAACTTCATCAAACAAACGGCCTAACAATTGCCCCCTCGCCTCCGCTACCAAGCCTGCCGGCGTCATCGCTCTAAATACCCGATACACATCATAAAACTTCTTGGCCGCACCAAGCTTCTCTTTATGCTGGTACCCTTGTTGAAAGTAGGACAGCTTCAATGTTTCTGCGAAGGGAATATGAGTCAGCAGAAAGTGGCGGTAGCGATGACTCACCTTCTCCAGCATCAACAGAAATTCCGGCGCGGTAAAAGACAAAGCTTGGGTATCACGTTCAGGATAATATTGACTAGCAACCTCCATCGACAACGATAATGCATGCTCCCTTAACCCTATCCAACTGTCATCCTGTTCGAGATGGCGAGCTATTGCTGGGTTGAGTTCATTCCAAACTTCACGGTCAAACTCTCCCCACTCACCGGATGGTGCGACATCATAATCACCCCCCAGCTGAACGCCCTCCTCTGAAGTATTTCGACGCACCTGCCGCAGAGAAATCGCGCCAATAATAACAACCAGAGAAGAAGAGGCTATCAATACCGATAAGAATAGCCATTGATCATCCTGAATAATCTGAAATAGCCCCCAGCCCGCTAGCACGAAAAAAGGTATGATCAACGAAGCAAAAACTAAAGGAGCAACCCCAGCAGAGATACGACTTAGCAGGCTGACACTATTGATTGTCTTTTTCATGGCTGTCCTTTGCCTGCTTTAACGCTTGTTCGAATACATGACGAATATCACTCTCATTAACCGTTTCCCCGCGACTGATATGATAGAGGTACTTACAACCCGCCCGGCCAATCGCATAAGTAAGGCCAAAGCTAATCGCAACTGCAACTGCACTGCCTACCGTTTGCCCGTATACCGGAATAAACTTCGCTAACTGCCTTACGCCCAACTTTGTGGCATATTTCAAAGCAAAGCTACTGCCTAGTAAACCTGCGAATTCAGTAAAACGTTTTCGGTTCCACTCAACACCATATTGACGTGCCAAACTGTGCAGCATTTTCCCTTGAATAGCCGGCACAGACACCAAGCCGACACCTGGAAGCGTATCAGATGCCGCCGCACTGCCTGCATACCACATGACTTCTTGTTGAAGCTTATGGAAATTACTTAGTTCAGCGTTACCATGCTGCTGTGATTGCTGCATCAACTGAATAATCGGCAGCAATTCTGCTAACTGTACATTCAAAGCTGATAGACCAAACCATTCATCACTTTGGGTTGCTACACTATCAGGAGCGGTGACTTGGAAGTCCACATTGACCGACATAAGCGTAGTACCCCACACCTTCTCTACTTGAACTTGATTATATCGAATTGCTTGAAGGCGTTGCTCCGGATCAATAATCGCTAAACACGCAGTATGAACAACCAACAGGCTATCAATACGGCCATCTTTTCGGATTTTTTTCAGCGCCGATAGCACATCACTCTGCTCTGGCTCTTCAGCTTTCATGACAACCAACAAGGCATGGCTTTGTGCCTGACAGGCAGAAATATCTTCAGAAGGATCATAATCAGCTTCTGATAATCCCCGAGTATCAAGAAAACGCAGCACCGGGCTTTCGGCAGGGAAAGCATATTCAACGGCTGTTTGGGTACAAGGCTGAAAACCATTACCCACTTCAACTAACTCATTACCTGTAACCGTCGCAACAAGCGTCGACTTACCCGCTCCCGTCTTACCCAGTAACCACAACGTAGGTAATGATGATTCCCATTGCTGATTAGCAGCTTGTAGATCAGGGTCTTTTTCTGGGTTGATATATTGGTAAATATTCTTGAAAAACTGCTGCATCAATACCTCTAACCTCGCTCAGTACAGCGATAATACATGGCGTACATTTAAGTGGCAAAAACTAACGCAAGGAGTTGCACACTATGAAAGAGGAAATGTCTGTATCACGAATGAGAATTGACTGGTACTTTTTTGCTATTTCATAATTTATTTGTCAGCGTCAAAAAAATGACTACTTTTTAACTAGACTTTTCATAACCTTATCATCAATAAGTTTATATAATTTTTTTGTGCTCTTGATGTTTGTTTTTCTTGTTCTAGATTTAATACAGGAAGCGTTAATTGGCATGCTATGTAAGGAAAATATGATGTCAGGCAGTTATTTCAAGCAGGTGTTCTTCATATGTGATTCAAGCTTGCAATCGTTATTGTTTAAGGATTTCCTTGAGAAATCCCTTAATAAAAACATTGAAATAGTAACATTTGACAAATTCACATCCGGATCCTACGGAAATAAAGATCCAATGCTTGTTATTGTTGATTTCTCCTTCATCACAGAAGATAAGTATCACTCTTACTATAATTTCGTAACAACAAACGATATTGAAACAAAAGAAGTACTCATTAACACACCGAAGGAAACAGACTACAAAACTATTTTAGGCTGGCCTAATGTTACCGGTGTATTCTACTCAAATGATGATTTAAAAATCGTTGAGAGAGGTATGCAATCGGTCTTGGATGGAGAGATGTGGTTAAGCAGAAGTCTAAGCCAGAAAATCATTATCTCTTATCGTCAACGATCACAATTAAAATTCAATTTACGGCCTAATACTAGTCTTACGACAAGGGAGAAAGAGATCCTTGATTTGCTGATACTCGGTGAATCAAATGAACAAATTGCAGCTAACTTATTTGTTAGTGAAAACACAGTAAAATCACACCTACATAATGTTTTTAAAAAGATAAATGCAAAAAACCGAGTACAAGCATTTATGTGGGCAAAAAACAATTACTATAATGACATGCCGATATGAAACAGTTAATTATATCAGTAATTTCAGCGACTTTACTTTCAGCCAATGTCAGTTTTGCGAATGACAATAAACCATTAGAAAACGGACCACCACTAGAAAGTAAAGATAGCCTTGAATCACTGGATAGTTTAACTGAAATAGACGGCATTATAATCGACCGTACATTTACCCATTTGGGTGAACAATTTTATTCTCTATTCTCTCAAAAGATGAGTGATAAATTCGAGAATCTAGCTGAAAACCTGACTATAAAAGAAAGACCTACAGCATTAAGCGGCAGTATCATGAGCGTTTACCATCGCCAGAACTTGATATATCGAACCGCAATATCACCAGGCCGATCTCAAATAGAACAAAGAGTGGACGATGCTATTCGTGAAATTAGTAATTACGTTGTCCGCTGGAAAATTGAACGTTACCTAAAAGATACTTTTGATGTTTATCATGATGAGATTTAAGGGACCAATCATGAAAAGAGCAATTATCTGTAGTATTGGAATTGCGTGTTTTAGTTTAAACGCACTCGCCACAGAACTAACTTACCGCCCCATCAACCCTAGTTTCGGTGGAAACCCGTTAAACAGTAATCACTTATTAGGGATTGCTAACGCAATTAATGACCATAAAAATCCCGATGCTAGCAGTATACTCGATGAACAATCTGACCTAGACCGGTTAGCTGCAAGTTTGGAATCAAGGCTCATTAGCCAGTTGCTATCCGATGTTGGTAACGGTAATACCGGTCAACTTGCCACTGACGACTTCTTACTAAACATTGTTGATAACAATGGTGAGCTAACCATACAAATCACCGATAAAGAAACCGGTGAGTCTTCCACAATTCAAGTTAGTGGCTTAGTGCCAGATATGTAATGGAGTACAGTAATGAAATCAACATTTGCAGTTCTGTTCTCGGTTATATTAAGTGGTTGCTCATTATCGATGGGAACGCCGGATATCGACGAAAAACCAAACCTAATGTCACGAGGGGCTACCTATAACGATTTAGTCAGTTTGCCGCTACCCCGAGGAAAAGTATACGTTTCGGTTTATGACTTCAGGGATCAAAGTGGTCAGTACAAGCCTCAGCCAAATAGTAACTTTTCCACCGCCGTTCCCCAAGGGGCAGCCGCTTTGCTTATGACATCCTTGCTTGATTCTAAATGGTTTATTCCCCTTGAACGTGAAGGATTACAAAACCTGCTTACCGAGCGAAAAATCATTCGAGCAGCGCAGAAAAAAGATGAAGTCGTAGCAAACCATGGTAACAACTTACCTTCTCTAGAATCGGCCAATATCATGTTTGAAGGCGGTATAGTCGCTTATGATACCAATATCAAAACCGGCGGTGCTGGTGCGCGTTATCTTGGTATTGGGGCATCTGGGCAGTTTCGAGCCGATCAGGTCACTGTAAACGTAAGAGCCGTTGATGTGAGAAGTGGTCGAATACTGCTCAGTGTTACTACCAGTAAGACGATCTACTCACAAGAGGTTCAAACCGGTGTCTTCAAGTTCATCGATTATAAAGACTTACTTGAGGCCGAGTTAGGGTACACCACCAATGAACCCGTCAATGTCGCAGTTATGTCTGCCATAGATGCTGCCGTTGTCCATGTTATTGTTGATGGTATTCAGACTGGACTCTGGACAACCCTCCGAGAAGAAGACCTCAACAACCCTATTATCCAACAATACATGGAAAAGAGTCAGCCAATAATCTAGCAAAACAGTTAAGGTCCCACCTTTTGCCCTCCTTTGGAGGGCCTTTTCGTTTCTAGCCACACCCGATTTATTCTCTTACTCCATACTCAGTCAATTCTAGTGATGGCTATGGCTATGCCAAAAGGTCAAGCCGAACAATAAATGTCATTCACGTAAAATTGATAATTCAATTCGGAAGAGTCATAACCAATAGATCACACAATAGTCCACCGGTTGCTAGCATCTGATTGCAAGCACCTGATTGCATTTGTGCTATTTAAACTTAAGTTTAGACTGACTCATTGATATCACCCATTATAAGCAATTCTCACCATTGATATTTAAGTCATTACTATTAATCAGTCGCAAAATAATTCAACTGATCGTTTAATGAGAATCTTTTTGCAAAAGCGATAATTAGATTACAAGATGAAACAACAAGACGGATGTGGTGATGAAGAGATTAAACAAAGCAGTAATCATATCCTTTGGTCTGTTGGCTGTTCATAACCATGCAAACTCAAGTGACCTTTCGTTAAATGAATTAGGTCATATAAATGAAATAAGCTATGGGTTTGATAATTACGCTTATATAAAAGTTAGCAATGGTAATAATGGCATCGCAACTATCATTCAAAAAAACGTAGGTAATGGTGGTAATAACAAAGCTGGAATTTCACAATCGGGGAATGGTAACAAGGCTATTATCCATCAGCAAGGTGCTTTGAATACAGCAGCAATACAACAAGATGGACATAATAACCTTGCATATATTTCTGAGACTGGTGTTGATAATACCGGTCTCATTTTACAAGTTGGTAACAACAATAAAGCCGCCTTGGTTCAAAAAGGTAGAGGTAATGAGGGAGAAATAAGTCAATATGGAAATGACAATACCGCATTAATTGTACAAAAAAGTAATGTTAGAAATTTTCAATCTGAAATAAACCAAACCGGTGGTCAAACTCATGTGATCATCAACGGTATGAATCGCAATATCGTTATTGATTAAGCACAATTAAGGATAATATCATGAAAAAGCTAGCAATGATTATCGCAGCAACTATGGCTTCAGGTACAGCACTTGCTTCACCAGAATATTATGAGTCACAAGCACATGACGATAACCGCTCTTTCATTTATGTGACTGATGATAGTAATAATAACAACGTTGATGTGTATCAATATTCGAGAGGCGATAATAGCAAGAACGTATCAAAAGTTAAAGTTGACGACGACTCTGATTACAACAAAGTATATGTTAAACAAGCCGGAAAGCTTAACAAGTCAGACGCCATTATTGACGAGAATTCGGATTATAACAAAATGTATGTGAATCAGTACGGAAAGAAAAATGATTCTCGTACAGAAGTAGATGAAGACTCTCATTACAATAAAATCTCAGCGGTACAAAAAGGTTACAGAAACAAATCTAATAATGAGATTGATGACTACTCTGATGGCAACCGAATCTACACTAAGCAAGTGGGCACTCACAATAAAAACCATGTTAAAATTGACGAATATGCAGATGATAACAAAGTGAGCATGATTCAAAGAGGTCACCACAATGATACTGATATTCATATTGTTTATGGTGACGACAATAAGGTTTATACCAAAACCATTGGGAACCACAATGAAATTGATGTAGATATTTACGGTGGTGATGCTGATTACAATCTAGTATCTGTAAAGCAGTATGGTGATTACTCTCAAGCACGCGTTCTTATTGACGATGAAGGCTCTTACACCTCTGGAAATAAAGTCTACATTGATCAAAATACGCAGGATTACTCGTACGTAGAAGTATCTAATGGTTCTTATTACAACACAATCAATAACGTTCAGATGTAACTTTTCATTACTTTACTGTTTTGCAAGCGGCTTAGCCGCTTGTTTTTTTATTTACTATTTTAAAGCCAAACCTATATCCAAGTAACAGCAATATACTTAGTTCTAGTTATTACCCTACCCTTAGCTTAAAAATAAATCTCGCTGCAAAGAAGCACCAGGCTTGCAGGCATAGTCAGAAAAGTCAGTAATACCTCTATGCTGCAATACCTCTTCATCAATAAAAAACCGCCCCGTACATTCTTTCGCATCTCGGGTGAGAACCTCATAACACGCATCGGCCATAATGGTTGGGTGGCGTGAGTGCTCCATAATTTTCTTACCGTTTTTCATATGAGATATTGCTGAAGTGGCAATGGTGGTTTTCGGCCACAATGAATTAGCGGCAATACCGTACTCTTTAAGTTCATTGGCAAACGTCATGGTCATCATCGACATGCCATATTTCGAACAGGTATACGCACCGTAATTCTTGAACCATTGTGGGCTTAAATCAATTGGCGGCGATAGAGTCAAAATGTGCGGATTGGACGCCTTGCGTAAATACGGCAAGCAAGCTTGCGTCAACAAATACGTTCCTCGTACATTAATCGAAAACATCAAGTCAAAACGTTTACTTGGGGTGTTTTCCATGTTCTGTAGGTGAATGCTGCTGGCATTGTTGATCACTACATCGATCCCACCTGTTTGCGTGACAACTTGCTCTACCGCACTGGCTATTGCCGCTTCATCTCGAATATCTAACACAACAGGAATAGCTTTCCCCTTTCCCATCTGATTAATTTCTTCAGCAGCTGTGTATATTGTACCGGGCAATGTTGGGTGCGGTTCGGCGGTTTTTGCAGCTATGACCACCGTCGCCCCTTCTTGTGCGCATCGCTTGGCAATCGCAAAGCCAATCCCACGTGAGCCTCCGCTGATCAATACCGTTTTATTCGCTAAGGAGCTCGAATGCGCGGTAAGAGGATCACTAAGGTTCTGCTCACCAGGCTTAACCTTTGGCATAGAAATAGTGTTCACCATCACTTCTAACTGGTTTATCGCTCGTCTTGCTTTATCAAAAAAATTACTCATTACCACGACGTCCTGTAGTTATCTTCATTCCATGGCCAATGCTAATAACATTGCATTACTGTACTTGTCTAACCAAGTATAGAGTAATTATTCGAATTATTAGCAAAGAAAAGCTGGAATATGAAAGCGACAAAACACGATCAATATTCCAGCGGTTATATACCCAGAAGCTCCGCAGTTACTTTCAGCGGCGCGTCAATCATTACTATCCGTTAATCAGTATTGGGCTGGGCCTTGGCAACGTCTTCTGCCTCATGGGCACTTCCCTTCTCTTGCGGCGACATCTTCATCCAAGAAATGAATAACTCATACCAAATGGCCAAAACCACCGCACCAAGGAAAAGTCCGATAATACCAGCTGAAATCATTCCGCCAATGGCACCAATCAATATGACGGGCATTGGGACGTCGACTCCCCGTCCCATTAGCATAGGTTTCAGTAAGTTATCAGACAACCCGGCAAGTAGCACCCAAACAGTAAATATAGTCGCCGGGGTAGTATCCATATAAGAGAAAACGTAAACAATAACAGGTAACACAATCAATAGCGCCGGCAATTGGGCAATGGCTAAAATGAAAACAACAAGAGTGATCAAGCCTGCCGCCGGTATTTTAAACACAAACATAGCAAGACCAATCAAGACTGATTGAATGAAGGCAACGCCCACGACCCCCAACAAAACACTTCGTATTGTTGCCGCTATCAAGCTAGCCCATTCTTCACCATGTTTACCAACAACCCGAACTGATACAAGCCCAACCGCTTTGGCCATCGACTCTGAATGCGCCATAAAACCAGCAGCGATCAACAAAGAGATAATAAACATGACAACTGTTGCTAAGCCACTACCTAATGCGCCAGCAAAAGCCCCCACTGCCGCTTTTATTTCTTCTGAATATTTCATCAGAGCTTGTTCCATATTGGTGGCAAACAAAGCCCAGGTACTATGTAGCTTCTCTCCCACCATCGGGATTTCAGCAACTCTTGCTGGAGGTCCCGGTAGTTTGACCGTTTCGCTTTGCAAAAAGTCGGTCAGTCCAACGACACCATCGAATATAGATCCCATTACAACCACTAACGGCACGACTAAAATGGTGATCCCTAGAAGAGCTAAAATAGTGGCTGACAATCCCCGTCGCCCTTTCATTAACCCCTCCAACTTGAGGGTTAGCGGCATCAACGCCACCGCTATAATTGCGCCCCAAAGCACAGGAATAACAAACGGTTTGATAATGTCATAAGTCCACACGATCAAAATAACTAATAGCCCGATCCTTATTGATGCTTCCAGCATATTATTGATAAATATACTGCTCTTTTGCTTTTCAAGTTGTTTATCCATCGTTGTTTTCCTGACTGTTTTGGCTGGCACCGACCAGGCTGGCTACCACAATTGCCATATAGAACACGCCAGCAGTCGCTTCTAAATACACAATGACCTGCGCAACGGGTGAGATTGGGCTCATGTCGCCGTAGCCCAGCGTAGTAAGAGTGACAAAACTAAAATAAGCGGCATTGGAAAAATTATCTCCCCAGTTTTTAGCCTCCAGACCAGTGAATGACTCAGGGGAAAATTCCAAAATAAGCAAATAGGCAATGGCCCACATTAAGCCAAGGAGTAAGAACAACGCCAATGAGCCAACGACTTTATTGTTATCTATGCTGCCAGTGAAAAGGATTTGCCGCATAATAGATTTGAACGTGCCAAAGAAGAAACTCAGCATCAGTACCAACATGGCTACATCAATTTGTTTGAAATCAAACAGCTCTTTGACAACTACCAGCCCAATCCATACAACAGCAAGGCTTAGCAAAAAACGATACCACCCAGAGTCAAATCGTAAGCTCATCAAGCAAACAAGAAACGTCAGCAAGGTGATCCCCTGCATTATCTTATCCAACCAAGTGACATGCAGTACCTGATCAAGTGACGAGCTCACCAGCAAAACAATTAAAGCGATCGTGAGGTAGTAAAAATTATTTTCTTCAGTGATTTTCTTACCCATTTCCCCTCCTAATCCGACTATTGGGTGTGCTCTGATTCTGGATCCTGTTGCTCTTCCATCACCATAATCGATGCGGTCATACCGAAACGCAGGTTCACGCCTTCAGGCAATGTCGATAGGGTGATTTTTACTGGTATACGTTGTGCCAGACGGATCCATTGAAAAACAGGGTTCACGCTTGGTAATAAGTTATAGCCCACAGCACCGTTTTGTGGGGCGATCCCCCACCCGACAGAGTCAACTACCGCTTCAATCGGCTCCTCTGGATAAGCCATCAAGGTTACTTTTGCCTGATCACCTATGCTGATATTAGATAGCTGGTTTTCACGGAAATAACCGAACACCCAAAAGCTATTTACATCAACCACGGCGAGTAAAGGCTGATTAGCTACTGCTTGTGTGCCTTCGCGAATATCCAAGTTAGACACATAGCCATCAACCGAGGCGAATACTTGGGTAAACTCCATATTCAATTTAGCTGCGCGTAACTTTTGCTCAGAGACTTTGATTTGGATAAGCGACTCTTCATAAGAAATTTGCCGGCGGGTAATGTCTTTCAACGAGACCGCCCCTCTATCTTTTCGCTGAATATCAAGCAAGCGATCTAGTTCAATTTTCTTACCTTTCGAGCTTATTTTCGAGCGCTCAAGCGAGGCTTCAGCTTGTGATAACGCTACCTCATATGTAGTGGGATCGATTTGAAATAACAACTCCCCCTTGCGCACAAATTGATTATCAACAACTGGCACATAAACGACAGGCCCTGAAACCCGAGGCGCCACCTTGACAATGTTGGCACGGACTTGACCGTTACGGGTCCACGGGTTGTCGAAATATTCTTGGTATTTCTGATAACCATAATAAATGGCACCACCAATAATGATGAAGTTCAGCGCAATAACGAATAGCTTTTTTATACTCTTCATATGCACACCTAAAATTGAATAAAGTAAGCATCAATAGCAACGGTATAGAGCACCGTTATTGCCAAAAATGTCATCGATGGGTAGGCAATCAGCCGAGATAGTCGCGTTTTATTTAAAATCACTACCGTTATCCAAGTCGCAATCACAGACAAAATGATGACAAGTAAAAAGGGGGAGTAATACACATCTCCCCAGGACATTTCATGCGGCACTTCCATTATGGGCCTCCAGGATAACTCTGCTTGGCCGGATCTATCGGCTCGCCAAACGGTGACACGGCTTTGGGAACTTGATTTGGCGACAATATGGGAAGCTGTGTTTCATCCAGCATCTCCCCCCAATCTGTCCGACTTTCCATTTGCGAACGTAATGCATCATTGAGGTATGGCCGACCGGTTTCAGCTTCCCACCCACCTCCGAGTGATTTATAAAGCGCGACTACTTGATTGGCGACATTCCCCTTCACAATGGCGTAAGCATCTTCACTTCGGGTCATCTTCTCGAGTGAATTGAGCAAACGCTCAAAACTAATCTGGCCATTTTCATACTGAGTCAATGAGATGTTGTAAGCCCGTACCGATGCATCCACAGAACGGAAGGCAAGCTTCTGCTGATATTGATTAAGCTGGTATGACTCAAGGGCATTCGTTACCTCCTGCACCGCCAACAACACCTGCTTGTTGTAATTGGTCAATGTCTCTTGGAACCTAGCGTCTTGAGCGCGAATAGTACTTTTCACCCGTCCGTACTGAAAAATGTTCCACGAGAAGGTAGGGCCAAGAGAGAGATTTAGAGAGTCACTAAAACTGAAATCATTGCCAGCAGGTACAGTACTGTTGAGGCCAATAACTCCGAACAATGAAAATTGCGGATACAAATCAGCTTCTGCAATACCAATTTGACTGCTCTGTGCATGAGCCTGTAATTCTGCAAGCTGAAGATCCGGGCGGCGCAATACCAAACTGGCATCGACTTGTGTACTGATTGGCAAGGTAGCAGGAATCAAGGAGTATTGGTCGTAATCACTGGTTAGCCTGTTACTCCGCGTCCCCTCATATTTATTGTCGAAGGCTTTTATTTTGGCATTCACTGCTGGGCTATCCAGCATCACTATCGCTTGTTCCGGCAAAATACCAAGTAGCACTGCAATGGCATTACGCGATTGCATCATGCCGATTTTCAAACTTGGGAGTGCCGACTCGGTGTTATACAGCTGGGTTCTTGCTTGCTGGACATCCAACTCCGTCACATTACCTGACTCATATTGAATTTCGGTAATCCGCACCACGCGACGCTGAATTTCAATATTACGCTCTGATAGCAGCACCCGCTCTTGGAATGCTCGGTAATTGATGTAATTTCGAGCGACTTCTGAAGTAATGGTGACCAAAATATCGTGATAGGATGCGATTGACGCATACAAGGTTGCTTCAGCGGACTCGACGCCAAGCACATAACGCCCCCAAACATCCAGCTCCCAAGCGGCGTCGAAGCTCAACGAAGCATTATCAAAGGTATTTTCGTTTTGGTAGATTTTTGCCACACTACCCGATACATTTTGCCGCTGAGGATATTGAAATGATTCGGCGACACCGACGGCGGTCCGAGCCTGGAGGATTCTGAGCCCAGCGGCCTCTAAGTCGAGGTTTTGTTGGCTGGCTTTTTCCACTAGCTCATTGAGTACTGAATCATCAAATTGCTGCCACCAGCGCGCGGTTTTGTTTTTACTCTGCTCAAGATCCGACGAAGACCATGATGTGGGCAACGTTGCTGGAGCAACACCTTCAAATTTCGGGCCTAATACCGTACAGCCTGACGTAACAAGCAAAGATAACACTGTTATGCAAACGCTAATCTTACTCACCACGCCCTGCTCCCTAAAACCGCTTCATCGACAATTCTTTCCAAACAATCTCATCACTCACCTGCTTACAATTAAGCAGTGATTCGAAAATATTTTTCTTCAAGTTTAGAAAGATATAAAAACCTGCAATGTCTGAATTTGAATACTTCTCCAATTCGAGATGAGAAAAATACTCATCAAGTCGAGCTTCTAAGTCTTGGTAGTCTTGCTTTAAATGCTCGACTTCCGCTAATTCCACTTTCCATAAAGCCTGTGACAATGCAGGGATCACCATATCTCTATTGCCTTTTTTGGCTTGTATCAGTAATGGGTTTTCATCCAGCTTTTTACGCGCCTTAATTAATATCATCAGGTGATGGTGGAATAAATCACATTGCGTAATGTAAGCATTGAGTTGCTCAGAAGTCACTGATGGATAACCATCTGCTTTAAATTTCGCTCCCCACACCTGCATTTTTTTTAGTGCCACCACCATCGTAGTAATACGCCAAACCAACTGAATCTTATGCCAGATTGACAACTGGTCGACTTGCAGCAACCGGATCACACCTGTTGCATGGCGGAAAAAACGCTCCCTGAAAACGAGTAGCAGGTGCTCTGGACGGCTCGAAAACGGTAAATAATAGGAGATCACCACAGACAACACCGTCATGTAGAACAAGGTGATAATCGTGAGGGTAATGCCGAAATGGTAAACCATGCTGTTATCAATACCGAGGGTGAACATACCTAGCAAGAAGAAGATAGTCACCGGTCCTTTGAGCACATAAAAACCGACAAAGGTATAAATAAAGATAAACATAGCCAGTTCTGCGCCTAGAGTTAATTGCGGCAAGAGAAAAACATAAGCGGGAACAGAGAAAACAAACCCCAGCGTAAACAATATAAATAACATTACTGGGTGGAAGGGCATAAAAGAGAGAATAGACACAAAGAGTGTACTGAAAATGACAAAGTTATAACCACCTGGCGGATTGAACTGAATCCAAAATGCGCCTGCTATCCAATAGGTCACAAATGTCTTTATAGTCGACTTGGCATTTTCAGCGTCCCACCAATTAAAATTGGGCTTAGCTTTTAATGGCGGTAACTCAAAATCGACGGTTCCGGTGAGTGAATCAATACTGCTGATACAACTTTCGAGCTTGGCCAGTCGCTCTCGCAATTGATTGAACAAATATCCTGAAGATACCGCCTCTCCTCGATAAAGGTGTCCCGCTTGCTTCAGTCTTTCTCCATCATACTCAACAGGATCCAGCGACTGGGGAGAGTGTGCAGCTTGTATTTCCCATGCATTAGGAAGCCTTTCGAATAATTGGATCACCTCTGTGCGTAATTCATCAAAGCCCCGAAGGTATTCTATCGGGTGCCCTCCTGACCGCGAATGATCTTTGGCAGCAAACAAAAGTAATTCCGTGATCTGACCATACAACGCAACCGTGCCATCCCACTCTTTTTTATACGCCGATACTGCACTGCACTCACTGTTGAGAGTCTGGTACCTTGCTTCAAAGGCTTGTTGAGCGGCAAATAACGCCTTACTGAGATCAGCTAAGGTTGGTGCTTGCTCTTTTTCTTCGGCCTCTAAAAGATCTGAGGTATCAGCGCTATCCAAAGTATCTAGGTTATCTGAGTTAACCGCTTCATTTTGAGACGACTGTTGCTTTGGCGGGGCGCTCATTACTTCAAACAAGGCTTTTTGCGCAGAAGCTAAATTATCGCCCAACTGGCGAAGGTTTTGTTCTACCTTTGGCGGAAAAAGAAAGATACCAACAAGGGTATAAACAACAACCCCGAACACCGTCATAAAAGTACGGTCAATACCGTAAAGAAAAGCGCCCTCGGCATCACCCCCGTTGTACATCATAAGGATCATGACACCAGTGAGCATAAACAATGTCGGGTCATTCAGATAAGCTGAACGGATATAGAATACGATCACAACAACAAGGGACACCATCAACATATACAGCAAGCGATCCTGAGCGAATAGCCCGACTAACAGCAAACCAATAATGCCACCCGCAATTGTACCGAGTACTCGCAACGTCCCCTTTGCCATGGACTCTCGGCGGCTACCTGTTGATGCTATCAACATCACAGTCGTTGCAGCGGTTGAAGGTTGTGTCCACCCCAAAGCCATAGGGATCATGTAGGCTAATGTAAGACTAGTGGCGACACGGAAGGCAAACTTGAACTTATCATTCAGACAAAAAGGGATTAACCAGTTTCCCAGCTGGAAAACCAATAGCTTGTCTCTGATACGAAGTACCTGAGTATCCGCTTTGCTCACCATACCCCCTAATATTAGTAATTATGCCCTTGTAGGCATAATTACTAATGCTAGGATAATTTTGGTCACATGTAGCAAAAAATTGTCTTATCTATCGGATTGTTAGGCTTCTATCTCCGTTCTTACCTGAGCATTACCCAAAAGCACAACAGTAAAAACGACCTTATAACTGTATCAGTTCCTGGGGTTTAGAGAATAAAAAGGCTGGCGCATGAGCTTCCAATTCCATTTTAGAACCATAACCCCAGAGAACACCCGCTGACTTTAAGCCATTCTTATTAGCAGCAGTAAGATCGACATAGCGATCACCGATCATCAAGGACTGATCTGTAATCACACCTTGCTCCTTGAGTGCCTGCAGCTGTTGCCACTTCTCTATTCCAACATCACCACCGTCGACAAACTCAAAGTGATCAAGTAGATCGAATAACGCTAAAATTTTACATGCAAAGTCAACTCGCTTAGATGTACATACCCCTAGGCGATATTTTCCCTCCGATTTCAGGGCATCGAGAGTTTCACGCATGCCTGCATAAAGTCGATTCTCCGAATAACCAATATCGGCATAGCGTTGACGAAAGGTAGCAACAAGCTCAAGGATCAATGATGGCTGCTTTGATTCAACAATATTCATGAAGATTTGATCGAGAGGAGGCCCAATATAGCTGGCAATCTCATCTTCACATCGTGCTTGATAGCCATGGGCAGCTAACGCATGATTCATAGAGCGCACGACTCCCTGCTTGGGATCGCTGATAGTGCCATCTAAATCAAAAATCAATGTATCAAACAACAATGTATCGCGTTTCATTCTCTCTCCCTGAAAATATCATTACCCAGCTGACGTCTTTTGTAACCCGATACAAAAAGCCCCAGCAATATACTGAGGCATTTGATTATTTATTGGTTATCGAAGGCTCATCTATGGGCTCTTTTACCAGTGGCGGTTGCTGAAGTGCATTAACCGCATTAAGTAATAGCTTCACCGCAGGTAACATTCGACTCTCATCAATATCAAAGTCACCATTATGATGGCCTGCCGTTAAATCCGAGCCGACTAGGCAATATATCGCCTTACCGCCACGGGACTGAACGCGATCAACTAAATATCCCGCATCTTCACTGGCGCCAAAATCTTTTTCTCTAAGCACTTCGGTAAATCCACTATCAGGACCAACATACTCGAGCAATTCAACCAATTCAGGATCATTTTCAAGACCAATCGCTTCGCCTTGGGCGCACAGCTTTACTTTTACCCCATGCATCAAGGCCGCTGCTTGGGCAATATTTTCTACCTGCTGGAACATATAGGAATTAAGCGCACGATTCTCACCGCGAGTTTCTCCCAATAACACCGCACTGGCCGGAATCACATTACGCCCATCTCCCGCATGCATCTGCCCAACGTTAATACGGGTCATACCATCACGGTGACGTGGAATTGCTAACATTTGGCTGACAGCAGTACAAGCCGCAGCAAGAGCATTTTGCCCGGCGTTTGGTTCAATGCCTGCATGTGCTGGTTTTCCTGTAAAGTGAAGATCAAACTTGGAACTACATAGAAAATGTTGGGGATCGCAAACCAGCGTACCACTTGGCACATTCATCCCAATATGGGCAGCAAAGAAATAATCAACATCGTCAAGCCATCCACTCTCTGCAATGGCTTTACCCGCACGGCATCCTTCCTCAGCTGGTTGGAAAAGTAACTTAATTTTGCCTTTCAGCAAATGCTTGTTTGCAGCCAACACCTCAGCAACCCCCAAACCAATAGAGGCATGGGCATCATGACCGCAAGCATGGGCAATACCTGAAGCAAGAGAAGCGAAGCCAAGAAAACGCGGGCGGTGAGCGTCTTCTTCACTTTCCATCACTTCAACCGCATCAATATCAAAACGAAGTGCAATCACCGGACCTGGCTTTCCCGTGTCAAGCACCGCACCGACACCAGTGATCCCATCCATGTGAGCAAGATAAGTGATATCTGCTCCCCAGCTAATTGCCCGCTCCTGTGCTTCTGCAACTAGCACTTCATTACGCCCCATGATTGAAGAGCGCGAAATGATCTCATCACTAAAATGCAGTGAGTAGCCAAAATGTGCAAGGTGGCTAGCGATACGACTCGTCGTAAAGAATTCACGCCACGCGGCTTCCGGGTAGCGATGAAACTCCCGGCGATGATTCATTAAGCGCTGCGACAGCGTCTGTTCGTCGAAATGCAAGTTACTTAACACCTTTTCTTCCTAATAATCTTTTACAGAGCGCAGTTTAATAACCGGTCAACTCCATAAATCCTTGTCCTGTGTGGCTTCCTGTAACCGTTATTGGTCCTTCCCAATACGAGAAGATGAAGGGAAGCCATTGCTCCTTTCGGACCGCATCCACTTTAAGTTCTATTGCCTTGGATGGTACTTTAATCGTCCACACTACGGGGTACGTTTTATCCCCATGATGGGTAAATGAAAACGGTGATAACTGAATATCTTCAGCCGCCAGTGCCTCTGTATTACCATCAGGCCAACTTAACGAGCCAAAATAATATGGTCGGGCATCTTTTTCCCTGATCTGGTACAGCATTAATGCACTTCCATCATCGAGGTGGATGGAGAACCAATCCCACCCTATCTGATTGTCTGAAAGGCCACGACTACTCCATTCGCGATCATACCAAGCATCGCCGGAAACCTGATAAAGCTTACCATCAAGCTCCAACTTGCCGTCTACCGTCAAAAAAGGTGCGCTAAAATAATAAGAGGCAATATCTTCCGTAGCATGTTTTTTACTATAGCCTTGATCACCCTGCAGAACGATACCACCGCTTTGCTGAATCGCTAACTTACCCGCCATACCGCTTGGGTCAGCAAATGTGAGCATCCCCGGAAATGGCGAATCAGAATAAGAGCGCCACTCCCAGTTATCCAACCAAGCGCGATAAGGCTGCCCCAATACACCTGCCTGCCCAATCCCGCCACGAGCAAAACGCTCTGCTGACCACGTTTTATTTTTACTGGTCACCACCGCATGTGCCATATATCGCTGCGGACTTTCCCATCCCAGCCCTTTTTCTGTGACCGATCGGGACCGGAACAAGGTCCACTGAAGACCAAATTCTTCCCCGTCATCTGACTTGAGGTTTGCGGTCAGATACCACCATTCTGTTTTAAACTCAGGGTGAGGTAAGTGGTCACGAGGAAACTGAAATTGATAACCCGGCATAACTTGCGCGAACTGGTCATTGTTTTGTCCTGACATCATCGCAACAGAGGGGTTTTCCCTCTGATCGGGCCTATCGTAGCTCAACATAAACAAGACGGTGCTCAACGTCAGTATCGAAATGACAAAATACCAACGAGGAAACTTGTTTCCCTTCATCAGAACGACTCCCTAAGTGACATAATGGCCGACTGCTTCACCAAGCGCCATACAGGCCAAGCTCCGGCAAGCAACAACACCAATAACGCCGAGCCCAAAGAAAACAGATAGTTTGTTGGGAAGTACTCAATAGGCATAGTCCAGCCAAACGAATATTTAAGCACTACATCAATTAACAACTGAGCCAATACCAGCCCGAGCGGTAGAGCAATCAATGCCGTCAACAACCCAATAACGAGCAACTGGCCACCTCCGAGCAAAGCAAGCTCGCGTCCAGTCATTCCCATACAGCGCAGCAATGCAAACTGACGAAGGCGCGAGGTTTCGCCCGCCACAGTAGCAAAGAACAGACCGCATACAGCCACAAACAAGGTCAATTTCCCTAGGGTTGCTGTTACGATAAAGGTACGATCAAAGACGTTCATCGCTTGAAGCATCAATTCGTTATTGTTCCGGATCCGTTCGGGTGGCAAGCGGAAGGTTTCACCCAGCGAGCGGATCATATTATCGGCCTGTGAATGGTCTTCAAGATGAACAGCCAAACTGACTTGGCCTTTATGCGGCCATACCGCTTTCCAGCGTTTTTGAGACAGAATGACCTGACCATGCGGATTACCATAATCATAGAAAATCCCAGCAACAAGCCATTGTTTATTCAGCGGAGGAGGAAGGTCCAGTACTTGTCCCGGCTTGATATTCTGCTTTAGCGCCATCGACTCACTGACCAAAATAGCACGTTCATGGTGGAGCTTCTGCCAGTAATTGGGAATCGCAACTTTCACTGCCAAGGCCTGTTTCTCATCGGCAGTACCACCAATACTAACAACTTGCAGTGTACCAGCTTCCGTTGGCAGCATCTTGCGCCATTGCCACCAAACCTGTTTCACTTCATCATGATTTTCCAGCCATTGTGTCATTCTCGGTGCCATGCTGATCGCAGGGCGAATATAGATATCAGCAGCCAATCGCTGCTCTAACCATGTTTGAGTAGTATTCCTGAAACTACCCACCATGGTTTCCATCCCGATATTCGATGCCAACGCCAGCATAAACGCCATAGAAGCAACACCGCGATAACTCAAACTAGCAGCAGCATCAGAAAAAAACCATCGCAGACGAGCAGAACGCACTGCATTTCCCAACACTCGGAATAGTTGCCACAACAGGAATGGCATAACCAGAGCCGAAGCGATCAGGATACAAGCAATCAAAACAAATCCGGCTTTTTGGCCATGCGGCAACTGATACACCGCAAAGGCAGCCCCAATAAACATACATGAGAACACAGCTTGCAGCGCGAACTCTCGCCCACTAAACCTAACCAAAGACATCCTAGTCGACAAACGTGCAGGCTGAGTCCTTATTAAGCGTATCAATGGCCAACCACAGGCCAACAAGCACCCACCAACGGCTATCAATACCGAAGCTAGGCCCCATTCCCATTGCCAGCGTACAACGAGGCTGACATTCGCCCCATAAAGATCATTAAGGCTTTGGGCCACCGATGGCAACAGCTTCTCGGCCAGTAATAAGCCAAAAAGATTACCACCGACCAGTCCGACAATAATCCAAACTATCAACTCAACACTCAGCGCGCGTACTAATTGCCCTGAAGAAACACCGGCTTGTCTCATTAACCCTACTAATGGCTGGCGCTGAGAAAATGACAGTGACATAGCCTGGTAGAAAATAAATAGCCCTACCACAAAAGCCAGCATCCCCATGGCAAATAAGTTCAAGTGGAATGCATCAGTCAGTGGCTCTAGACCCGCAGTTTCTTGCTTCTCAAGCTTCAGCGCTGCTGGTAACTTATCTTCAAGCCGACTGAGTGTTTGAGCGTCCAAATCACCACATAGAATAGAGGTCAACCCTGAGCTTGGCTGCAACTGCCTAAGCAGGGCCATATCTGCGATGAGTCTTGGTCCTTTAATCCTTTCTTCATTCAACACATGCAACGGCCCAATTTCTTTACCTGACTCCAACAGTAAGGTCTGGCCGTCTTTAAACCCCATGTAGTTGGCAAGTTGGTCTCCCACCAGTACAGGGTATGGCGGTTGCATTAATGACAGAATTTGCTCTTGATTTTCAACTCCCGCCATCGTGTTACGGCGAAAACTCGAGAACAGAGCGATTGGGTCAATACCGACGAGTTCGACACTGCGGCCGTTTTCCAACGTAATCCGTTGTTCATCAAGCGGTACACACTGGTTGAAGCCCTCGCGACGAAGCTGGATATAAAATCCTTGTGGAACTTTCAGTGCAGGCTGGCTGTGACGAATACGATAAGGAAAAGGGTTGGAAAAAAGAAGTTCGCCATCACGATAGCTTTCTCTGGCCTGCTGGTTGACCCCCATCACCCCGACAAGCAAGGCAATACCTAGAGTCAAACCCAACCATACAAGGACAATTTGAAGTGGGTGACGCTTGTAATGCCCCCAAAGCGCTTTAGCTACGGGGCTGGACATGCAACAGCCCTCCTTGCAGGCGAATACAGCCATTCATATGCGTGGAAACCTGCTTACTGTGCGTGACTAACAGCAACGTACAGTGCAATTGTTTGGTCAGGTTTACCAATAAGTTAATTACGGCAGCTGCATTTCGTTCGTCCAAACTGCCGGTTGGTTCATCCGCCAGTAAGATTTGCGGCTCCATATAAAGGGCTCGCGCAATAGCTGCACGTTGTTGTTGCCCACCCGACATTTCTTCAGGGTAGCGCCCCAACAGCGGCATTAAGTCCAATGCGGCTATGATTTGCCGCCAGAGTGCAGGCTTCTCCGGTAATCCCTTTAGCTGTCGGCAAAAACGGATATTATCAGCAGTAGTCAAGGTGGGTAGTAAATTGAATTGCTGAAAGACCAACCCAATGTTGTTACGACGAAAAGCTGTTCTCTCTCGTTCTGAGATGTCATGTATTGGCTTGTCACCTAACCATACTTCGCCAGAGTCGACGGAATCCAAGCCCGCAATAAGGTTTAATAGCGTACTCTTACCCGAACCACTTTCACCCATGAGTGCCAGTTGCTCGCCCTGCTTTAAATTCAGCTCAGCGCCTTGCAAAACCGAATGGTATTCATCGCCATCCATGTAGCCTTTGCAAAGGTCGACCAGTCGTAACATTATAATCCCCAGAGATAGGAAGTCTTTGAACTGAAATTTACAGTAAACTGATTGTTCTATAAAGCCCTTTAAAGAACATGGAGATGAAATACAACAAACACACCACATCAAATCAACATTTCAAGCAAACCCCCTACGCAGCTCTCACAAAAAGAAACTAAATAATACCAATTGCTGTTATATTTTAGTGTAAACCCTACTTACTATAAGTTGCAGGGAATTGCTGCTAATCCCAAGGTAAGTATCCAAGCGAAACAATCACCCTTCGACACGGAGCTGTAGTTTATGGAACAAACAATTTTAGTTGTCGGCGCATCAGGTTACATCGGCAGTCACCTTGTGCCCGAATTGGCTAGCGCTGGCTACAAAATCAGAGCCACTGGCCGCAACTTAAAATTGTTAGAAAAACGCGGGTGGCAAGAAATAGAAAACGTTACTCTTCATCAATTAGATCTCAATGATACCGAAAATTTACCAGAACTTCTTGAGGGCGTAGACAGTGTTTTTTTTCTCGTTCATGGTATGAATCACGGCCATGACTTTATAGATATTGAGTTACAAGCAGCGCAAAACTTTAGTGATGCCCTAAAAGATTCTGCCGTAGAACGCGTTATCTACCTGGGTGCTTTACAGCCATCTGATGGCGAACCCTCCGCTCACCTACAAGCCCGAAAAGCGACGGGCGATATCCTCAGGGAAAGCGGTAAGACCATTACAGAATTACGGGCAGGTATTATTGTCGGCCCAGGCTCTGCTGCGTTCGAAGTGATGCGAGATTTTGTTTTTCACTTTCCGCTTCTCATCACTCCTAAATGGGTGTATTCCAAAAGCTCGCCAATCGCACTGCGTAACCTGCTGTACTATTTATTGCAGTTACTGCACTTCAAGCCTTCTCGTCATCAAATCATGGATGTGGCTGGCCCAGAAAACATTACTTACGCCCAACAGCTAAAAACGATCGGTCGGCATTTAGGAAAAGAAGCACGTATCTTATCTGTTCCCTTCCTAACTCCCAAGTTCGCTGCAAGGTGGCTGCATTTAGTCACATCTGTTCCCACCAATATTGCCAAGGCGTTAATCGGTGGACTCGGACATGATCTACAGGCAAATGGTACTGCCCTGCAATCTCTAGTCCCCCAGCACCTGTTGAGTTACGAAGAAGCCGTGGAAGAAAGCCTTGGTCATGAAAATGAAGTGGTCAGAAGTGATATTTGGGGCTTTGACCCAGATGCCCTCGCTCGCTGGCAACCGGGTTACGGCTATTACCCCAAACAGGCTGGATACAGATTGAAAACCGACGCAACAGCTGAGCAGTTATGGCAGCAAGTCCAGCTAGTCGGTGGAAAAGAGGGGTACTTCTATGCCAACTACTTGTGGCGGATACGGGAATGGATGGACTTTGCTATCGGAGGAGATGCACTCAAGCGTTATCGTCGGGATCCCGAACAACTAGAACTAGGTGACAAAATTGATTCATGGAAAGTAATTAACTTAATGCCAAACCAATTTTTATCCCTGTTGTTTGGTATGAAGGCACCAGGATTGGGCCGCTTAGAATTCACCATCGAAGATAAAGGTGACCACCGCGAAATCGACATCCGGGCCTGGTGGCACCCAGCAGGTTTTTCAGGTTTACTCTACTGGTTTGCCATGATGCCTGCCCATCTTTTCATCTTTCGAGGGATGACACATGCACTCGTAAGGCGCTGCCAAGCTAAAGCACAAGAAGGAAAAACCGAGACGATATAGGGGTGGCTTTGGTTTAGCTTTTTCTTTGCACTAATGTCGGTTTTATCCGAACTACCATATTTACTTCGGCTTTGCCTTGCCATACTTCTTCCAAACAACGATAAGCTTGCTCAGCAATCTCCAAAACGGGCTGAGCAACCGTTGTTAACTGATAACCCTCCCAATCTGACTGAGGCACATTATCACAGCCTACGACACTCAACTGGTTAGGGATCGTCAAACTGATATCCTGCCGGCAACAGTCCATCAAGCCAAGGGCTAATGCGTCTGAGGCACAAAACACTCCCTGTAACAGCCGCAATGTCGATTGTTCTTTCTGCGTAATTTGATAACCAGCACTATAGCCATATCTTCCAGCCTCTAGCCGAGCAACTTTATCGATCCCATGCTTATAAAGAGTATCGATAAACCCCTGAAAACGTTCGGTGGATGCCTGACCATCGGCTCTACCCGCCACAAAGCCAACACGAGAGAACCCTTTTTCAATAAAGTAATGCGCAGCAAGTTGACCCGCCAGCCGATTATCCGTTTGCACGGAAGGGTGCTGTCCGGCGGGATCTGAACGTCCAAGGGTAACCAAGGGCAAAGATAGCTTCTGGCACTGAGCAACACTTTCTATTGGTAGCGATCCCATCACGGCGATCACCCCATCCACTTGGTAACCCGACAACCTCATCAGTGCCGCATCCAAGTCTTCAGCTTGCTTGACATTAAGCAGCATTGGCTGCTTACCGTGCTTTTGCAGTACCGACGAAAGAGTTTCGAACAAGTAGGATTGAAAAGGATTTGAAAAATCACTGATCAGTATCGCCACTAAGTGAGAGCGGGCTTTCTGTGCTGGCGTACTTAACGTTCTGGCAAAAAAATTAGGTTGGTAGCCCAATTGCTGAGCTGCCAACAATATCTCATCCCGTTTAGCCGCACTAATACTGGCTCCTTCGGTAAATGCACGAGATACCGCTGAACGCGATACCCCAACATGCTCTGCCACATCTGAAGCTGTAACCTTCTTATTCATGAATGACTAAAGACTCCCTAGTCTCATTTTCTTTGTAACAATAACCATCTTCAGCGACGTTCAGCCCCATTGTTTTTTCCACCTCTTTAACCAAAATTGGCCGACATTTCGGATCAATATGGTACAGCCACCATAAACTATTATGCTTACGGGTATAAGACTGAATTTCCTGCCAGGCTCCATGGCTGCCGTGAACCATTAGCGTCTCGCATTCTACAAAAACCCAATCTGACTGAGCCGCGAGTATGCGCCCTTGCTCCAATAGTTTCCCGTCTCCGGAATAGAACAATTTCTGTCCTGCGGACCTCGTTAACTGCAGACTACGATTGGACACGGCATGTTGCGTCGGGGCGGTTTTAACCAACCAAGGTCCAATACGGTTTACTTCATCGCTATCTTGCCAAATAAGCTCAAAACCTAACCCATCTAACGGCCAATATGCAAAATCAACCAGAGGCTTAAGCACTTCCCATTGCGCTTTTTGAGCGACAATAGTCATCGGCTTTTTCCGACCTTTTGCATCCATCCAATTGAACAGCGTTGTTAACCCGGCACAGTGATCTGGATGACTGTGGGTTATATATATTGTGTCTAACTGTTCAGGCTCGATCAGGTGCCCTATTAATGCCTTTGGTACCCATGGGCCACAATCAATCAACAACGAATAGCTATTTTCCTGTATGAACAAACTGGCGTTGATCCTATCACTATCGTAAGCATCCCCACTGCCAACAACATAAAATGAAAAATCATGCTGCATTGGCAATGGCCTTCGATTCAATGCGTTGTTCTTGATGATCAAAAAAATGACTTACTGATTGTGATAGATTCAGCGGTAATTTGTCACCTTGCTCAAACCGCTGATCACTCTCAACAACAAAGGCTTCGCCACCGAGCTCTCCGTAATAAAGACGGGCATGCCCCAATGGCTCTACGACTTTGATGAGCATTTCGCAGTCATAATCCTGCGGACATACTGACACTTGATTCGGTCTAATGCCGACACTTTCCGTGCAATCGAAAACCTTCATTGTCGGCACTAGACGACTCAAGGTATCAATGGGTAGGAAGTTCATCACTGGCGTACCGATAAAAGCGGCAACAAAGCGATTAACAGGCTGATTGTAAAGCTCTTCAGGTGTCCCAACCTGTTCAATTTCTCCTTTGTTAAGTACTACTATTTTATCAGCAAGAGTCATGGCTTCTACCTGATCATGGGTAACATAGACCATTGTTGCATTCAGCTGCTGATGAAGTTGCTTAAGATAAACACGCATCTCACCACGCAATTTTGCATCAAGGTTAGACAAAGGTTCATCAAACAAAAACAGCTCAGGATCGCGAACAATCGCTCGACCAATGGCAACACGCTGTCGCTGCCCCCCTGACAATTCTCCGGGTAGCCTTTTCAAGAGCGCATCGAGTTGAAGGTGCCCTGCCGTCTCACTGACCTTTTCAGCAATCTTGCTTTTGTCTGTGCCTGCCATTTTTAATGGGAAGCCCATGTTCTTCTCTACCGTCATATGCGGATATAGTGCATAGGATTGGAACACCATAGCCACTTCACGCTCAGACGGGTGGATACCGTTTAAACATCTACCGTTGAGCTTAATCTCACCGCCACTGATGGATTCCAGGCCAGCAATCATTCGGAGCAAGGTAGATTTTCCGCAGCCTGAAGGACCGACAAACACAACAAATTCGCCATCATGGATATCTAAATCAACCTTAGGTATCACCACATTTTCACCGTACGCTTTCGTCAGGTTGTTAATTGCTAATTTAGTCATCATCTTATTCTCTTTATTTCAAACCCATCGAAAAGCCACGCAACAAGTAACGTTGCATATAGCCAGCCAGTGCCAACATTGGCAACGAAGAAAGAATCCCTACCGTCATCAGTTCGCCCCACGCGGTACCGTCTTCGGTCATGAAGTTGGAAATGAACAGCGGAATGGTAAATTTATCCGGCGTGTGGATGAACAACAGCGAAAATAAAAACTCGTTCCAGCCAAGGATCATGGCAAATATCGCTGTCGCAACCAGCCCCGGAGCACACAGCGGAAACACAATATATGCCAGACGATTAAATAAGTGGGCCCCATCCATTGCCCCTGCCTCTTCAATTTCAAGGGGAATATCACGTATAAAGCCCAACAACATCCAAATACAAAACGGTAAGGTATAAACCTGATACGCTAATACTAGGCCTAATTTACTATTAAGCAGCCCAAGTTGATTCATCAGTGAATACAAGGGAATAGCAACTACAATCGGTGGCATCATTTTGATGATCAACACGAGTAGCAAGAAAACATTGTCCAGCTTGGCGGGAAACTGGTAACGCACCAACGCATAAGCAGCAAAGAAAGCGACAATGACAGACACCATCGTCGCCGACAGTGAGATCAATACCGTATTACCAATTAAGGTTTGCACATCGCCCGACCAAAGCGTGCGGAAAGCATCGAAGCTTATCTGGGATGGCAGCAAGGATGCACCTGACCGCAAAATTTCACCAGGGGGTTTAAACGCGGTGCCAAACATCCAGATAATAGGTAATAAAAATAACCCGACTGCCAGCCAAACTAATGTTGTATGAATATATCGACTCATGCCTTCCCTCCTTGCAATGCTTTTCGGGCGTAAAATAGGGTCATCACCATGGAGATAGCTAACATAACTAACGCAGCAGCGCTGGCCATACCAAGATTGAAGAATCTAAATCCATATTTGTAGACGAACATAGATAAAGTCTCGGTGGCATTTCCCGGGCCGCCCCCTGTCATCACATAGACTTTGTCGAATAACTTGAAGGTATCAATAGAGCGAAGTAATAGTGCTAACATCAACTGCTTTTGCACTAAGGGGAAGGTGATATAAACAAAACTACGCCACCCCTTTGCACCATCAACCATTGCCGCTTCCCCAATATCTTTGGGAATCGACTGCAAGCCAGCCAAGATGATCAAGAACGCCATTGGCGTCCATTGCCAAGTATCAACCAAGGCGATAGCAAACAAGGCTAAATCGGGATTAAACAACCATTCCTGAGCGGGTAGCCCGATGGCCACAAGAGCGCTATTAAGAAGGCCAAAATCATAGTGATACCATGAGCGCCAAATTGACGAGCAGACCAAAGTGGATAACATCATCGGGTAAATGATAATGGGCAAAGCAAACTTGCGCCCTGGGAACTGCCGCTGAAACAACAACGCCAAGTAAAGCCCTAACAAAACCTGAGCTGTGGAAGCGACCAAGGTAAAAATAAAGGTATTCTTGATAGCGGATATAAAGAAAAAATCTTTCAGCAACTCGGTAAAGTTTGCCAAACCAACAAATTGATAAGTTTGGTTTGCGTAATCCACCTCTCCGAAAGCGTTATAAATCACATTCAAAATGGGATATACAGTCAACAGTCCCAAAATAACCAAGGCCGGTGCTAGTAACAGTCCTAACTGTTTACGGTTCTCAAATAACATAGTGAAATCCAAAGACTCGCTGTCTCAGGCATCTACCCAAGGCAGCGAAAAATAGGCGAACAATTACACTTTAATGATGCGGTCGATACGGCGCTGAGCTTGATTCAATGCCTGCTCTGCGGTCATTTGCCCCATCATCGCCATCTGCAAAAAGTCTCCCAGCACACTTTCTACTTCGGCCCAGTTTTGAATACGAGGGCGTGCTTTACCTGTGGTCAAAGCTTTCGCTTGTTGCGGGTACCAGCGGTACTGTTCAACGACATCATCATCCAGATAAACACTTTCACGCGTTGGTGGCATACCAAAATCAAGCGCCAAGGATTTCTGGATTGCAGGACTGGTTGCAAACTGGAGGAAAGCTTCCGCTTCATTCTGGTGTTTTGAGTCAGCCGGTACGGCCAACTGCCAAATGCCCAACATAGGGGATGGCGCACCAACCTCTGCAGGCGGAGCCATGATTTCCATGTCGCCCACAACGTCAGACATTTCTGGGTTATCAAGGTTTGGTACCCATGCCGGCCAGACTTCAATCGCCATAGCCGCGGTCCCCTTCTGCAGGGAATCACGGACTTCATCGGCGTTATAAACATCGACACCACGCGGGGCATATTGCTTCATAGCTAAGAAGGCTTCGAGTGCTTGCTTAGCCTCAGGGGTGTTCAAGGTTGCCTTTCCATCAGCATCAACCACATCAGCACCATAGCCCCACAAAATTGGCAGGAAACCAGTCACTATCGGGTTACCCTTTACGCCACGGAATACCACACCATTAGTATCAGAAGCTTCATCAATTTTGGCTGCCGCTTGAAGCACATCAGACCACGACTTAGGTTCGGCCAAATCGTGAGATTCAAATGTCGCTCGGTTCCACGCAAACATCGCCACATTACCGACCATTGGCATCGCATAGATATCACCAGAAGCATCTGGATAACGGCCAATGTCAAAAGGGGCTTGAACAAAGTCTTTATCGGCCACAGCATCTGATAATGGTGCCAACCAGTTGTTAGTCATAAACTCTGGCGCCCAAGTATCATCCATCAAGATAACATCGTAGTTACCTGTCTTTTCACGCATAGACAAAACAACACTTTCATACAGCCCATTACTCGGGCGTTGTACCAGCGTCACCTTCGCGTCAGGGTTGTCCTTTTTATATTCATCGACAATGTACTGCATGGCTTGACCGTAGCTACTATCGCGTCCTGCGATAACGAGTTCCCCGGCAATAGTAGTAAACGATGCTCCGATGATGGCTGTCGCCAATAATGTACGTTGCAACATGGAATGTGCTCCTTGTTCTCTTTTCAACTAAACGGCATGAGTAGATGCTTTTCATTAAGCTTGCACGCGCGTGCAAACAATCTGTGAACAAAGTTAACGATTGAACATGTCACTTACATGAAGCAAAAGTGAAGGTTTTTATCCAGTAGACAGATACAAAAACGGGAACCGATAAGGTTCCCGTTCTTCATTAAAAGTAGTCGTTTACTTTTGCGTTGGTAGCTCTGGCAAATGTGTACCAGCATTACGCGGGAACAGCTTGTATTCACCGTGGTATTTCACAATTGACTTATAGTCTGTCACTTTATATAGCAATAAACCTTGCGTGTAAGCCAAGTCAATCAACACACGGACATCACCACGTACAAACAAAGACAACGGTTTTACCATCTCACCCGCTTCATCAAAAGCAGCAGCATGCTGTGCCGAGCAAACAACAAGTGAAGCCTGGCCATCAGTATGGTGGGTGACTTTTCGGTTTACTTCATGTTCTGTCGTAACCAGCCAGTCTTGTTCCTCCAACTGCTCATACAATGCTGTCAGTTGAGCATCGCTCAGCGTGTTGGCGGTCTCACCTTCATGAGGGATCCCTTCGTAGCAAGCTTTGATCTGTTCAAACTGGCTTTTCAGTTGAGCATTTTTACCCATACTGCGCGCCTGCTTTTGCCAAGCAACCAACGTCTTGGCAACAACATGATCATAACGCTGCTGCTTGATGACCTTGGTCACCCAAGCATTGAGATACAGAGTCTCACTCACCGGGTTTTTCGGTGTCTTCCCAGCTTGCTGAGAATCAACTAGCTCTTGCAACCCCTGTGAAACAACCTTATATATTTCTTGATAAAACGTAGCCATTGATAACCTTTATGCCTCTCGTGAAAGGAACCAATAAAACAAAGCTGAAAGCACAGCACAGGCCGCCATAGTCAGCGCCATCGGCCACGGCGTATTGTTATGCATTAAAGCGACCAGCCCGCCAACGACGGTACCGGTTCCAAAACGCAATGTTCCTGCCAGTGACGACGCCGTACCCGCCATATGAGGATAGCGGGCAAGCAGACATGCCATGGTGTTACTGCCGATAGTTGAGATGGTTCCGACAAATAGCATGACAGGGATCACTACCCCCCACAAGCCCAAGCCAAGCAGCTGGCCACAAACCAAGCCAAGACCGGCGATTAACTGTACAGTCAGACCAAAACGTAGCATCCAATGTGATCCTAACTTTTTCACCAAACGGCCATTGATACTGGTCATCAAGATCAAACACACCACATTCAGACCAAATAACAGGCCAAAGTACTGTGTACTTACGTGGTAAATATCAATGTAGATAAACGAACCAACAGTTAGGAAGGTAAACATACCGGCAAACGAGAAGCCGCTACAAAACACGAGGCCGACAGCCACTGGCGTTGTGAGCATTTTTGCATAGTTACGTAGGGTCGAACCAAGATGAAACGGCAAGCGTTTCTCCTTGGGCAGCGTCTCTGGGATCTTGGTCGTTACTGCCAAACAGATAATAATGGCAAAGAGTGCCAACACCCAAAAAATCGAGCGCCAACCAAACCACACAGCCAGATAACCACCTAGCATTGGTGCAATCAAAGGCGCAACCGTCATTACCAAGGTAATAAACGACATCATTCGGGCAAAGTCTTCACGCTCGAACATATCCCGCACTAAGGCTTGGATAATCACTGCCGCAGCCGCACCGGCAAAACCTTGCGCCGCACGAATCCACGTCAGTTCAATGATATCTCCGGAAACAGCACAGAAAACAGCAGCGATGGCAAAAAGAATAACACCGATAATTAGAATAGGCTTACGGCCGTAGCTATCTGCCAGCGGGCCATGTACCAACTGGCCGACGGCAAAACCTGCGGTATATGCCGTCAACGTCGCTTGTACCAACCCGGGATTAACCATCAAATCTTTGGCAATGGTTGGCATCGCCGGAAGATACATATCAATGGCCAGCGGTGTCAGCGCACCAATTGCCCCTAAAATAATTATTAGTTGAATACTTAGTTTTTGGCTGTCTGTCGCAGTCATGTGTTCTCAGTTGTGCAGGAATAAAGTCAAAGACTCATATTGTACGATGAATTGGCTGAATACACTCTTTCCTTCTGGGAAATAGTGCGTTTCTACCATGTAATATTGAAGGAATAAATAAAGGTGGAGAGATGTATAAAATGTAGAGGGATCACTGGCATAATCCCTCTACAATTATTCAAGTAAACATGTCGTTACTTGCTGAAAGAAGCCACTTCTTCAGCCGTCAAAGCACGGTATTCACCTGGTTCAAGATCTTCATCCAGCTCCACACTTCCGATCTGCTCACGGTGCAAGGCTTCAACCTTGTTACCGACAGCGGCGAACATACGCTTCACCTGGTGATATTTACCTTCTGAAATTGTAATCAGCGCTGCTTTTTCATCTAAGATTTCTAGCTTCGCAGGGCGAGTAAGATCTTTTTCACTGCGCAATTGCACACCTTCGGCAAACTGCTTGATCGTTTCTTCTGGAATTGGATCTGCCGTTTCCACGTAGTATACCTTTTCGCATACATGACGAGGTGACGTGATACGGTGTGACCACTGACCATCATCTGTTAATAACACCAAGCCTGTTGTATCGCCATCAAGGCGACCAGCAACGTGTAGTTTTTCCGGACTCACTACATCGAGCAAGACAAAAACAGTAGGATTGAAATCATCCACATGAGAACAAACAAAACCAGATGGTTTGTTGAGCATGAAATACCGTGGACCATCAAAACGCAAAGAGCGGCCATCAAACTGAACGTCGCAATCATCGGTCACTTTTTGAGAACCGTTTTTTACAACATCACCGTTCACTTCAATTTGTTTGTTTTTTAAAAGCTTACCAGCCTCTTTACGGGTAATTCCAAGAGTGGTACTAAGGAACTTATCAAGCCTCATTATTGGCTCCAGATGGTACAAAAGCGCGTATCATAGCAATTCTAACGGTATTAGGCATTATCCTCAGCTTTAATGGGCTAAAATAGAAGCATCTGAACAACGAAACCACAAAGTATCCTGCTTTGTGAAACGACTTTATCCCAAAAGTTCAGTGCAAAATCTCAGAACGTAACTAACCTCAAAGTCTCGAACATTTTTCGATGTATCTTTAAGAATCAATAGACGTATTCAGGCAATAGTTACGTATAACAAGTATCATCTACGCATTGGTTATACCGACTAACTGTGAAGGTTACGATATGAATATTTCACTTGTTGCGCCAAGTATTTCATCTATGGACATGCTGCTTACACTGGTTGAAGAACTGTTTGAATATGAAGTACTACCAAAAAAGAAAGAGCAAACTCAACAGGCTATCCAACACCTGATCACCAATCCCGAGCTCGGCCAAGCTTGGTTTATTGAAGTGGACAATGATGGCGAAAGGCTCATTGCAGGCCATATTATTATTAGCTATAGCTTCAGCTTGGAGCATGGTGGACGAGTCGGCTTGATCGATCAGTTTTACCTTAAACCTGAATGGCGCCAGCAAGGGATCGGGACGATTTTACTTCCGCAAATCGAAGCGCATGCTGCTTCTGCTGGGGTTAACGCCCTTTCTCTTGAAGTCAATATCGGCAACAAAGGCGCACGTAAATTCTATGAAAAACATGAATTTGTACCCCGTCGCCAGTTCTGCATGATGACCAAAATAATCACCGCAGAAGAAATGCCACTACACATCGCCTCTTAATCTATTACCTGAATACATCAACACCCGCGGGCAGTTTACCCGTGGGTGTTTTCATTCTATCGCCCTACCTGTACACTTACACAGTATTTTCCACTTCCGGGCTTTTCACCATTTATGTATACGCTCCGCCCATACCAACAAGACAGTGTCAATGCGACCATCCATTACTTTAGAAAGAACACCTCACCGGCCGTACTTGCCCTGCCTACAGGGGCAGGTAAAAGCTTAGTCGTGGCTGAACTTGCACGTATTGCCCGAGGACGTGTACTGGTGCTTACCCATGTCAAAGAGCTGGTCGAACAAAACCATAGCAAATATGAAAGTTATGATCTCAAAGCCTCTATCTTCTCAGCAGGACTAGGAAGAAAAGAAACCGATCGCCAAGTCGTCTTTGCCTCTGTGCAATCAATGGCCAACAGCCTTGACCAATTTGCCAATGAATTTTCATTGTTGGTCATTGATGAATGCCATCGTGTGCCCGATGACGAGAACAGTGCCTATCGCCGGGTTATTTCACACGTACAAAAAATCAACCCCGGCATTAAGATCCTTGGTTTAACCGCGACACCTTATCGCTTAGGTATGGGGTGGATTTACAAATACCACACCCGTGGTCAGGTCCGTACCGAGGGAGATCGTTTCTTCAGGGACTGCATTTTTGAATTGCCAATCCGCTACCTACTTGACGAGGGCTTCCTGACCGAACCCAAAATGATGGATATGGCCGTAATGGGCTATGACTTCTCCCAGCTAAAACCCGGCAATAATGGCCGTTATAAAGAAGCTGAACTCGACAGTGTGATTGAACAATCTGGTCGCGCAACCCCAATGATCATCGGTCAGGTGATTGACTACGCTAAGGACCGTCGAGGAGTGATGATTTTTGCCTCTACCGTCAACCACGCCAAAGAGATCATGGGTTATCTCGAGGGTGAAAACGCAGCGTTGGTCATTGGTGATACCCCGTTAGATGAACGGGATCGTATCATCGAGCAGTTCAAGAAACGTGAAATCAAATATTTGGTCAATGTTTCAGTATTAACAACTGGCTTCGATGCCCCACACGTCGATCTTATCGCGATATTACGCCCGACAGAATCTATTAGCTTGTACCAACAAATCGTTGGCCGTGGGCTACGTCTGTTCGAAGGCAAACAAGATTGCTTGGTACTTGAGTATGCAGGTAACTGTTATGACCTTTACCAACCAGAGGTCGGCGATCCCAAACCGAATAGCGACAGTGAAGTTATTATGGTTCCCTGCCCTGCTTGTGGTTTCAAAAACAGCTTCTGGGGCAAGCTCGATCCTGCTGGTTTTCTGATCGAGCATTATGGTCGCCGCTGTCAAGGCTATTTCGAAGACGACGATACCGGCGAGCGTGAAGAATGCGGTTATCGTTTCCGCGCTAAATACTGCGAAGAGTGTGGCGCCGATAATGATATTGCAGCAAGGCGTTGCAATGTCTGTGATGCGGTGATGGTCGATCCTGACAAGAAACTTCGTGATGCCCTAAAGCTCAAAGATGCGATGATCATGAACTGCCACGATCTCCGCCTTGAGCCAGGTAAAAATAAGTATGGCAAACCCCAGCTCAAAGTTATTTATATTGGTGATGAAGGTGCAGAGATCAGTGAAACCTGGCAACTATCCACCAAAGGGCAAAAAGACAACTTCATGAAGAAGTTCGTCAATCCGCACCTAGCTGATCGCCATCGTCCCTTTACCGATACAGCGCCGACCAAAGTAGCCAATAACGAGCACCGTTTCCGTCCGCCAGAAATTGTTATTGCCCGCAAGAGCGGTCGTTTCTGGGCGATCCGCGACAAGCTATTTGACCTTGACCAATATCAAAAAGCGTAAACCACTTTCATTGCTTCCATAAAAAACCGCACAACAGCAAAAACTGTGTGCGGTTTTTTTCTAAATAGGCATTGAATTAGAAGCTGTAATCTAGATTCACACCCCAGTTACGGCCTGGTTGTGTACGGCGAGCGATACCTTCGGTCGATGCGGTAGAGCCTTCTAGGTCTTGATACTGCCAATACTTCTCGTCAAACGCATTGAATAGGCCAGCACGTAACGTCAGATCCTGGGTTGGGCGATAGTAACCGGTCAAGTCAACAACGGTATAGCTAGGTGCTTCTAGGTTGTCAGCCTCTTCCCAGTCATCTTTTGCTGCTACAGCAGTAACAGTCAATGCACTACCCCAGTTTTCTGAAGGTGCATCGTAACCAACACCGACAACAGTCGTAAACGGTGCAATTGTATCAAGTGTGTCACCCGTTTCTTTATCTTCACCATCCAAGTAAGCCATCGACAAGCGAGCATAGGTTCCCATTGGCGCGCCAAAGGCTTCATCTAACCAAAGACTACCTTTGAACTCGGCGCCATAAATACGCGCTTTATCGATATTCTCATTGGTCGTTACATCGATACCGTTAACTTCCTCAGTCTTGGACTTAATGAAGTTGTCGTAGTCGTTGTAAAATGCTGCTAGCTCAAGTGCGCCAAGACGATTGTTTGCACGCAGGCCAATCTCATAAGACTGACTCTCTTCCGGTTTCAGATTTGGGTTAGACACAATCTTATAACCATGTGCAGCATTATCTTTATCGTAATAAAGCTCATAAATTGTTGGTGAACGGAAGCCTTCACTGTACTGGGCGTAAGTACTGAAATTATTATTCCAGTGATAAACAGCACCTAGTCGTGATGTCAACGCATCGCTGCTATGCTCCTCTAGTCCGGAAGATGAGTCCGGTTTCGCCTTGTAATCGTCATAGCGAAGGCCTGCAGTCACCACCAACTTCTCATCCATCAAGAAGATCTGGTCTTGCACGAATACAGCCCACTTCTCCTCGTCAGACTTAGGGACTTCTGCTGCACCTGGATTACTGGTTCCTGTATCTAAGAAATAATCCGTGTAATCCAGCTCAAACGACGCGTCTGATGCATCAATACCGTAGGTGAACTCATGGCGACTTGTTGCCAATTGCAGCTCTTTTTGCATTTGAACATTAAGCTGTAAACTTTCATCGGTCCCTGAGCGGGCGCGGTTACGGTTTCCATAGGTATCTGTATGATCAAAGTTATTATGCTCTGTTTCACTCTTAGACCAGTTAAGCTTCCACTCTAACGAGTCAAAAGCAGCAATTCCGGCCAACCATTCATGTTCAAAGCCAAGTCGTAAACGATCATCCTTATCATCACCTTTGACATTGGTATAGACAAAACCAGGCATAAAGCCACCGCCACCGTCGTAACCTTCACGGCTCAATGTGCTCACCTTCTGATCGCGAGTATAAAACTCACCGGTTAAGCCAACACGATGTTCCGAGTTAATTTGGTAAAAAATCTTACCCAAGACATTATGCGATTCGTAGCTCAGTGGATCTGCGGCACCACGTTCAGGACCTGTAATGTTAGCCCCGTCACCGTGGGTTTCAGTTTCATTACCATCGCGATAAGTGTAAATCAGCATGGTTTCAAGATCGCCAGTGCGGTTGGCCACCTCTACCGTTGCTTTATATTCATCACTTGCGCTGGCATAACCCGTTTTTAAACCGACATGGGTATCGTCACCCGCCTCTAATAAATCCTCAGGGTTCTTGGTTCGCATCAGTACAGTGCCACCAAGTGCATCACTACCGTAAAGTGTTGATGTTGGCCCTTTATTCACTTCAATTGCGGTTAACGTATCAACTTCAAACGTGTTGGCATTTTTACGCATCACATCAGCGCCCGGGTTGTAAGAGGCAGGTTGCTCTACCCCATCCACCAGCACTTTTACTCGGCTACCACTCATACCACGAACGGTAATGTCTTCCATGCCAAAACGGCCTTGGCCATTTACCTGTACACCCGGCTCATATTTCAGCGCTTGCTTAACATCCGTTGCTAGGTTCTGCTCGATATCTTCTGATGAAACCTTAGATACTGATGATGGAATGTTTTTGATGCTTTGCTCTGAACGGGTGCCCGAAACAACCACTTCATCAAAAACTGAAAACTCTTCTTGTGCGTGTAGAGCCGGTGAAAGCGCAAGAACCACTGAACTTGCCAAAAAAGTAAGCTTGTAACTCATATTCCCTGCTTATTGATATTTTAGTTGGTAATGAAACTGGCAAGGATTATTACAAACACAAACGAGAATTACTATCATTATCATGCGTATTTTCTATTTTTTGTTTTCTTTTTTGGCTTAGCTCTCAAATATCATCTAATCACGAGAAACTTCTTTGCTTCAGGCGATTAGGTATAATCAGTGCGTGGTTTACCGTCGAGCAATTGTCTTTTCGTGCTAATCGCTTAATTTTTAAGTCATTGAATAAATGGAACGCTTTTTTCCTTGCTGCATTACAGTATCGCTGCTAATATTCGCGCTCGTTTTTACGACATTGAGTAAGGTCGCATTACTCAGTGAATTTAATTTAAAGAGTATTTAATATGAAATTTGAAGCAGTAGTACGTACTGACCTAGGTAAAGGTGCGAGCCGCCGCCTACGTCACGCAGGTAAATTCCCAGCAATCGTTTACGGTGGCGAAGCAGCTCCAGTATCTATCGAGTTGAACCACGACGAAGTGATCAACCAAATGGACAAGCCTGAGTTCTACGAAGGTCTAGTTCTAGTGATCGATGGTCAAGAAGTTGCTGTTAAGCCTCAAGACATCCAGCGTCACGCGTACAAGCCAAAAGTTGAGCACATGGACTTCAAACGCGCTTAATAGCCGTTGATTCATACTCAATAATAAAAGCGCCCTAGGGCGCTTTTTTTGTATCTGTCACATCTAAGCCAAGTTCGACAGCAATAGCCGATAATATCAACCTAGATTGATATCAAACACGGCTACACTGCATTGCTAATTATTCATGCCCCCTTATTCATGCCTCAAGGCTTCAATAGGATCTAGTTGAGAAGCTTTAAACGCAGGGTAAAAACCGAATCCGACCCCAATCAAGGCGGTTGCCGTAATACTCACCAAAATAATCATTGGCGAAACGACCATTTGCCATCCCAATCCATGCTGAAGTACAACAACTGCAAGTAATGACAACGCAATACCAATAAAGGCCCCCAGCAAGCACAGTACTACGCTCTCAATCAGGAACTGAGTCAGGATATGCTTGGGCTTCGCACCAACTGCCATACGAAGACCAATTTCACGAGTACGTTCAGTCACACTCACCAGCATGATATTCATCACACCTATGCCACCTACCAGCAAAGAAACTGCAGCAACCCCAGATAACAACAGCGAAAACACCTTATTGGCTTCAGCTCGGGTCTGTAACATAGCCGTTAAGTTCATGATGGTAAAGGGACTTGGCAAGTGAGAAGCAACACGGTGCTTTTGCAGCAGCAGACGCTCGACTTCTTCCTCCACCATCTCCATGTCTTTTTCATTCTCGACTGATAGCGTAATCCGACTAACCCTATTTGCATTATTGTCATTTCGGCCAATCACCCGCCGGTTGGCAGTTGTCAAAGGCAAGATAATCAAGTCATCTTGGTCTTGCCCTCGAATATCCTGTCCCTTTTCATCCAATATACCAATAATCCGAAGCGGTACCTTGTTGATACGGATCACTTCATCAAGCGCATAATCAGGATGATCGAATAACTCTTGGGCGACCGTTCGACCAATCAGTGCCACCTTAGCATTACGGCGAAGATCTTCATCGCTAAACGCTCTTCCCTGGGCTACTTCCCAATTACTGGCAGTAAGGTAATCGGCATTGGTTCCTTGAATTGAGGTATTCCAATTCTGATTGCCAAACACCACCTGTGCCTGCCCCTGTACATTAGCCCCTGCGGCAATCACTTCAGGAATTTCTGCCTTAATTTGAGTCACATCAGACATAGACAATCGATTTGTCGCCCCCGCCGCAGACGATGCGCCGCCGCTTCGAATTGCGCCCGCTCTCACCATTAACAGGTTAGTCCCATGGCTTTCTATTTGCTTTTCAACCTCACGTTGTGCACCTTCACCAAGGGCAAACATTATCACAACGGCACTGATACCAATGATGATCCCCAGCGTGGTCAAAATAGAGCGCAGTAAATGTGTTCTGAGCGACGTCAGTGCAGTTATCAAGGTCGTCATGCTATTGCCTCCAACCGGTTCTGCTGATCACGTTCTAGCCTACCGTCTTTAATATGTAATATACGGTTAGCCTGAGCTGCGACTTCATTATCATGGGTAATAATCACGATAGTCTGGCCTTGACGGTTGAGATCCTTGAATAACTCAACGATATCTTCACTGGTTTTGCTATCCAGCGCGCCTGTTGGCTCATCGGCTAGCAAGATATCAGGCTGATTGACCATTGCCCTGGCAATCGCAACTCGTTGCTGCTGGCCACCTGATAACTGATTAGGGTGTGAATCCAGCTTATCCCCCAGCCCAACAAGCTTGAGACAGTGTTTAGCCCTTTCATCTGCATCTACGATTTTTTCATCACGGTACATCAAAGGCATCTTAACGTTGTCTAAAGCGCTGGTCCGAGACAACAAATTAAACTGCTGGAATACAAACCCAATATGGTTTTGCCTGACTTCGGCCAACTGATCTTTACTCATTGATGGCGTCGGTTTATCGAGAACTTCAATCTCACCTTGCTCAGGGGTCATCAAGCAGCCAATCACATTCATCAATGTTGACTTACCGGAGCCAGAAGGACCGATAATTGCGACCATCTCACCTTTGCTGATCTGAAAACTGATGTTATCCAACACCTGAAATCGTTCTTCCCCTGTCGGAAAACTATGGCTCAGGGCTCGACAAGCTATCGCTGTATTCATTAGCGGCTATCCCTCACCTGCGTCACGATTTTCATGCCTGAAATGTCCGGGCTCAGTACCGATGAATAGCTATCATCACTAACGCCAAATTCAGCATAGATAACGTTCAGTTCACCGTTATTTAGCACCAAAAGTGGGCCAACTTTAACCTCTCCGTTACGAACTCGACGTTGCAGCTCACGCTGTTCTTTCGTCAGTATCGATGACAAAACTTTCTGCATCTGCTGACGTTGCTGTCGCATTGCCGTATTCGATGGGCCTCCCTGTGATGGCGATGATGATGGGAGAGCCTGCCTCAATGCTTGCTTTTGTTCATCAGTCAAATTCAGGTGCTCGAAACGGGATAAAATATCTCCCCTAGCACCCTGTTGCTGCTTACTCGGCGCATAACGACTGGCTGCACGTACAGCAGCATTACTGACTCTTTGTGCATTACGGATACTTTCAATGGAAATATCCAAATTTGCCGTCATTCCTGGTAGCAAACTGTTATCTGCATTTCGGGCAGAAACAATAACGATATAGCTGATCACACCACTGGTGTCTTGAGGCGCCTTACGGATTTGGCTGACTTTGCCATTGAACTGACGCTCAGGAAAAGCATCTACAGAAAATTGTACGCTCTGATCTAACTTGACCAAACCAATATCAGATTCATCAATGAAGGCTTCGATCTCCATGTCAGAGAGATCTTTAGCCAAGGTAAATAGCTCCGGCGTATTATAGCTTGAGGCAACCGTTTGACCGGCCTCTACCGTTCGGTTGATAACAAAGCCAGAAATTGGCGCCACAATTCGGGTTCGATCCAAATCAATCTGCGCCTGCTGCAAACTTGCTTCATTAGCGGCATGGGTTGCTTTGAGGATAGATAACTGGGAAATACTTTGCTGCCAATCCAATTTGCTCATCTGTGAATTAGTTTCAATCACATCGAGTGCATCTTCAGAAATACTTTTGTTCTTGTATAGAGTGCGGGATCTTGCCAACTCCCTTACAGAACGCTGATAATTCAACTTAGCGCGCTCAATCATTAGTTGTTGTGCATCAATGTCGGCAGCCCCTTTATCCCTGAGCGCCTGTGTCTGGGCAACTTTGGCGGCAAAATATTCTGGGTCTATTTCGGCCAGTAACTGTCCCTCCTCAACCGGATCATTAAAGTCAGCATGGATCTTAATGATCTGGCCTGATAACTGAGCACCGACGACGACATCATTCACTGCGGTTAATGAGCCTGTCGCACTCACACGATTGCTCACGTTGCCAATTGTCGCTTGTTCGGTACGAAAAGTTTGTGCAGAAGTATTGTCCGAACTGAAACTATCAGGAGAAAGCGTATATAAAGATATCGCACTAACAGTCGCCAATGCGAGAATAGATAAGGTAATTTTGGATCGCTTGGTTTTCATCAAGAAAGGTCCCAATATTTATTATTGTATTGAAAACCTTAACAACTGTAAGTGCATAGTAGAATTGGATTTACAGTGTTTTACTCACCAATAAAAACCAGAAACAATTTTGAGGGAAGTATTAACAGTGGTTATTAAAATAACTCCTGTTGCGGGGAAGTATCGCTGCCTGAATCATCTTGACGATTTTGCTGCGCTTTCGCCCTCATCACTCTTTGATAGCGCTGCTTACATAACCTAACGACATTACGTTTTTGTTCATTGGAGAACTGCTGCCAATGAAACCGCTCATCTCTACTGCGAAAACAACCTTTGCAATAGCCGCGGTTATTCGCTTGGCATACCCCCACACACGGGCTGGGAATTGTAAAAAAATCGAGTTGTTCCATTCCTCTCCCCATAGCAAAGGGCTAGTTACCTATTATGATAATAATCCCTTCTACCATTTTCCCCAAATCAGACAATAGATATCCATATAATTTGGGATAAATAGGAAAATTTATCACCAATAGTGAATGGCCATTCATGGCCTTGTACTTTTGTTAATAATTTTGCTAGTCTTTTATCGTTATCAGGATAGATAACCACACTTAAATCGCAGTCATTCTTCTTTTTCTATCGGCTGCTGTTCAACCAGGAGGGAACCATGGATTTCTTTGTACCATCGGCAACTAGCCCACAGCAAGCAGAAGCAGTATTCAATTCAATCGCTAATCACGTTTCTGCACCTGAGCAAAACCAACGCATTTACAAGCTTGTTTGGCAGCATGAAGGTGCTGAATGCACTTGTGAAATCGGCAAGCAGCTCCCTGAGGTGTTCAGAACGGATGAAACCGTACTCGCTATTTTTGAATGTGATGAGGTGTATAAAATCTGTACCCCTAACCGCGGTGCGATCAAGTTTGATCCAATCCACGCCATGAAGTCATCTATTTCTAATATCGAGTACTTCGGCTGATCCTAATGATCATTTAGCTAGACCGTAAAAAAACCGCATCTTCATGCGGTTTTTTGTTTTCTTTTATACCGTAACGCCAGCTTCTGCAAAACTTGCCATATTATTATAAAACTCAGTGGCTGCTCGAAGCAGTGGAACCGCTAACACCGCACCAGTACCCTCCCCTAGTCTTAGCGAAAGATCCAATAGCGGCTCGGCATCCAATTGTTCAAGTGCAATTTGATGGCCCGATTCATGAGATTGGTGAGCAAAAATCAAATAGTCACGGCAGGCCGGATCTATTTTTGTTGCCAGTAATGCAGCCACCGTCACGATAAAACCATCGACAAGAACCGGTGTACGCTGGTTTGCCGCGGCAAGGAAACCACCCACCATTTGTACAATTTCAAACCCGCCTAGCTCGGCAAGCAATGTATTCGGTTCTGTTGAATCACAACGTGCCACCCCTTGACTCACCAAACGCTTTTTCTTCTCCAATTGCTCCGAAGAGACACCAGTGCCGAGACCAACGCAACGTTCAGCGGACTCACCAGTTAATGCAGCAAGCAGCGCTGACGCACTACTGGTATTGCCGATCCCCATTTCACCAAACATGATCAGGTTACAACCTTGGTCGATCACACCTTGAACGACAGTTTGTCCCCATTCCAAGCCTTGCTGTACTTGTTGGACTGTCATGGCCGGTTCAATGGCTAAATTACCGGTACGCTCACCAAGGCGCTGCTTAATCAACAAGGGAGATTCAAACTCAACGGGCACCAAAATACCGCAATCAATGACGTTGATCGCAACATCATTAATACGACAGAAGCAGTTAACCGCAGCTCCACCGGCCAAGAAATTAAGTACCATTTGCTGGGTGACGGCACTAGGGGCAATACTTACCCCTTCCTCTGCAATACCATGATCCCCAGCAAAGACCAGAACCGTAGGTTGCTTGATGGTAATTTTCTCAACCGCCTGCGCCTTACCTTGGCTTTGAATAAGGGCCAACTGATGGGCCACTTTTTCCAGCTGACCCAGCGATCCCAAAGGTTTAGTTTTTTGATCGATACGATCTTGGATCTCGCCGCTAAAACGGGTGTCAAACATCTGCTCTATCCTTGCTTTAAATTTAAAATAACCCTAGCTGAGGCGCGGTAATGTCATCAAAATGTTTACCAATAAACGGCAATATACCATCGGCAACTGGCCTTAGTTGCTTATCAATATAATGTTCGTAATCAATTGGACTTTGCTGGGCTTCTACAGGTTCAGGGCCGTTGATTGTTATCACATACTCGATCCAACCGCCGTTTTGATATTGCAATGATCGACCATGACGCTGATTTACATCATCAGCCATTCTTGCCGCTCTGACATGTGGCGGTACATTTTTTTGATACTCTGACAAGTTACGGCGTAACCGCTTGCGATAAACCAATGCATCGTCATACTTCCCGGCACGGGTATCTTCCACGTACTGCCTGACGTACTCTTCCACTTCCTCGTCGTGAAATACTTGATGGTACAAAGTTTGCTGGAAAGTCTGTGCCAATCGGGTCCAATCCGTTCGTACCGTCTCAAGCCCTTTGTATACCATTTCCTCCTGGCCATTATTGATCACTAAGCCAGCATAGCGCTTTTTACTGCCCGTCTCCTGACCACGAATCGTTGGCATCAGGAATTTGTGATAGTGCGTTTCGTACTCCAGCTCCAATGCCGATCCCACGTTATATTCACCCTGTAGGTGCTCATGCCACCACTGGTTGATATAGGCCACCAGCTCATGACCAATCTCATCGGCTTTCTCAGCGGAATGGGCGTGCTTAAGCGACACAAAAGTCGAGTCGGTATCACCATAGATCACCTCATACCCCTTGCCTTCAATCAGCTCTCGGGTGGTTTTCATGATCTCATGACCGCGCATGGTGATAGATGAAGCCAAGCGGTGATCGAAGAAACGGCAGCCTGACGAGCCCAACACGCCATAAAAGGAATTCATGATGATTTTAATTGCTTGTGAAAACGCTTTTTCACCATCACGCTTGGCTTGATCCCGAGCTGCCCACAATGACTCGATCATTTTCGGTAAAAAATGTTTGGTACGATGAAAGCGCCCTCCCCTGAATCCGGCTATAGCCTGGTCGTCATCTTTACCTTCTTTTAGCGTTAAGCCTTCAATCAATCCGAGCGGATCGATTCGGAAGGTGCGGATTATCGAGGGGTACAGCGACTTGAAATCCAGCACCAATACCGATTCATACAGGCCGGGTTTCGAGTCCATCACATACCCGCCGGGGCTAGCAATCCAGTTTTCACTATCAAGGCTTGGGGCGACATAACCCGCCCGGTGAAGTTGAGGTAAATAGAGGTTGGTGAAAGCCGCTACCGAGCCGCCAATCCGATCAAGTTCCACACCGGTCAAACGGCTTCGCTCGATAGCGAAATCAAGCAAATGAGTATGGTCAAAAATGCGCGAGACCAACTTGCAATCTTGCAGGTTGTATTTTGCCAGCGAGACTTTGTCCTCAAGGAACATCTGGTTGATTTCGGCCATTCGATCATGGACATTGTGTATCGCCTTGCCCTCTCCCAACAGCTCTCGCGAGACTGACTCCAAAGACCAAGAGCGGAAGTTGTAGGTTGCGGTCTTCAGAGTATCAATGCCGTCCAAGACCACACGGCCGGGAATGGAAATAAAGCCTTGGTTAGGATTCTGATTTGACTGTCGCCAATGAGGCGGCTGTTTCCCCCTACCCATACGTAACGTAATAGCATTCCATTCCGCCCGTTTAAGCAGCAAGCGGAAATCAAAGTCAATCACATTCCAGCCGATAACAATGTCAGGATCGTTTTCTAGAAACCATGCTTCTAAAGCAAATAATAAGGCTTTCTCTGAATCTACCCACTGGATCCAACCGTGTGTATCCTTATCACAAGATGCCTCCCCGACCATGATAACCCGGCTGTCTTTATCACTATGTAAACCAACCGAATACAGAACTCCTTTCTCGGAGCACTCAATATCCAAGGACACAACCGATAGTTGGGGCTTATAATCTGCCGATTTGGCTTTGACCTGATGGAACTCATCGAAGCCCGCCTTGATCGTAGGCTTACCAGAAAAGGTAATACCGCCACAAATAAAACGTTCCATCAAATAGCGGTCAGCTAACCGGATGTCAGACTCGAAAGCCTCTATCTCAGCCACACGTAAGATCTGGGATAGTTGAAGGTTATCTTTTATAGAATGGCAATAGCAAGCCGACATGGCTTCATGCTGAAAACTTTTTAGCGCCAATGGTTTCCACTCAACACGTATACCCGCTTTATGGAGTTCCACTTGGGCTCTCGCTTGGTCTTGCTGACGAATAAAGCACACTGGCTTATCGTTATTAATGACCAGCCTCGCAGGCCCATTATCGGTGCTAACCCAAAGCACAATCTCTGTTTGACCGCGAACATCGCGACCTTGCCTTGTTAGTACAAAACCTGTTGACTGAGTTTGCAAAAACACCTCGTTTATTTGCCGCACTGATTATCTGAAATAGAACTTAACCAATCTTACGTTCAATTTTATCAAATTCAGTGACTATCCACAGGCCAAAGTCATTGATCATAAACAATACCGCTTTTTTAGGGACTTGCTGGCCCGAAACCAACATAAAAAGGCGTTCTATCGCCACGTTGTGCTGAGGGTAAAACGTCAAAAATTGCTTAGCAGCTTGCTCTATCGACAACGCTAACTTGCCAGAACGATGAAAGACCAAGGAGTAGCACGACCAAATCATCTTTTTGGCAACATCACTGCACAGAGATAAGTAATGAGATACAACTCGTGTAGCCATAATATTACGGCGGTAGTCGTTAAGCTGTATCGATAAATCATCATTCATTGACTTGCCAATTTCCCAGCTCGGCTCAAAGCAGCCAAATCGACTAGAGAGATCATCCCCATACACGCGCACACAGCAATGCTTTAACCAAAATCCCCACTTAAAGATCGCAGCAATATCAAGCACCTCATGTTTCAGCAACGATGTCACTCGCACTGCGACAACGTGAGGACACTGCCGCTCTATCCGACGGGTAATACTATTAAGTATTGCTTGCTCCGACGCCGTCAGCGGATTGGTCATCACTAAGGTAACATTGAGATCTGATTGTCCAGGGAGCGCTTCCAACCTAGCAACACTTCCCGCAATATAGATACTATGAAGAACAGGTATGCAACGCTTGAGCTGATGAACCAGTTCATCAACAACCTGATCAAACATCGGTTGAAATGTTGATGGGCAATGCAAGGCAGATAAAGCTCGTGTCACTGATATTCCTCTAAATTACTGCTAGCTTCGTAACTATTTCAGTAACTATATCAAATCGCGGTCCATCATGAGCTAACCCTACCGCCAACTGAACAATAAACACACAGATATGACGAATAATTGTCAGTATTATCAGTTCCCGCGACAATATAATGACCGAGCGTTAAAATGTTTTTAATTTTACATATTTCAATGTAATTACACATGAAACTATTATAATATTCGCGTACTTTTTGACTTAGACTCAACATAATGAATATAAAGAATCAGTTTTTTATTTTTGTTTGTATGATATTCATAGGCTTAATAACATTCTTTGCCTACGTTAATGCCTACGCGTTAACTAAGTCAGAAAACACAGCCAAAACATTACTGTCATCAATAGATGCAGAAATAACCACTATGGAAAACCAATTAACTTCGATAGCTCAGTTATACCCTGATTGCAGCGAAGAGAGTCGTCATGCACTCGAAACGATGACATTGAATAACAGTATCATTAAAGAAGTTATTTTTATCAGAAATAATTCGACCATCTGTAGTGATAGAAGCATTACTCTTACCAAAGAAGAAGTCGCTGATACTGAAATTGAAAAAATCCCTTCCGGTCAGAAATATTCAATTTATCAAGTACATAATGACAGCACTAATAAAAAAGCCATTTTCTTTATGATATATATAGAATCAGGCTGGTATCAGATCCATTTTGATAGAAATGTCTTGCAATTGTGGCTAAAGGAAGTCGCAAGCTACCATGAAGTTTACGCTTATATGTATAACAATCGGCGGAAGTACCTATCTAATATCGAATCTATACATAGTTCTGATTTGATATTTTATAAATCATATGAAGAATCAAAATTATACCCAGTAGGGATCTCCGTTGGCTATACAGCTGGACTTTTTTTTAATCTCATTATGACTTTTTTACCTACTGGTATTTTACTGATTTTTGCCAATGCCATTGGGGTTGCTTTCCTTACACACTACTTTGTTTTGAAGCGGGTCCCTTTATATACAGAGATCCAAAAAGGGATCAATAACAAAGAATTTTATGCTGAATATCAACCAATTGTCTCAGCGAACTCAGGGCGATGGGTTGGTGCTGAACTCCTAGTCAGATGGTTGCACCCAAAGAAGAAAAAGGTCATGCCTGCCGAGTTCATTCCTGCAGCAGAGCAATCAGGGCAAATTAACGCGATAACATTGCAGCTAATTGAACAAGCCGCGCAGGACAAGGCATCGATGATGGCAATTGATAAGCCGTTTTACTTATCGATCAATGTCACCGCCTCAATGATTGCTTCACCGCATTTTGTACAGGCTATCACTGCCATTATTGCACGCAATCCACTACTGCAAAGCGGGATTGTTATGGAGTTTTCAGAACGTGAAAACTTCTCCAATACCGATGTCTCTCTGCTACAAAATGGTATGCAGGCACTGCGTGATCAAGGCATAAAGTGGGCGTTAGATGACTTCGGAACGGGGTATGCCGGGCTTTCCACCTTGCAGGCGCTCAGCTTTGACATCATCAAAATTGACAGAGCATTTGTCGCTGCCGCAGCCACAGACTCAGTAACCAAGTCAATTCTCGGTAACATAGCCCAAATAGGACATAACCTTAATTGCCATTTAATTGCTGAGGGTGTCGAAACCTTGGAGCAAGCAGAGCACGTAACTGCGTTAAACATCCAAAGTTGCCAAGGTTTTTTCTATGCTAAACCTATGCCTTTTGAACGATTTTTAGCTAAATTCAAAGTACACTCGACACATCCCGAAGAAGTTAGCTCTTCGGTTCAGGAAATTGTTGGTGTTCAGGCTTAACCGTGGTAATTTTCGGTTTTTACCAAAAGAAAGATATATCCCATGCCAAGAGCTAGTGAAATTAAGAAAGGTTTTGTTATTGTAACTGGCGGTAAAACGCTGTTAGTCAAAGATATTGAAGTTACAACACCTGGCGGCCGTGGCGGTACAAAAATCTACAAAATGCGTTGTACCGACCTAGCGACAGGCCACCGTGTTGACGAACGCCTGAAAGCTGATGATGTGGTAGATACTGTTGAAATGAGTAAGCACCCGGTCGCTTACTCATACGCTGAAGGTGAAAACATCATCTTCATGGATACAGAGAACTTCGATCAGTACACCTTCAACGCAGAAGATATTGCTGATGAAATGCTATTCATCAATGAAGATACCCAAGGTATTCTTGTCATTCTGGTTAATGAAAAAGCCGCTGGCTTGGAACTACCTTCATCCGTTGAGTTGGTTATTGAAGAGACTGACCCATCAATTAAAGGTGCGTCAGCATCTGCTCGTACTAAGCCAGCACGCTTTGCAACTGGCCTATCGGTACAAGTACCTGAATACATCTCTACCGGTGAAAAGGTTAAGGTCAACGTTCAAGAACGTAAGTTCATGGGCCGCGCTGACTAATCAATAGTTAGAAAATGACCAAAGGGAAGCCAATCGCTTCCCTTTTTTATTTTTGAGGCTGTGCTTCAAAGGTAATACGCTTACAAGGTGATTGACGCCCATTAGCCTATGCGGCTGATACTTGCACCTTCATATCGCTTGGGTATACTGCCATTTCAATTAACCAATGACAGATAGAGTTCATGGACACACCAAACCTAATTTCTTATGACGACGTTATCGATGCCGCTTATGACATCTTCCTGGAGATGGCTTCTGATAACCTAGAGCCTGCCGACGTATTGCTTTTCACGATGCAATTCGACGAGCGCGGTGCTGCTGAGCTAGTTGAAACGAAAGATGACTGGGCAGAGCACGTCGGCTTTGACGTTGACAAAGAAGTATATGCAGAAGTGCGTGTTGGTCTGGTTAATGAAGAAAATGACGAGTTAGACGATATCTTCGCTCGCCTTCTTGTGAGCCGTGATCCTGACAACAAATTCTGCCATGTTTTGTGGAAACGTGACTAATTCACACATTGTACCCATAAAAAAGGCGGAGCCATCTTAATGGCTCCGCCTTTTTATTTAGCTTTCGGCTTATATTATATCAGAACAGGAGTGTCATGCTGGTCACTGCGACGCACCCACAGCATGCTAAGCACAACCAAAATCGCCATCACTGTCATTACAGCACCCAAGCTGTACTGATCTTCTGCTCGCATCATGGATGCCGCCAAAGTTGCCAAGCCCGCGCCAAGGTTTTGCAATCCCCCTAACACCGCACCCGCAGTTCCTGCATGATGAGGAAAAGGTTGGATCGCTGCTGTAGTCGCAGCCGGAAATAGCACACCAGCACCGATAAAATAGACAAAAGCACCGCCAATCAATGAGCTCACTGTGACCAAACCAGCCATACCAGGGATAAAGATAGCCAATGCACCTGCAATGATAGCTAGCATACCCAAGTACATCACCCGGGTGTTACCAATTTGCTTGGCTAGTACTGCCGATAACCAAGAGCCAGCAAGGTAGCCTGGTAGCGGTAATATAAACAATAAACTTACCGTTTTCGGATCCAGTTTGAGTACACTGCCCAGCAATACCCCTGCAGCCGCTTCAAATACTGCGATACCAGCAAATGTGGCTATCAGACAAAGGACATAGCCCTGAAAACGGCGGTTACCAAGAACATAGCGGTAGCTTACCAATACTCGTTCATTTCGGCGGTTCTCTTTCGGTAATGTTTCAGTAAACATGAACATCATCGCGATAGTGACAATGGTACCGAAGATCAACAAAAACCAGTAACTTGCTTGCCACTCAAATGCTGATGAAAGGAAACCTCCCAACACTGGCGCGATAAGTGGTGAGAAAATCACTCCCATACTGACCAAGCTATTAGCACGGTGTAGTTGCTCACCGTCAAAACAATCGCGAGTTACGGTACGGCACATTGCACCACTACAACCGGTCCCCATTCCCTGTACGAAAGTCGCAACCAAAAACCACTCAAAGCTAGGTGAAAACAGTGCGGCAATACAGCCAACTAGGAAGATTACCATACCAACAATGATAACGGGGCGGCGCCCTATCCTGTCGGATAACGGCCCATAGACAAATTGTGATAAGCCATAAGGGATTAAATACGCTGCCATCACCGCCTGAAGGTATGCCGATTTAACTGAGAAAAAATCCGACATAGCAGGAATTGAAGGTACATACATGGTTTGGGTCATTTGCCCGACAGCAGCAAGAATGATTATTAGAAATAACAACCGTGCCATGTTTGAAGAAGGTGATTGCTGTTTCACAGCCGATATCCTCATTACAGAATAATATTTTGGGAAGCTGCGTCATCTTTGATGAATTTCATTAACAAACAAAATTTAATGCCATTTTTTACAGTAGACGCGAGATATAAGCTTGAGTAGGAGCCACTTTATAGAGCCAACCCCTGATAAGTTGATCGGAATATTATATCTGAACAGTAATGATGGCAAGCAATTAGGCTGTTGTGTAGCACGATTGTTTATTATCAATCGCATTAGAATAAGTAATGGATTATCACGTGAATTTGCTTACCTTGCACAGCATAAAACAACCACCATAAAAAATGGCCGTAACAATTTGTGAATAAAAAGTCGAATTTCATGCAAAAAAAACCCTGCAAATGCAGGGCTTGGTAGAGGTTTGAGCACAAATCAATCAAAGTGGAAGCGGTGTTTACCGTGTGCTGCCTTGGTTTTCAAGTAGCTTTCATTGCCATCTTTGACATGCGCTTTAGTACCCACAACTTCTGTAATCACTATACCCAGGGCCTCAAGCTCTCGTATCTTTTTCGGATTATTAGTGATCAAGCGAATTTCTTTCAAGCCCAGCGCCGTCAGCATATAAGCGGCTTCAGAAAACTCTCGAAGATCGTCACCAAATCCTAGGTGATTATTTGCTTCGTAGGTGTTCATGCCCTGACTTTGTAATTCATAAGCATCAATCTTGTTGTAAAGACCGATCCCGCGTCCTTCTTGACGCAGATACAGTAGAACACCGCCCTGCTCACCCATTTTTTCGATGGTTTCATCTAGCTGCTCACCACAATCACAACGCGATGAGTGAAAAACATCACCCGTCAGGCATTCAGAATGCATGCGTACAAGTGGTGGTACAGAACGCTGATCGGCATTTTGGAAAATCACGGCAACATGCTCTTTGCCTGACTCTAACCCGTTAAATGAAAGCAGTTCAGCAGGAATATTACTTCTTTGACCGACTTTAAAAGGCACACGGGCCCTTACTTTAACCATGTTGTTCCTAAGTACTTCTACAGACAAATCAGCAGCGGCAATCAGATCGATACAAAGCCTCACGGTTAAGGCTACAGGCTTGCTGTTTGACTGACTATTCTTTACACAACACCCAGCAGTTGAATACTCAATGGTACTACTATCGCTAAGGCATTACTCTTTAACTCGGGCTGATCACTCGGGTTGTTATACCCAAGTAACTTCAAGGTGTTTAGTTTAATGAAGTCACTTGGGTATAGCCTGTAATGATATCTAAAATTATTGCACTAAAACAGCGTAAAGGCATAGGTTGCTGGTAATCAGAACAATATCACCCCTCCTGTGTTATGTTATAACATAACTTACAATCAGAAAAAACCATAAGTTCTCTATGGCTTAATCAATCCTGATCCGATAATAGTCTTTTGATCTTCGGCTTTGGAAAATACACGCAGACATCAAAGTAAAGCATACGACCGCCGCCATGATCACCGACATTCGTAACCAATCATCCCCCATGATCAAACGGATCGTGATCATGCTATAAGTAACTTGTAGCCACTTAAGCGCGACTAGACCTAAACTTATGGACATCACATAGGGAATCCAGCGGTGTCGAATAAGAAGAAATAAAGGAAAGGCTATTAACAACAGGCATGGTACCCATGCGCTATAGCGTAAAAAGTGTGCTGCCAGTAACCAAAAACTCACAACGACAGGGAGTATTCTTAGTATCATTTAACCACCTCCATAAAGAAGCATCATATATACACCTTTATACCATTAATTTAAAGATATATTGCAAATCAATGTGTTGGAGATAACTGTCAACACTCCTTATTAGATAGCTGCTTTTTTTTGCAATTATCCAATGACCCCCTCTGTTATATACAATAAAGTTATGTTTCAATAGCGCCCTTTTTGAGCAATCCATATCTTATTGATGAACATGACTCTTTGGTTACGTTGGCGATTCCCAATCCTGGTTTTTTTACTGGGTGCTACTGCTATTGTTATGTCTTCACAACCGATAAGTCATCACTTGTTCAAAAGTGAAGTCGAAAAACGGCTAGAAAACATCCATATTTTCTACCAAGAAAGATACTTGAATGTTGGACGCGAATTACAAGAGCTCATCACAGGGCTTAACTTTACCTGTACCCAGCAAGATATCTCTTTATTACGAGAGACTATTGAGCAATCAACCGGTATTCAGTTACTAGAGCTCCAGACAGCAACCGGCCATTGCTCTGTTTATGGCGATAGAGTTCCGCTAATTAGAGATTTTGATGATAAGGACAGTCGCGTTATCGGGCATGACACTGTTGACTTTAGTTATGACGTTGCCCCTTATCATAACCACCGCCTCAAGGTTCACTACCGCCTTCCCGAAGCAAGCTTGATCTTAATTACCGAGCCGGTACAGCATGTCTTCACACAAAGTGAGGTTTGCAAAAACTGCACAGCAATGACCTTGAGCCGAGGTGGCGAAGAAATTCAGGTCTATCCTATGCAAGGGATCGAGCCATATTTCCACATTGCGAGAAAAGCTTTTGGCCCCAACTACGCGTTTAATGTCTATGCGACAGAGAGTGGGATTAGCTATGTGACAGGCAATGATTTATTTATTACTCAGCTATTACTGTTTTTTATGCTGCTATCTGGCTGCTTGCTCATTGGGCTATACCGTACACCAGAGCGGACGCTAAAAGAAATGATCGCACATGGCTTACTAAAAAAAGAGTTTATCCCCTTTTATCAGCCGATCATTGATACTCAGTCGGGGAAGATGACCTGTTGCGAAGTTTTAATTCGCTGGCAGCGACCTGATGGAGAGCTCATTTCACCAAATCAATTTATCCCTATTGCAGAGCACAACGGGCAAATCAAGCTGTTAACGGTTTACCTGCTTGAACTCGTCATTGACCAATTTCAAGACGAGCTCATTGCCGACTCCGATTTTTATGTCAGTATTAATGTTACGCCACAACAACTGGAAGATGACGAGTTCCTTGCCACAACGATCAACTTGCTAACACAAAGTAAAGTCCCAGCCCATAGGTTGGCGTTTGAAGTGACAGAGCGGATCCCGTTCAAAAACTTGGCTAAAGCCCGATCAATTATTCAGCAGATGACGAATTTTGGTATTTCAATTAAACTCGATGATGCTGGTACCGGTTATGGCGGTTTTAGCTACCTGCAAAACCTGCCAATCGACACATTGAAAATAGATAAAATGTTTATCGACACTATTGGTACTAATGATTTGAAGTCTAATATTCTTGACTCCATTATCCTATTTGCCAAACATGCTGGGCTAAAAGTGATTGCTGAGGGTGTCGAGACGGCGGCTCAGGTTGAATACCTGCATCAACGTGAGATCCACTTGATGCAAGGTTTCCATTTTGCCAAACCGATGCCATTCAACGAATTTCACCTGTATTTACAACAAGATCAAAAGGTATGAGCTCGCTATTTTAGCTGCGATATTAACCAACCAAGAATTTTTTGCGCAACTTCAATTGTTATTTTTCCCAGAAACTCTAAAATTGCCCAGTTACATTCCTGTAGCACCTGTCACATAACAGGCTCAGGATAAATTAATTAGTCTTACTGCTTACAAGCAGTGATTGACGCAGTAAAGGAAACGACATGATTCAAGTAGTTGGTCACAAAAACCCTGATAGCGATAGCATCTGTTCAGCACTTGTTGGTGCTGCTCTTCTTAAAGCTCGTGGCGTTGAAGCTAAAGCTGTTCGTCAAGGTGAAATCAACCGAGAAACACAGCACATCCTAACAACAGCCGGTGTTGATCAACCTGAAATGTGTACAGGTGTTGCTGGCGAGAAAGTTTGGCTAGTTGATTACTCTGATCTAGCACAAGCACCGGATGACATCGCAGATGCTGAAATCGTTGGTATTGTTGACCACCACCGTCTAGGTGATGTGATGACGGTTAACCCACTTGAAGCATGGATCTGGCCTGTTGGTTGTACATGTACCATCATGTTCAACCTATTCAAGATGGAAAACGTAGAAATCACTCGCGAGCTTGCGACCCTGATGATGTCTGCAATCCTAAGCGATACTGTTGGTTTTGCTTCTCCAACTTGCACCCAGAAAGACAAAGATGCGGTGGCAGAGCTTGCTCCACTAGCTGGTGTTGAAGATCTAGATCTGTTCATCAAAGAGCTACTGATCGCTAAAACTGATATCCAGGGCCTATCTGCTTCTGAGCTAGTAGAAAAAGACCTTAAAGCATACCCGTTCAAAGAGCGTAATGTTGTTGTTGGCCAAATCGAACTTGCAACTCTTGAGCAAGTTGAAGATATGATTGCTGAGCTTGAAGCTGATCTTCAGCGTCGTTGTGACGAAGAAGGTCTAGCAATGGCCGCTCTAATGCTAACTGACATCACTAGCAGCACAACACGTCTACTTTATAAAGGTGAGTGGAACGAAGTGCTAGATACACACGCGAAAGATGGCATGCTGATGATGGAAAATACGCTAAGCCGTAAGAAACAAGGCTGGCCTTGGCTACAGAACGTGCTTGCTTAATCGCTGGAACTTCTTGCTAATGAAAAAAGGAACGCTACGCGTTCCTTTTTTGTACTTGAAAAATACCGTTTATCGCCTTAATGCCGAGGTCTCATTTAATATATCGGCAAAATGAGAGACAAATTCACGCCCTACTAACTTACCTTCGCGATAATCTATCTCCAAGTCATCCTTACTGCTTAGCAAAGCTCGACTCTTTAAACTTCTTTCTGGCGAAATTTGGATAATCTGTAATCCTTCAGGTGGAGAGAGCATAAAATCATGGGCCCCCTGATAGGTGGTATAGTAGCGATTAAGCATATCGATCACCTCAAGCCGTTTATTATTGCCTGTCAGTGCGAGAAAACGCTCTATGTTATCAGCCGAAAGCAAGCTCCAGCTTTTACCTTTACCCGTTGATTCAGCCTCAGGCTCTTTGTCACGCCAATTCAGCTTCCAGCTTTCGAATTTCGTCGTCAGTTCTCCGTGCAGTGCTTTTACCTTATCCAAAGACTCGTTCAAGCTCAGCCGATCAATATAATCAGGCAGTGCAATTTCCACCTTTCCTCGCCAATCATCAAAGCGGCTGTTTTCATCTTGAGGCAACGATACGGGCTCAGTTCTCACCACAATCACTAAATCAGCACCGCGCTGCCAAGCTTCCTTCACCGGAACAGCAGCACTGACCCCACCATCAACCCACTCCAAATCATCGAAGTTTACAGGTTGATTATAAATTACCGGTATTGCACATGAGGCCCGTAATACTTCGCACCAGTTATCCTCGTACATAGGTATATAGATATCCTGCAAGGTATCTTTACGGGTGGCACAAGCAAACGCACGCCGATGATGCAGCACCTCCCTTGCAGCAATCACATCTAACGGTAATGAACCATGAGAGCGAACAGCTTCAAGGGCCCAATCAAGATTCATCGGTTTCTGCTGGCTAAGATACTTATATAAGTTGAAAAATTCATTGTCAGTGGTGTAGTTAACAATGAAATCATAACCGAATCGAGGTTGGCGGCTAATATAAGACGATAAATTTAGCGCACCAGCAGACGTGCCGATGTAAAGCTCAAATGGGTCGAAGCCTCTTTCCAGAAAAGCGTCAAATACCCCAGCGGTAAAAATACCGCGCTGCCCCCCCCCCTGCACAACTAACGCGATTTTTTTCTTTTTCGCATTGAGTAACTGGCGCGAAAAATTGTTAATTAAAGGTAAATCGAATGCCTTTAAACTAAACGGTAAATGATTTGTCATACCCTGACTCACATACTACTGGAACCTTGTACAGACAGTATACCGTCCTTAGTATGATAAAAACTTAACCTGCTCGATATTATATTTCTTTATTAATAGTTTACGCAGTAACTGATACTATACCAAAGCCCATAATAATGGTCATGATGCTAATTGCTGTGAACACAGCTAGTTTCAATTCGAAGCCCATAAATATTCCCTTCCGCTCATGCAAATTAACAAGTTGTTAACTCTATTTTAGGGAGAGTTCAAGATTCTGGCTAATGAAAAAGCAATAATTTAAGAAAGCTGTCACACTTATACTTATGTTTACGCTATTGGGTAATGGTATGAAAACAGGACATTTATCTTTAATTTTCGCTGGGATGCTAACAGCATCGCATACGGTGGCAGCCAATACTATCTACGTGACACCATATGTTGGGTACACTTTTTCAAGTTCAACGACGGATGATAATGGCGTGAAGATTGAGCCCGAAAATGATCCTCATTACGCCGTGGCCATCGAAACAGACCTAGACAAGGGACGTGTGGGTATATTTGTCAGCCACCAACCCACGGATTATGAGACCTTCACTGATTCTGGCTCCCTGACTTATGTCCACTTTCAAAGCACTCTTCGTTTCGAGACTTTCCAGCACTTTAATACGTTTGCTGGAGCCAGCATTGGTACAACCATTGTCGATGCCGATTGGAGCGATCAGGATCTCGTGTTCTCAGGCAGCTTCTTAGGTGGATTGGAATATAAAATTAGCCAAAATTTCTCAGTATTATTTGAAGGACGTTGGTTAGTAAACCTGATAGACAGTGACACCACGACGATCTGCAACTTACCGGAAGGTAATCAGACATGTAATATCAGGGTAAACTCCGAGTGGATGACCCAATTCCAAACAAATCTTGGTTTTACCTACGCGTTCTGAGTTTAATATACTGACCACACACTAGAGAGTTTTCACGTCAGTGTGTGGATTAGCTACAAATTGGCCAATCTTCAGACTTAATCAATGAGTTTGTAAAAGAATATTTCCCACCAAGCATTTTCCCTCTTGCTAGTTTTTTACACCAATATGAAAGAGATCACGGTTTTCTTAACTGAAAAATACCCAAGAAGTAAAAATTAACAACTAGACGACCAATCCTTTACAAGCTTACACTCTATTGCTTTACATATTTACTCTAGTTAATCTCGTTCCATCAGCGTGGTCTTACCTTTTAATTCTCACGCTACTTCTTGTATTTTAATGGAATAATTCTCTGATTAATCCTGTTTCTATAGTGATTTGCAGTACATAAGGAGATGTATATGAAACGTGAACAATGGGGCTCACGCGCTGGATTTATTCTAGCTGCAGTAGGCTCTGCAATCGGGCTTGGGAACATCTGGCGCTTCCCTTATATGGCCTATGAAAACGGTGGTGGCGCCTTTTTTATCCCTTATCTTTTTGCCATGCTCACCGCCGGTATCCCTTTTATGATTATGGAGTTCAGCCTCGGTCATAAGCTTCGTGGGGCTGCACCAAGAGCCTTTTCCAAACTCGGCCTAAGATTTGAGTGGCTAGGTTGGTTTCAAGTCTTTATCGCGGCCATTATCGCCGTTTACTACGTGGCGATTATCGGTTGGGCGATTTCTTACCTGAGCTATTCATTCACCCAAAGCTGGGGCACAGATACTAATGCCTTCTTCTTTGGTGAGTATCTGAAACTAGGCGATAACAGTCCAAGTCAATTGGGTAACCTGCAGAGCCATATTGCAATCCCGATGGCGATTGCCTGGGCGATCACCTTTGCTGCTATATTTACCGGTGTCAAAGGTGGTATTGAGCGCGCAAGCAAGATCATGATGCCTTTGTTGTTTATCATGGTTATCGCGTTGATTGGCCGTGTTGCATTCCTTCCCGGTGCGATGGATGGACTCAATTACCTATTCCAGCCAGACTTCAGTAAGATTTTGGATGCCAAGGTATGGTCTGCTGCATATGGTCAGATCTTCTTCACCCTAAGCGTCGGCTTTGCCATCATGATTGCTTACTCTAGCTATCTGCCTGAAAAATCAGATATCAACAACAACGCCTTTATGACTGTACTCATCAACTGTGGTTTCTCTATCACAGCTGGTGTATTGATTTTCGGTGTTTTGGGCTACATGGCGCAAGAACAGGCAAAACCTATCACTGAAGTGGTGTCGGCTGGTGTAGGCTTAGCATTTGTTACCATTCCGGCGGCGATTAACTTACTACCGGCACCGTATATTCTAGGTCCACTGTTCTTCTTGGCTTTAGTTGTGGCAGGCTTGAGCTCGCACATTTCGATTATCGAAGCCGTTACATCAGCGGTCATTGATAAGCTGAAAATCCCCCGTAAGCTAGCAGCCTCTTTGGTATGTGGTATCGGCTTTGTTGTTTCGATGGCCTTTGCTACCAACGGCGGCCTACTGCTCCTTGATTTGGTTGACTACTTCATTAACAACGTTGCACTTCTGGCTAGCTGTCTTGTTGAACTCGTCGTCATTGCATGGCTACTGAAAGTGTCTGATATCCGCAACTATGTAAATAGCATCTCTGAATTTGGCATCGGTAAATGGTTTGAAATCTGTATCCGCTTCCTGAGCCCGGCAATGCTGGCTGTTATTCTGGGTACCAACCTCGTTAATACATTCAACGATGGTTATGGCGGCTATGCAGCCTCAGATCTTCTGATGTTGGGCTGGGGCCTAGTTGCAGCAATGTTTGTTGTTGCCGTTATTATCAATGTTTCATCGAAACCACAGCCACAGCAGGAGGCCAAACTATGACAACTGGTGCAATTATTATGATGCTTTTCGGCTTGGGCATTACATGGGGCGGCGCTGCATACTGCATTTCCGTCGCGATGAATAAGCAGCGCAAAGATTAAGCTTACGCTAAACGATTGAACAAGGAGGCTATCGCCTCCTTGTTTTTTTTGAGCGAAAGAAGACTAAATACAACAATTATGTTAACAATGATCCATTCTCATAAAGAATTCTTTTCCTTATGGCAATCAGATAGCTACAATCGGGGATTCAGGAGATAGCGGCAAATAACAAACAGTAAAACAATACAGCCGCCTATAGCTTTCATAGCCCAATGAAAGAAAAATCATCAAGGAACAAAAATGAAGTTAGCAGCATTTATACTCTCAACAGCACTTATTCCTTCCATTTCATTTGCTTCTTCGACAAGTTGCGAAAGTGAAAAATACCATCAATACATTGATGCCTCTCTCAACTGGTACGAAAGCCTTGTTGAATTAGCGGTAGAGAAAGAGCCAAACCTCAAAGAAGTTGGCCAATGGTTCCTTGAAGGACGTAAACATCACTTTGAATTTAATCGCGACGCCTTTGATTGGTATCTCACCAACGACAAAGACAAACTAGCCCTGTCTCTGCCCGTTGAGTCATGGTTAAACCTAAGCCAACAAGATGTGAAAGCCTTATCAGAAGAACAAAACTCTGAGTTGAGCAAAGCCGCGAAATTGGCTTTTGATGACCGACAAAGCAAGCCTCACCCACAAAATTATGCATTACGCAGTGCTTTTGCCGAATTACTCACCCACCCAGGTAATATAGAAAAACCACTTAATGCCTATAACGAAAAGATGACAGCGCTTACTGAAATGGAATGTCAGTAAATGTAGTGCCTGATGCCCAATAAATATTTTATATTAATTGGGCTAATATCTTATCTTTTTCAATTGCATAGCTTTGTGGGTTCATACATGCTTAACGGTTATTTGCTACGGTCAATCCGCCCATTTCGCAATGAATCCCTTTAATTAGGAAGGATCCAAGATGACAAACCGGCACGCTAACGCGTTATTCATTCTCATACCGGCAGTTTGCATATCCAGCTATGCACAAGCTAACCAACCACAGCGATGGTCTCCAGGTTTAAACGCTGACATATCACTTTTGACTGGATACTCGGAAAGCCGCTCTCCATTTAATACTGATGACAGCACCATCAGTGATTATGGCAAGGCTGATAAAGAGAGTAACTTCCTTGTTGCTCCACTCGGGACCATTAGCTATACCAACCAAGCGCTAGACAAACAAATTTACTTTGGTACCAGTCGCTCTGACTTAGCGTTTGGCCGCTTTCATGTAGAATTAGGCTATAAGCACAAGCTTGATAATAATGGAACTTTGGTTTTTAGCTATGTACCAGGTTTACTAACGAGTGAGACATGGCAAGACCCTTATTTACTAGACCAAGCTAGAACGAAAACGGATAGTAAGATCAAAGGGTTACGAATCCAATACAATCAGATCCTCGGCAGTAATTTCTCATTAGAACTTTCTGGAGGCAATCAGGATCTTGACGAGGAAACCAGCGGCTCTAGCCAAGCCAATCTGTCTGATGCGCAAAAAAAATCCCTCGACCGCCAATCTGACATTTACTATGCCCAGCTAAGCCATTTCCGGCCAATTAGCCGAACACAGTTCTTGCGCTCAGCCATCAGTTATACCCGTAACGATGCGCAAGGCAATGCAATGGCTAGTGACAACTTCGGCGCAGAGCTTGGTGTCGTACAGCGAGTCAACAAAGCCAGCTTTGCACTGACTTTCAGCTACAACTACATTGACTTTGATGAGCAAAACCCGATTTTTGAACGTACACAACAAGATGACAAGTGGGGTGTCTTCCTTGCATCACAATATGATGAACCTATGGGCTGGAAAAACTGGAATTTAGTCTCACTAGTAGGCTATAACCAAAGTAATTCAAACGTCAGTTTTTATGATGAAGAAAGCTTACTTCTCACCGTAGGTATGAACTACCGGTTTTAATTTTTTTCGACAGCGGCGGCAAATTGCATTAAATTAGCTGCAGTTTGCCGAAAAAGTTACAAGTTATTAATCGTTATGGCAGTAGTGGATAACAAAAAAGCCGATGCAACCCAAGAGTCGTTGCATCGCATTTTTACGGTGCCGGAAGCACCTGAATCGACCTTAGGTCGGATCGAAAAAGAGATTTCAGAAAACCTAAATGTGTTTTTGCAAACGCATATAGCAGCCCGAGAAAAGCCTCTGGCAGAAATCGAGAAAGACTTCTCGTCTGCAGATATACCAGAGCGCCCGAGCTTTGTATCTGATCATACCCATTTCCTATTGGATAAACTGGTGGCCCAGTCTGTGCACACGTCTGCACCGACGTTTATCGGCCATATGACCTCGGCCCTGCCCTATTTCTTGATGCCGTTATCCAAAATTATGATTGGCCTTAATCAAAACCTGGTGAAGATCGAGACCTCCAAAGCATTTACGCCATTGGAGCGGCAGGTACTGGGGATGCTTCACAACTTGATTTACCATGAGAAAGACGCTTTTTACCAGCAGTGGATGCACAGCGCTAACCACTCACTAGGCGCCTTTTGTTCCGGTGGTACTATCGCCAACATCACAGCCCTCTGGGTTGCGAGAAACAGTGCGTTAAAGCCTGATGGTAAGTTCAAAGGGGTAGCACAAGAAGGTCTATTCAAAGCGATGAAGCACTACGGCTATGAAGATCTGGTCGTATTGGTTTCGGAACGTGGCCACTACTCGCTTAAAAAATCCGCTGACGTACTGGGCCTTGGCAGAGACTGCCTGATCCCAATCAAGACCGATAGCCACAATCGAGTATGTGTTGACCAGATGCGCGCCAAGCTTAATGAGCTTAAACAACAGAACATCAAAGCTTTTGCGATTGTCGGTGTGGCCGGTACAACGGAAACGGGTAATATCGACCCTCTTGAGGATCTGGCTGATTTGGCACTGGAATATGGCTGCCATTTTCATGTCGATGCCGCATGGGGTGGCGCAACACTGATGTCCAATACGTACCGATCACTGTTAAAAGGGATCGAGCGTGCGGATTCAGTGACGATTGATGCCCACAAACAACTATATGTCCCTATGGGCGCAGGGATGGTTATCTTTAAAAACCCAGCCCTAATGACAGCGATCGAGCATCATGCAGAGTACATCTTGCGTAAGGGTTCAAAAGATCTAGGTAGCCATACACTGGAAGGCTCAAGAAGCGGGATGGCGATGCTGCTGTATGCCAGCCTCAATATCATCAGCCGGCCGGGCTATGAAATGCTGATCAATACCAGTATTGAAAAAGCTCAGTATTTTGCCTCGCTGATCAATCAGCACCCTGATTTTGAGCTGATATCCGAACCGGAGTTATGCCTACTGACTTACCGGTATGCCCCAGCTCGTACTCAAGAAGCCCTTCGTCTTGCCGATCCTGAGCAACGTGAAGAGCTATTGGATGCCCTTGATGATATGACAAAGTTCATCCAGAAGCGCCAACGTGAATCTGGTAAGTCGTTTGTTTCTCGTACCCGTATCACGCCAGAAGCGTGGGATCGTAGGCTAACAACCGTCTTCCGTGTTGTGTTGGCTAACCCGCTAACGACAGAACAAATATTGCAAGACGTACTCGAAGAACAAAAAGATATCGCGAAGCAGAGCTTGATCAGTTTCCCTAAAATCAACACGCTAACCGAAAGTATTCTCAACCAGCAAGTCACACTCTAAATTAGCATGCAGCACTCTTGCTAACGGATAAAAGCCTGACTCAAGTCAGGCTTTTATTACTGTTGAACCAAAGAAAAATGATTTCATATTTCTTCACAGCCTGCGCTAAAAATAGACAGTCACCTGCAAAAATAATAACCACCGCAATTAACCGCTCGATAAACCACCGCCCACACGCTCAAATTTCAAGCAAACAGTCATTCTATCTAGAGAGCTCCCCCTCTGTAGGGTATTGCAAAATCAACAATTAAGCCCCCAAGTGGCAACTAAACATTAACCTTTAACCATTTAACGCAAAGTAAAATGCTAACGTCTTATTTATGAGACTCTTTTTGCTATTAATAACGCGCAACAATTCTTGATCAAGATCAACATAACTACCGATAAAAATGCATGAAAAAGGCCAACACCCTATAGATACCAGCCTAATTATTACAAAATATTTCAGTTCATCTTTGCATCACTGCCGAGTCATTAGTCACCCGCAAACATGTAACCTTCACCGTGTACCGTCACAAAAATCTGTGGGTTTTTCGGGTCAATTTCCATCTTCGAGCGCATACGTCGAATGAGTACATCAATAGTGCGATCATTCGGCGCTTCTACGCGGTGGCTTAGCATATTTAAGATACGCTCTCGGCTTAATACCACGTTGGGGTGTGAAGAAAATGCCACCAACAACTCATACTCGGCTTTGGTTAATTTCACCGGAACACCGTTGTGCGTGAGCGCACGTTTGTTGATGTCAAACTGCCAATCGCCAAAGCGAATAATGCTATCTTCCTGCATTTCAACAATGGTTTCATCACGTGCTTTTTCGACCAGAGATATGCGCCACAGCAGGTTTTTCACCCGTACAAGAAGCTCACGCAGTTCAAACGGCTTGGTCACATAATCATCGGCACCCATCTCTAATCCGACGATACGATCGATACTGTCTGTACGTCCTGTCACCAAAATAACACCGACTTCTGAGCGGCTTCTGAGCTCGCGTGTCAGCATCAGGCCATCTTCACCTGGCAGGTTGATGTCGAGCATTACCAGATCGATTTTTTCACTGGCCATTACCTCACGCATCTGCGCGCCACTTTCGGCCTGACTGACTTTATATCCCTCGTTCTCAAAGTACCCAACCAATTTGGTACGGGTAACAATTTCATCCTCTACTACAAGTACGTGATGACTCATTTCTTTCTCTTTATGTCTTATTTACTGTTCTATAAAACGTTAGCACAGGAGGCAGCTATTCACAATTTGTCATAATCCAGCAAATTCTGTTCACCGCCGCCATTAACCTTATTCACATCGTGGAATTAAGATTACCCCATAAAAATTTATACGTCACCGTAGTTTACGGCAGACATTCATTCTAAATTGGAATCTTCCACTATGAAAAAACTTTGGCAAATGTTGACTAAGCCTAGCAGCAAGTATTCGATTCTTGCGCTGGTCTTGGTTGGTATTGGTATTACCTTGGCGGGCGTTTTGACCGTACACAAGAGTTTTGAGTTCGCTTCAACAACCGAATTCTGTACGTCTTGCCACACCATGGAACAGAACTACGAAGAGTACAAACAAAGCATTCACTTCAAGAATGCCTCGGGTGTTCGTGCCGAGTGTGTAGACTGTCACCAGCCAAAGGATTTGCCAGGCAAGCTTCAACGTAAACTTGGTGCATGGAAAGACGTATACAACCACTTCATCACCAAGAAGATTGATACCCCTGAATTACTAGAAGAACACCGTCTCGAACTGGCAACCGCCGTTTGGGATCGTATGAAGAGCCAGAACTCGAAAACCTGTAAAAGCTGTCACTCTTACGATGCAATGGATCACACAAAACAGTCTGCCCAAGCCGCTTTCGAGATGAACAAAGCCGCAGCTGAAGACATGAACTGTATCGAGTGTCACAAAGGTATTGCCCATGAGCTGCCAAACATGGCTGGCGGTTTCCAGAAAGACTTCGAAGAGCTTCAAACCACCGCTAACACTCAAGGTGCCGTTGCTGAGACCCTTTACTCTCTGAGTGAGAAAAATATTTTTGCCGTTGCAGATGCAAACAGCACAGCATCAGGCAGCCTACTTCCAGCATCTGAAGTAACCGTGCTTGAGCGCGACGGTGACATGATGAAAGTGAAGATTGATGGCTGGCTTGAAAAAGAAGGTCGTGGTCGAGTACTCACTGAATACATGGGTAAACGTGTCTTCAAAGCAACAATTCGCGGCGATGTGAAAGCCTCTGAGCAGCTTATCGAAGAGCAGACAGATGCAGCAACCAACATTGTTTGGCAGCACGTTTCCGTTGAAGGCTGGATCACCAAAGATGACATGATTGATGACATCCAACCGATCTGGAACTATGCAGAAGGTATGTACGGCTCTACCTGTACCGCTTGTCACGCGGCACCAGCTCCTGGCCATTTTACTGCAAATGGTTGGATCTCCAGCCTAAATGGCATGAGCGCTTACTACCGTCTAAGCAAAACTGAAGAGCGTACCCTTCTGAAATACCTTCAGAACCACGGTAGTGACACCGGCGGCGCTGGCGCACATTAATTCCTGTTAGCAGAGGGGGAAGACACCTTCCCCCTCCCACGCACAAAAGAATTCAAATTTAAGGAATTGCTCAATGGCAACTCAAATTCTAAATAAAGGCGTTTCTCGCCGTCGCTTCCTTTCAGGCATGGTTGCTGCAAGTGCTGCATCTGTTGTAGGTACTAGCCTACTGGCTCCACGTAGCGCCATGGCAGCAACTGATACCAAAGCAAGCTTCTCTGGTGAAGTACTTTCTGGCTCTCACTGGGGTGCATTCCGCGCCAAAGTTGAAAACGGTGTATGGGTTGATACCGTACCATTCGAAAAAGACAAGCACCCAACCACAATGATCGACGGTGTGCGTGAAGTCGTTTACAACCCAGCGCGCGTTAAGTACCCAATGGTACGCCTTGACTGGCTGAAGCATGGCTACAAGTCGGACACGACCCAGCGTGGTGACAACCGCTTTGTACGTGTGCCTTGGTCTCAGGCCTTGGACTTCTTCTATCATGAAATGGAACGTGTCCAGAACAACTACGGCCCAAGCGCACTTTACGCTGGCCACACTGGTTGGCAGTCAGTAGGTAAACTGCACTCTGCTGGTACCATGATGATGCGTGCAATCGGCCTGCACGGTACGTTCCTTGCTAAAATGGGTGACTACTCAACAGGCGCAGCTCAAGTTGTTCTGCCATACGTTGCCGGTGCGATGGAAGTCTATGAACAGCAGACCTCTTGGCCGCTAGTGCTTGAGCATTCAGACACCATTGTGATCTGGGGTTCTGACCCGATTAAAAACCTGCAGGTTGGCTGGTTAGTTCCAGATCACAGCCCATATGCTTACTTTGATCAGCTAGCTGAAAAAGTTAAAAACAACGAAATCAAGGTTATCTATGTTGATCCAGTTGTTTCTGACACTCAGAAATTTGTTGGCGGTGACCAGGTTAAAGTCAACCCGCAAACAGATGTTCCTTTGATGCTGGCAATTGCGCATACGCTATACACTGAGAACCTGTACAACAAAGAGTTCCTAGCTGACTACACCACTGGCTTTAACAAATTCTTGCCATACCTGCTTGGCGAAAGCGACGGTGTTGTTAAAACACCTGAATGGGCAGCAAAAATTTGTGGCATTGACGCTGATACTATCCGTGAGCTTGCTCGTCAAATGGCTTCAGGCCGTACCCAAATCATTGGTGGCTGGTGTCTACAGCGTATGCAGCACGGTGAGCAGTACGCGTGGATGCTGGTTGTTGTAGCCGCTATGCTGGGCCAAATTGGTCTTCCGGGTGGTGGTTTCGGCTTCGGCTGGCACTATAACGATGCAGGCTCGGTAACGTCTGCAGGCCCACTGATGTCTGGCTTTAGTGGTGTAACGGGTGTTGCTCCAATCCACAACGGCTCGTACAAAGGTTACTCTAACTTTATCCCTGTCGCGCGTTTTGTTGACTGTATTGAAAACCCTGGCGAGACCATTGAGTGGAATGGCCATTCGGTTAAATTCCCTGAAATGAAGATGGCGATCTTCTGTGGTAACAACCCGTTCCATCACCACCAAGATCGTAACAAGATGATCAAGACATGGCGTAAGCTGGAAACGGTTGTCTCCGTAGACCACCAGTGGACTGCTACCTGTCGCTTTGCCGATATCGTTCTGCCTGCAACCACAACGCACGAGCGTAACGATATCGAACAATACGGTAACCACTCCAACGCCGGTATCATTGCCCTACCGAAAGTGGTTGAGCCAATGTACGAAGCGAAAGATGATTTCGACATATTCCGCGAACTGTGTCGCCGCTATGATCGTGAAGAAGCCTTCACCGAAGGCAAATCACAGATGGAATGGATTGAGCAATTCTACAACGGTGCCCGCCTGCAAGGACGTGGTATTGGTGTACGTATGTCTAACTTCAAGAAGTTCTGGGAAGAAGAAGGGTTTATCGAATTCCCTGAAGGTACTGAGTGGGTTCGTCACGAGTCATTCCGTAATGAACCAGATCTAGAGCCACTAGGAACTGCAACTGGTCTTATCGAGATCTACTGTAAGACAATCGCCGACATGGGTTACGACGACTGTCAAGGTCACCCAATGTGGTTCGAGAAGACCGAACGAAGCCATGGTGGTCCTCGTTCAGATAAATTCCCTCTGAACATGCAAAGTACTCACCCGAAACACCGCCTACACTCACAGTTGTGTTCTTCTACCGAACACCGTGAAACGTATGCGGTTGCTGACCGTGAGCCGGTTTATCTCAGCACTGAAGACGCAAAAGCACGTGGCATTAATTCAGGTGACATCGTACGCGTATTCAATGACCGTGGGGAAGTACTCGCTGGTGCTGTTGTTTCTGATGACTACATGTCTGGTGTTTGTCGTATCCACGAAGGTGCATGGTACAGCCCACTTGAAGGTGGCAAACCTGGCACTATCTGTACTTACGGTGATCCAAACGTACTGACACAAGATATCGGTTCATCGAAACTGGCTCAAGCAACCTCTGCGGCATCAGCGCAGGTGGAGATCGAAAAGTACACTGGTACAGTTCCAGCGGTTACTGGTTTCCACGGCCCAACCGCCATAACTGACATTAACCCACTATTCCCAGCAATGGATCTAGAATAAGTTAGTGTCCCGGGCGGTATACTACCCTGCGTGCAGGACGGTATAACGCCCTACTCGGAGGCTTCGGCCTCTGAGTATTTTTTTACTGTTATAACAGTGTGTTTAAAGAATCTATTCACGTATAATAAATGCATAATTTATTCTATCTGAATATGTTTTCTATACGGCCAAACTAGCTAGCCGTATGCCTTGATTTGGAGTGATCATGAAAGAGTTTATTGCTTTCAACGAACAGCGCGCAGAGATTTATTGGTGGATGTCATCCCTTTTCGCTCGTGAATTAACCGAGCAGGACATCGAACAGTACCGTGGTGGCGACATGGTCACTTTCTTATCAGGTCTGGCCATGACACCTGAACTTAAGCAGCCAGTTGAAGCCTTCCGCGGTGCCATCAAGCGTTTGGAAAGCCGCGAAGATGCCCAACTTGAGCTTGCCGCTGATTTCTGTGGCCTGTTCCTCAGCACACCAAAATCTGGCGCCCTGCCTTATGCCTCTATGTATGTGGGTGAAAGCGGCCTGATGAACGACAAGCCGGCACAAGACATGAATAAGCTAATGGAAGAATACGGCATTGCCCAACGCAAAGAATTCAATGAGCCAGCAGATCATCTTGCTATCGAACTCGACTTCATGGGCAACCTGATCATCATGGCCAACCAGCAAGGTTCAAAAGAACAAGCTGAACCAGTAATGCAGGCTCAGCTCGACTTTATCAATACTATGCTACTCAATTGGCTGCCTGCGTTTAGTTCAGAAGCTAAGCAACGCGATAAGTTCGGCTTTTATGCCGCCGCAACAGAGGTTCTTGTCGCTTTCTGCCATTTGGATACCCAGTTCCTAACAGGCGAAGAACAATAACCCCGACTGGCACCAGCCAGCGCTCAAAACACTATCTCACATTTATTGCCGGCACATGGATTGCCGGCTTTTTTGTGCTGTTCAGTCTTCATCCAGCATACATGACACAATACTGACATTCCGAACCAAGCGCTTTTATACATTGCAGTCATAGCGATGATAACCACCAATAAAGGTTAATTTATGCAAAACAGCAAAACGCGTACCCAGCAACAACCGAATTCAGTATTAAACCTAATGAAATATGCTCTACCGCTGATGCTAGTGACTTTGTTCGCCTTCAGCCCAGCCTCCAAGGCCAGTGACGCAGCAACAGATACAGTTGCGAGCCAAAAAGAAGTGACACATCGTATCAATGCGATCCAGCGCGACTTAACAAGTATTCGCCAGCAGACACTGCAATCTAACCCTGAGTTGGTTGAACAAGCGAAAGCATTTGAAGCAGCCTATCAGGAGAAAGCGAAAGAAGTTGGCTACAATCCTGATGAGTTCATCAGCCAAGCACAAGACATTCAGGACAAAGTCCGCAATACAGAAACCAGCGAAGAAGAGCGTGAAGCATTGATCAAGGAATTTGCCGCTGCTAAACGTCAACTGGCAGAACAACGCGAAAGCATTCTTTCTGACGCAACCTTGATGGCAATGCAGGAAAAACTTCAAGCTGATACGTTTGCCGCAATGAAGACGAGCAACCCTGAAACTGAAAACCTGATGAAAGAGCTCAACACCCTACTTGAATCTCTTCAGTAAGCTGTAAAAACGTCTTACTCACCTATAGCCAACACAATGGCGGGCAAAAATACGGTCAATACGTATTTTGGCCTGCCTTTGTGCATCGTTGAAATAGCTTTTACACAAAGCAGCGGTATTCTACCTGCGAGAGACATATTCTCCCCCTGCAGTCATGTTTTCCCCCTTACTCTGGAAAGTGCTTAGCAAACATGACATAGATGGTCAAAAAGAACGATAAAACAAACGTAATTTGCCACAACCCTCCGCTGTAGAACGACATTTGATTATCAGACCAAAACCTAAGCGCAATGTTAAATAGCTCACCTTTTAGCCCAAGAACCAAAACTGTTACACAGTAGTACTTCAAAAACTCCAAAAACAGGCTTCCAGCCTGCGATACACAGTTCACTAACATACCTCTCCCTCGTCGCTATTTTCAAAGGACTGAGGTGATTGACGTGAACTAAGTAACCTTAATCTTTTGAACGGCTTCCAGTCACTCTGCGCCAGCTTTGGTAGTTCCAAGTTCCCTCCTGAAATACAACGAACAACATGAAGTATTTCAATATCATGTGAGGATCATCAAAGCAAGGAGCTGCACTATAAAGCAATAACCCGCTCGAAAGTCTATGTACCTTTACGTTGTTTAAATGGCCCTACAAGTAACATGACCACTGAATACAGCGCTCACCTCAATGGCCATCCTCGTAGTCGCTCATATTGATACCCATCTCTTCTGCGACTTCGACCCAGTAAGGTTCTGCCTCGCAGACACAAGTATCACACCAATCCGCGATACCTTCATGCATACTCAATGATCTTTTATGGATTTGATTGTTCTGCCCTGCGTTATCCTGCTTTACATGATTAGTCGCCATAACGCCTCCTTAAAAGCCCTCATCTGCAACAAATTAACAGTGCTAAAACCACGCTTCAATCGGGTAACACCCGCCAGTTTAAGTATAGAGGTTACGCACACTAACCTAATTGACCAAATAAAAAGAGGCAGCATCTCTGCTGCCCCGCATACATATTGATGATTAGAAATACAAAGTTCTAAGCGATACGAAAATCTATAAACTATGGCTGATTTGCTGGAACCATATCTGGTTCATCCGTCATGTTACGAGTCACATATACCGCAAGTATTAAGGCACTTAAACCACCCACTAGTTTGCCCGCCACTACCGCCGAAATCATGTCACTATTCACAGCAGCCGTAAAACCAAGGTGATCACCAAAGACAAACGAACCACATACTGCAAAGGCAACGTTAATCACCTTGCCGCGGTTATCCATGTCTTTAAAAATATTAAACATCGCAATATTGTTTGCCATTGTCGCCACTAAACCTGCAGCCGCCGTTTCTCCCATACCCATAGAGCTACCGAGTTTGATCAACGGTTTGTTCAGATGCTTAGTAATAAAATGTACCATTGGGAAAGCACCGGCCAATACAATGGCAATAGCACCAACAATTTCGATACCGTCAGAAATCGGTGCCATACCCGGGATCAAAACAACCCCAGTTAATGTTTCTACAACGATCGCAGCCAGTGCAATAGTAATAACAGCGATCACTCCTTTACCAAACACTTCAAAGCCGCGGATCATCGCTTCTGGTTTGAGCCATAAACCAACGGCAATCAAGCCGGCCACAATAACGATAGGGACTAAATTCCCTAAGATCATAGCCATATCAAAGCCTGCCACCAAACCACCCACGAAACAACCAACAGGAATGGTGGTCATACCGATTAGCACACCACGGGCCAGATATTTAGTGTCTTCTTTTTGGATAATTCCTAAAGCTACTGGAATAGTAAATACCAATGTTGGCCCCATCATGGCACCAAGGATCAAACCTGAAAACAAGCCAGCAGCTTCCGTTTCAGCCATACTTTGCGCCAATGGGTACCCCCCCATATCGTTAGCCAATAATGTACCGGCAAACATCGCCGGATCGGCACCCAATGCGGTGTAAAGCGGCACCACAACCGGACTCAGTAAGTTAGCTAAAACCGGAGCTAAACTCACGACCCCGACCATCGCTAATGCAAGTGCCCCCATTGCCATGAAGCCTTCATCAAATTGCTGTCCGTAGCCCCAACGGTTGCCGAGTACTTTATCTACTGCACCCAACACCATAAAGCCCACCATAATGTATAGAATAATGTCATTCATGATGTACCTTCCTTTTCCCAAATAATGATTTTCATCAGTTGCACGTGATGGCTACTTTTTTCAAGGTGTAAGAAGCCCGCCCTATGCAACTGCATACGGCTAAAAAGTGAAACGTGTTAAATCGTTTTGCTCGCCTTGTTAGGCGCTAGTGTTTGGTTATTATTCGCTGGGTTATATTTTTCCTTCTAAAATTTCTTTGCGTGGCTGTGCAATCACTACCTTATCGACCAACACACCTTTGTCCCTGATTCTGTCGGCTGCTGCTTCTACCGCAGCTTGTACTGCAGCCACATCACCGGTTAGAGTGACAAAGCCTTTACCACCAATGGCCATTGCCATATGGACTTCTAGCAATTCAATATTTGCAGCCTTCACTGCTGCATCAGCCGCTTCAACAATTGCAGCAACAGAAAATGTTTCAACAATACCTAGTGCGGAGGTATGTTCGACAACGCGGGTACCCGCAATAGCTGGAAACACATCTGGATGAACATTCGTAATGATCAGATCATCTATCACCTCACCACCGCCAACCCGCAACCCAGTTTCAACCGCGGCATTAATAGCAGCCACATCCCCACTCACCATGACCATAAACTTGCCAGGGCAAATCGTGCGGTTAAATAAAATCTCGACGTTGGCCGCTTTTAGCATGGCATCTGCAACCAAGTAGCCCCGAGCAATAGAGTTGAGTTCAATACAGCCAATTGCATTTACCATTTGTTTTTCCAATCTATTTCTAATTGCATTAAGCCACCTATTCTGTGACTGCCTGATAGTTAATGACGACAGAATCACCTACTGAAGCAACGATACCTGAGATACTGGCATGCACAGCGGTACTGAGTCCGCCTTCTGCAGGCTGGCCGATCATCTGTCCTTTAACTACCGCATCGCCCTCTTTGACAATGGCCTGGGCCGGCTTTCCAATATGCTGCGCCAACGGGATACAAACCTGTGCAGGCACATATTCACATTCTCGGTAAGTGGCTTTTACTCCCATGTATTGGCTTAACTCCAAACGCTGGGCGAGCCGCTTAGTCGGCACTCCTCGATACTCCCGCAATGGATGCACCTCGGTTGTTTTTGCTTGCAGCTCCGCTGGCGTTTGCCATTGTAGTTGCTCACGTAACGCCTGCTTGGTAGTGCCACATACCCGACTAGGGTCCAGCCCTTCCGGACACGACCACATCGTACAAAGGTTACACTCGCAGCATGCTTGCGCCGCCAAGGCCAAGCTTTGGTTATTGCCGCCTGAAACCTGAAGCGAACGCATCGCCAAATGCGGTTTAATGGGGTAACCCAACAAATTCCGAGGGCACATGGATGTACACAAGCTACATTGATCACACGCCGCTTTGCCTATCCGGCGAAGATCGGCTTCACTGCGCAATTTAAAGCGAGCTATTCGTGAACTTTTAGGCAACACCAGCAAACCACTGGAGACTTTCGTAATTGGCTTATCCAAATCGTCTGTCACCGAGCCCATCATCGGGCCACCTTCAACAACGACACACTCGTCACGGTTGATACCACCGGCAAGTTCGATAGCCTCACGGTAAGTCATACCAATGGGTAACCACGCCGAATACGGTGACGGGACTTCTCCGTGAACAGAAATCATCGTTTCTGTTACCGGCAAGCCATTGGCTGCGCGAAACACATTGATAAAGGACTCAATGTTATTAACCATCACCCCGATATCTTTAGGTAACCCGCCAGCAGGAATGCGTTTACCCGTGGCATGGAAAACCAGTTCAACTTCATCCCCGGCAGGATAGACATCATCCATCAGCAGTAATTCGATATTGGCTGGCAACAATGTGGTCAGTATCGCAATGGTATCAGTATTTTTCTTTTTAATACCAATGATCCCACGGGATGCACCTACCTGCTTCATGGCCAGTAACATCCCGCCACACAACTCATGTCCCCACTGCTGCATCAAGACCTGATCTTTATACAGCAGTGGCTCACATTCAGCGCCATTGGCCAACACCAGCTCAACTTGGCAATCAAGTTTGACGTAGGTCGGAAAGCCAGCGCCCCCCGCACCGACGACGCCGCCTTGCTGAACCAGGTTCAATAACGGTTCCACATCTACCTCGCCTAGTTAGCTATTGGGTTTCGAGCAACATCAAGCACGGCAGCTTCAAACGCATCACACGCCGCTCGGCACGCCGCTTGTGAACCGGCTAAATGACCGCCACCAAAGTTAGTTTCCGATGGTGGCGCAAACAGGTTCACCAACTGAACATCAGCAGCTTTCAAAGCTGCATCCAGGGCGTACATTGCTTCTAAAGGAGGAGCAATCAAGTAGGCTAATGCCTCGCCCTGCTCGACCCCAGCTTCAGCAGATAGATAACTGCCAGTTGATGAAACCAAATGGGCAAAAAAAGCGATATCACCACTTTCATCAGCACACTGAAAAGCCGCTTCGTCTTCAATAAACGCTTTGGCTCGTTCCAAGCCAGCAATGACATCTGCCGGGCAACCACCAGCCAAAATACCGATCACTTCACCGGATGTCGGGCCGGATGAGTGCGCAGCACCGGCATAAAATGAACGGGCATAAACCACATCCACATTTGCCGCTTTCGTTGCTTCATCCAAGGCGCAATAGGTCACGTCATCACAATCAGACGTGATGATACCTATGCTGTTGTGATGGGGCTGAAGCCCCATTTTTTCCTTGTACACCGGATCTACCGAGGCAATCACACGGGTAGCCAATACTGATGGTTGAATTTTGTCTAAAATTGCCATGCTTCGTTCCTTCTTAGCGCTTCAAGTTAATGCCACTGGCTTTCTGCGCCAGCATGGTTTTTACCAAGTCGACAATCACCGCCGCCGCTTCTACTGGTGGTGTCCCCCCAGCGTGAATATTTGATATTACGGTGCGATCCGACTCGACCGTTTTATCTGTTGGCTTATAGATCGCATAACAACTTAAGGATTCTGACTGACCCAAGCCCGGACGCTCACCAATCAGCAATAAGTTGACTTCAGCATCTAGCAGCATGCCAATTTCATCTTGAGCCTTGACCCTGCCGTAGCGCAGGAAGAAAGGTGTACCCACATTCAACCCAGCATTCTTTAGTCCATTGATCAGTGGCGGAAGAATTTCATCATGGTTGACGGTGACGGCATCCAAACTCAAACCATCAGACAGCACAACCTGTACCTGTGGCGATTTTTTGCAGTTATCACGGATCAGCATCTTGGCATCATCATTGAGTTTGCGGCCAAGATCCGGGCGGGTTAGGTAAACATCTTTATCAGCTGCACAAGACTGCACTTCCAGCAGGTTACGCTCTTGCAACCATGACGATTCGACATTCTTAATCACCGTATCTTTAGAACGTGAGTGATCGGCCAAAAATCGCAGTAAAGCCGTTGTTCTTGGACGAGGGCCGGTACGGCCAGTACCCACACGAGCATCCGTCTGCGACATTAAGTCATCAATCACTTTGCTGTCCGCAGCATCAGTAATTCCGTTCCATTTCTTAAAGCACTTATCTCCCAGATCGGGTAACGATTCAGTACTGTTATTACTCTGCTTCGTTACCTGTGCATCAACCACCTTGGTTACCGCAGCCGGGCTGACATCTTTTTCACCTAACTGCGCAAGTACGGTGGCGACAATATCCTGAATCTTCTGTTCGTTCATTCCTTGCTACCCCTTATTTGAAGAAAACTGATGGGTCGCCCGCCTTGCGGGTTAAACGGCCATTTTCCATAAAGCCCATGGTTTCCATCCACGCTTCAAACTCCGGCGCCGGACGCAATTTCAAAAGCTGTCTCACAGTGGCAGTGTCATGGAATGAGGTGGTTTGGTAATTCAACATGATGTCGTCACCTAGCGGCATCCCAATGACAAAGTTAACCCCAGCAGCAGCCAGAAGAGTCACTAAGTTTTCGTTCGAATTCTGATCCGTATCTGCGTGATTGGTGTAACACGCATCACATCCCATCGGAATGCCCGACAGCTTGCCCATAAAGTGGTCTTCCAGACCGGCACGAATAATCTGTTGGTGGTTGTAGAGGTATTCAGGACCAATAAACCCGACGACGGTGTTTACCAGGTGTGGTTTATAGCGTTGTGCCAATGCATAGCAACGCGCTTCCATTGTCATCTGATCGGCACCATGGTGAGCATCGGCAGAGAGCTCGGATCCCTGTCCGGTCTCAAAATACATCATATTTTCGCCGGCCAAGTTGCAGTACTGCTTACCGACTTCATAGGCTTCGTCAAGCATATCGACACTCACGCCAAACTCCGCCAGACCTTTTTCTGAACCAGCGATACTTTGGAATAGCAAACCACCAGGCGCGCCGCGGCGAACCGCTTCCATCTGAGTACTAATGTGTGCCAAGACACAAGGCTGGGTTGGAATATCCCATTTCGTGATCACATCTTGAATGGCATTTAGCATCTGGGTGGTATTTTCGACGCTATCTGTAACCGGGTTAATACCAATCACGGCATCGCCACAACCATAGGTCAAACCTTCATAGGTTTGTGCCAGAATCGAATTGACATTATCGCGGGTATCATTTGGTTGTAGACGACAGCTAAAGTGTCCTGGCAAACCGACTGTCGCATTGGCTTTGGTGATAACCGGCATCTGACTGGCGCCATACATCAAGTCACCATTCGAGCACAACTTGCCAACGGCTGACACCATTTCTGCGGTTAAACCTTTACGCAAACGTTGCATGTCTTCGTTACTGACATCACTTAGTACATATTCGCGTAGCTCACTCACCGTCCAGTTCTGAATTTTCTCGAACATGGTGCGATTCAAGCTGTCTTGATTAATCCGAGTGATCAAATCGGTTTCGTAGCTGACAACCGGATTTTCACGCAAATCTTTCAATGTCATTTCCGACAGTACATGTTTAGCCGCGACTCGCTCTTGCGCCGTATGCGCCGCAACGCCCGCCAAAATATCGCCCGAGCGAAGATCTGACGCTTTAGCAAGTACATCTTTCACATCCCTGAAATGGTAAGTTTGACCAAACAGGTGGGTTTTTAACTTCATGTAACAACTCCTTTTAAGACGGGAAGGCGAGAGATTTCACAGTTAATGGCACAATCTCCCCGCCGAAGTAACTGTTTCCAATATCGATATAGTCACCCTCATGGGTGATCACTTCGTCAATGACAGTGACAGGTAGAGGATGCAGCTTAGGCTGTAATTCCATCCCCAACGCTTTGCCAATATCGTTATGTACAATGACAAATGCTGGATCCTGATGATTGCCGTGCTGCAGGTAAAACTGAGCTAATTCGGCCGCAACATGCTGCACGGTTTGGTAACGTATTGGCATTCCACGATCGAGCGCTATCGCATAGCGGTCACAGCCTATGGCAAGGTCCATTCGCTCTGCGGCAATCACAATTTGATTGCATATTTCTGGCTGTGGCTGTTGCCAGTCCACCGCGGGGTGTACCACTGGGATATTTTTGAGTGGCAGTTCGTCAGAATTAAGCCAAATAGTTGAGCCCGATAGCGTCAGTGAATACGCACCGGCACCAATTACCGTGGCGCGTAATGTCTGGTTTGGGCGGCGTACCGGATAATCAGTCAACCGACCATGGCGCAGCAATGAGAGCGCAAGTTGAGGGCCAATGTCACCAAAGTTATCTATCTTTGCGGGATTATCCGCTTGGTAGTAACACTCTCCGACGCCGCCACTAAGAAAAACAGCATCAAGATCTTTATGTTCTGATAAGGCCGATGTTTGCAGCAGCTGTACTGCCAGTGGCGATAGCTGTCCTTCCATGACCTCAACAATCAGGTCGGCCATCCGATCAACCATTCTGTTGAGGTGATCAACGGTGATCTGACGCGGATGTAAGGTTTCCCCAAACAAATCCTGCATCACCGCTAATGCTGGTTTATGGACATACACCACATCACCGTTGTCATTTAACTCAACCAAGCGCCCACCAATATTGAGGCAAGCAGTTTCGACTACCCGACCACAGTCAAACACCACATAATTGGAGGTTCCACCACCAATATCGATATTCATCACTTTAAGATGCCCGTTCTGCGCCAGTTCTTGGGCACCACTTCCGCGGCCAGCAATAACCGATTCGAGATTGGGCCCTGCGGTCGCAACCACAAAATCCCCTAACCGCTGCGACAGATCCATGATTGCATCACGGGCGTTATGCGCTTTTGCCGTTTCACCGGTAATAATAATCGCACCGGTTTCAACTCCGTTTGCAAGACCTGCTTGATCGATTTGCTGTTCAATAAATTGCTGTAACCCTAACGCATCGATCGTGCCCTGATGATTAATTGGAGTGAACGTCACCGGGCTCTGATACACGATTTCACGCTCAATAAATTCATAGACCGGCACCTGAGAGGCTGGCGCACGATTAACCACGGTCAGGTTAGAAAAAATCACTTGGGTTGTGGTGGTACCAATATCGATCCCGACACTATGGATAACTTTTCTATCCATCAGCAATACCCCTCCGGTAGCGTTCCGGTAATGACTTGCTGCAATAATGCTGAGATTTGCGCGGATCTCACATCTCTCGGGTTGCCCTGTAGGCAAATGTCTTTCATTGCCTGTTCCGCCAACAAAGGAATATCCCGCTTGGCAATATCAACATCAGCAAGCGAGGTCGGCAGCCCCAAATCCATCACCAACTGACGCACCGCCAACACCGCAGCCCTGCAGCGCTCACGCGGTGTCATGGAATCACGCCCTACACCGAGTGCATTGGCTACTTCCGCTAATTCGGCTTCACAGCTAAGGGCGTTAAAAGCCATTACATACGGTAGTAAGATGGCATTGGCGACCCCGTGGGCAAGATAATAGCGAGCCCCGATCTGGTGAGAGATAGCGTGGGTTAAACCCAGCCCAGCATTACTGAATGCCAAACCGGCTTTATAGGCTGCAACTGCCATGTCATACCGCTTATCAATGTCTTTGCCATAGCCTGCGGCAACGGGTAGTGCCTTACTGATGGCTTCAATCGCGTGATAGGCATACGCTTTGGACAGCGGATTGGAAAAGCGAGAAATATACGCCTCTATGGCATGGGTCAATGCATCGATCCCCGTAGCGGCGGTGATCTCTGCTGGTACACCTAGCATCAAGGCCGGATCGATAAGTGCCATATCAGGCACTAAGGCCGGACCTTTTACGGGCACCTTGATACCCAACGTCAGATCTTTAATCACGGTAATATCAGTCACTTCAGAGCCGGTACCCGCCGTTGTCGGAATCGCCCCCAGCCCTACTCGCCGTGAGGCAATACCACCAACTTGATAGTCAGTCAGTTTTCCTTGGTAATCACCAATAACGGCAATGGCTTTGGCGGCATCCAATGCCGAGCCACCGCCGACACCTAATACAAAGTCTGCACCACATGCCTTGAGGGTTTTGTTACCGCTCTTCAAACAATCACTATCCGGCTCACCGGCGATATCGGTAAACAGTGTCAAAGATAGTCCGGATAATTTGATTGCCGCTTCACAACCTGCCGTTAACCCAAGCTGGTACACTTGCTTGTCGGCGACGAGCAGAACGTTTGACGCACCAAGCTCTTTAAGCACATCCCCGAGTTGATTAACGCAGTAGCCCCCCGTCACAGTGACGGCTGGTGAGCGGAAAGTAAAACCACGGTGAGGCCGGTATTGAGTTAACGTTTGTTGAACAATCGCCGCAACATCGGCTTGTGACACGGCCATCGCTTACTCCTTACCTTCGAGCATCAAGCCATAGCTCGCAATGGCAAATGGCGTCAGGTACAAAGCGCGTGAAAACTCAACCACGTTAATTGTTGGAAATGCCTTACGGAAAATATCACTAAAGCCCGCAATCAAGGTGCCACCACCCGTCAAATACATCGCGGTCGGCTGATGGCCTGCTAGATGAACACCAACAATGTCGGCCATTTTTTCAATGACAGGTCTAGCCATGGTCGCAACAAGTGGGTCTTCATGGCTGCGGCGCTTGTGTTGTTCTGCTTCATCCATATCAACCCTAAGCCCACCCGCAATTGTCAAGCTGACGTGGCGACCGCCCGACGGTTCGTCAAGAGAAGTGACCAACTCACCGTTGGCTATGATGGCAGTCCCTGTGGTTCCGCCACCGACATCAATCACCGCCCCATCTTGGATTTGCAGTAATTCAGCAACGCTGCTTGGCTCATCAATAACATGACTCACCAACACCCCGGCTGATTCCACGACATTGATAGAGATCCGAGGATCGGTTCCTGGCGGGTATGATGTGATTGCATGCTCGACATTCACGCCAAGCTTCAGCTCAACTTTACGTAACTGCTCTCGCACAATCCGGCAAGCCCCCACATAATCAACAACGACTCCGTCTCGCACTACATCGGCCCAATCAAGAAATGCAGCAACCGGTAGCCCGTGGCCATCAATCACAACGGTCTGAATATCTGCCGTCCCTAAGTCAATACCGACATGCCACTGCTGCGGTGCAGAAATGGTTGATTCGTCATTGACCAGTTCATCAATGAGCATCAGGTGTTGATTAACACGTTCGAGCAAATTAGTCATAGCTATACAATCCTGAACGCATCAACTGCGGTACAACGGCGCTTGCGGGTAAACGTTAAGGCATTCGTCACCCCTTCCCCTGTTGGGGTCGAAATCGTCATGGTTGTCCAGCCTTCACCACCAGCACCAATTGCAGCAATCGCAGGTCCATTTTTGGCAAGCAGACTACAATCCATCTCAAAGGCCATTCGGGTTAACACATCAATATTTTTCGAATGAATCGCTGCGGTATGACGATTACCACTTTCAAGTTCCACAGCCCAATCAATTGCCAAATCAACATTCTGGGCCCTGATCAATGGGATAATTGGCATCATCTGTTCAGTTGTGGCAAAGACGTGCTCTTTATCAGCATCAAAGACCAACAGACGGGTATCTGCGGGAACTTGAATATCAGCGGCAGCAGCAATCTTGGCCGCATCTCGTCCTACCCATTTAGGATCGGCCGAAGGATGCTCTCCGGGGTAGCCCTTGAGTACAACACGAGCCACAGACTCAGCTTGCGCTGGGCTTAACTCAAATGCACCGTGCTGACACATGTAGGTTTTAAGTTCATCGGCTATCGATGAAACCGCAATAATTTCTTTTTCCGTCGCACACACGATGTTGTTATCAAACGATGCGCCTTGCACGATAGAAATTGCGGCACGTTGTAAATCAGCCGTTTCATCCACCACCACAGGCGGATTACCAGGACCAGCGGCAATTAGACGCTTATCCGTAACTTTGCGAGCAGCATCGACAACGGCGTCGCCACCAGTCACAACCAGCAGACCGATCCCTGGATAGCAGAACAAGGCTTGAGCATTTTCTAAGGATGGAGTAGCAACCGTGGTACAAATGCTGGCAGGGCCACCCACACTTTCACATGCCTTATTAACCAACTGGATTGCATACTGCGACACCTTCTTGGCAGCCGGATGAGGAGCGAAGACCACCGCATTACCCGCAGCAATCATACTGATCGCATTATTGATCACCGTACAAGATGGATTGGTACTTGGAGTGACAGATGCGATGACCCCCCAAGGGGCATTTTCCATCAAGCTCATACCGGCATCACCTGAAACCGCTTGAGGGGCAAGAATTTCAGTTCCAGGGGTACGCTGGGCAACTAACAAATGTTTGGCGATTTTATCGTCGATACGGCCAAACCCCGTTTCTTCTACTGCCATAGTCGACAGCTCTTTAGCATGCTTTTTGGTCATTCGACGAATGGCCAAAATCATTTCATCCCGTAAGGCCAACGAATGAATTTTTTTCTGGGCAAGCTTCGCTGCAGCAACGGCTCCATCCAATGTGGGATAGATACCGTAATCACCGACCTCATTACCAGAAGACGTACTGGTACTGGAGACATCTAGCTGCATCACTACACGTCTGACAATTTCTTCTATTTGCTGCTGATCCATAATGAACCTACTCCAAGCAACAGGTTAAATTTTCCGATAAAGCTGTTCGCGTGACGCGGTGACTTCATCAATGATCCCCACTACGCAGAGATCAACCGGTGAACCGGTTTGCAAATCGCCGTAAGCCGCTCGGGCCGAACTGCCCGAGACCACCATCACCCACTCGTCTTCGCCCGCTCCAAGCTGATCCATCGCAATATGGATCTCACCCATGCCACTACCCTGCTTATCGATAAACTCGACTAAGCAGAGCTTATCCATCCGCATGTGTTGACTCCGGACAGTTGCAATAACATGACCTATGACTCTCGCGATGCGCATACGAATTCCTCATGCTGTTAATCCCTCAGCACATGCCAAGGGAAAGCCATTACTTCACAGTGATCGGAAATACTTTTTCAAGATCTTGATGAGGGCGAGGAATAACGTGGACAGCCACTAGCTCACCCAAACGCTGCGCGACAACAGAGCCTGCATCCGTTGCAGCCTTGCACGACGCAACATCGCCACGGATCAGCGCAGTAACATAACCAGAGCCAATTTGCTGATAACCAACTAACTCAACACGTGCCGCTTTGACCATCGCATCCGATGCCTCGATAAGCGCAGTCAAGCCTTTCGTTTCTAGAATTCCTAATGCGTCCATTTGTCTGCTCCTAAATTATTTGGTTTCACTGCGTGATTTTGTTGTTGCTGGTTTTGCTTCCACTTCAGTAGTGATCGGGAAGATGGCTTCCAAATCGCCGTGAGGACGCGGGATCACATGAACGGCAACCACTTCGCCAAGGCGTTGAGCGGCAGCAGCACCGGCATCTGTTGCCGCTTTGCAAGCCGCCACATCACCGCGTACCATCGCTGAAACGATGCCAGATCCAATTTGCTTGTAACCCACCAACTGAACGCGAGCTGCCTTGACCATCGCATCAGATGCTTCAATCAATGCAGTCAATCCTTTGGTTTCAATAATGCCTAACGCTTCCATTAGTTATTCCTCAACATTTGTTTGTTTTAAGTTATCGACACAGACAAGACGCCAATACCGAAATATCTACGATATCGTTCGCACTACAGCCGCGAGATAAATCATGTACAGGTGAAGCCAAGCCTTGCAGCATCGGCCCCAACGCAATATATCCACCTAATCGCTGGGCCACTTTGTAAGCAATGTTGCCAGCGTTAAGGGATGGGAAAATAAACACATTTGCCTGCCCTTCTAGCGGGCTATTCGGCATTTTCTGCGCCGCAACCGCTGGGACAATGGCCGCATCAAACTGCACCTCACCATCAATGATTAAGTCCGGGCAGCGCTGACGAACCATTTCTGTCGCTTCGGTAACTTTACTTACGGTCGGGTGATCTGCACTGCCCTTGGTGGAAAATGACAGCATTGCGACCCGCGGAGTTTGGCCAGTGATACGGGCAAAGTTTTCCGCAGTATCAATAGCGATATCTGCCAACTGCTCTGCCGTCGGCAACGGGATCACCCCCGCATCGGAAAAAGCATGTACGGATTGGCCATCTGGTGAGAGCATCAGAAAAAAACTCGATACCGTTTTGGAGTTCGGTGCAACACCAACACCTCGAATGGCAGCCCGAATCACATCACCAGTTGTCGACACATTGCCGCCGATACAGACATCGGCATAACCATGGGCAACCATCACCATGGCGAAATCCAACGGTTGTTTAAGACGGGTGGCAGCTTCCTCAGCAGTGATAGGCTTGCGCTGACGGCTCACATAACTGGCGACCATTTCATCAAAACATCCAGCCGACTCCGGTGAAAGCAATGTCAAGCAAGGCACTGCTATCCCGCTGCGATGGGCCATATCACGCAACCGGAACGGATTACCCAGCAAAATAGGCTCTGCCAGTCCCGCCAATTTCATGTCATTAGCAGCATGGAGCAGACGTACATCCTCAGCATCAGGAAAAACGATACGTTTCGGTTGCTTACGACAGGCTTCCCGACAGGTTTCAAGCAACTTCATGGCCCAACTCCTTGAGAATGTCTTGATGGCCTTTTTCACATTGCAGTACCAAAATCATCACCACATAGACCAAGCTAGACAACCGATTCAAACCCGCCACAATGTCATTTCGACTCAGCAGCATGCAGTCGTCGAGATAGACCTGGCTGGCAATCAACTCAAGCTCGCGAACCAACGCACGTAAATAATTCAGCTGAGCAACCGTGTGGCCATAACACACATCTGGCAATAAATGATCATGACCAAGATAAACCAATGGCTTATGCGACCAACGATGTACCTCATCTGCACCGAAAGAACCAAGGCTAGGCAATGGCAGCGCTTGCTCGGTCACCTCCGCTTGGAGTACTTGCCCCAAATAAGAACGGATATCTGCCATAAAGCCCTTTAGCAGTTCCGGTTGGGCTTCCATCGTGCACTGAGCCACCACACAAAAGCAGATGCAACCATCAAGCTTGCCCCTTAATGCGATCCGCGGATGGGTTTTCGGCACCAACACTTGGTCATTTAGGTGAGTCATCAAGGCCGGCTTATCGGCAATATGCGATCCGCACATCACGCACGCATTCTCAGGAAGTACATTATTGGTTTTCAATGGGTGTACCTGCTCGGCAGGTTCCGGGGCCTCGCCTTCTCGGCTAGAAAACACCTGTCCGTTGTCACTACGCCACTTCACCGTAATTTGCCGCTCAGTGACCATCTGCTGGGCTGCGGGTGTAAAGCGGGTTCCTACCGGTAAAAAGATCTCACCGCCAACACGTAAACCAACATGCTGACGCAAATAATCTTCAGTGATAAAGGCAGGAGTGGCTTTGCTGTCCATGATTATGCCCACTCAACTGGGTATGTAATGTAGACATAGCGCACATGGGTCGGGGTACCGAACTCCACCGAGCTCCCCTTAGGAATGAAAATGACATCACCCGGCTTACCAATCGTGGTTCCAGAGGCCGTCTTCACATGAAACTCCCCTTCCAGTACCACATTGACTTCGTCATAACATAGGGTCCAAGGGAAAAAAGCATTCTCCCATCCCATGTAGCCAACCCCCATGTTGCTGTTGTCTTGGGCACCAATAACATCAGTTAGACCGATATTCTTACCAGGCGCGCCATCAAACTCACCCAACTGGACCGCGCTGCCCCTTACCAGGACAATGCCATCATCATTGATTTGACGGGCTGACGGCGGAGCCTGTAAACCGAAATCTTTCAGCGCTTTACTGATCAGTTCTTTTATCAACGAACTCTGATCACTGTCCACGCTCGAAAGTTTCGATTCGATCTCAGACTGGATCTTGGCCGCAAGCTGGTTCGAACATTCAGCGTCGCTTTTCTTTACTTCAGGCAAAGCCTGGTCGCTGACTGCATTTACCGCTGGTACCGTAACTTGTTGAGGGCATGGCTCCGCGTCGAGCAGTTCAATCTTCTCGACGTTGGCGACATCGCGCGCTTCCGGTGTAATGATGTACTGCGCCACTGGCACAACCAAATAGCTTTTTTTATTCGCTTTTGCTTTACGTATATCCGCAGCAGAAATTAACTGTTTCATTACCGCTTCCCTTGCAATTAGAATGGTTTCAATCAGCACTTACCGGCTGAAGAGAAAGTAAGTGCTCATAGAGTTGGTCAATCGACGAAGGATCATAAATCGAGGTGCGAAAATAAGGTCCGGCTATCCCCTGTCCCTTCAATAGGCGTTCAGCCCTATCACAATCGGCATTCTCAGCATCGGCCTTGCTGATCACCGCCACAATATTCTTATTCGGGTACACCCGTAACAAACCGCTCGGCGCACTGACGCGTTTCGCATCGGCGGGCTGCAAAATCACAATGGTTTTGACCGTCGAGATAGTCGACAGCAATGCACCATTCCACGAGCGGTTATCAACAAACTCCCCTGGAGTATCAATAACACTGCCTTGATAAAAAATAGCGGCCTGCGTTTTACCTGTATTTGTGTCTTGATTAAGTATCTTATTAATCAGTGCAGACTTACCTGCATCCACCTCACCAATAAAGGCGATGTTGGTTATTTTTGGGTCGGTCATACTAAGTCCGAGTTATTTCACAAGTGTTATAAGACAGCGTCCTATTAAGCACAGATATAACTGTATTTAGTGCTTCATCAACTGATGCAACACTACCTGTAATAACTAGAGCTCCAGAGAATCGGTCAAGAAACCCGATATTTACATCTGCAGATTTAGTTGCGATATCGCCGGCGATAATAGATGTTTCGCCAGGTGTTAACGTCAAAATGCCTATCGCACCTTTACTTTCAACCCCAACACGCTCGCATAATTCTTCAGTCGGGTTGGCAACTAAATGAGCAAGTGTCACCTGCTTACCCGGTACAAACTCCTGAATAATCCGTTCTTTACCAGATGATAGATCTAACATTAGTGGATACTTAGAATAAAAACACTAAATCAATTTACACCTATGCTTAGAGTTTTTATGAAACGCATGTCACACAAATTTTCTTTACTCTTATTAATTATTAAAGTTATAGATAAAACATGACAGCAATCACTAAATCGATTAATTAAAAACTTAAGTTGACTCAAAAATAAACAATTAGAATATTCATAGACAACCAAACAAATCATTATATTTAACCATAAAGTAACAGTAATTAATGATTCATTTTATATATAGCTATCAAAATGATAATTTTATAATTGGTTGATATATATATATCAATACAACAAAATTTATAACTAATAGAAAAATAGAAATGCATAAAAAAAGCCGGTGCATAAACACCGGCTTTCTATAAAATAACTATTTATATTGATTAAATTACAGCTCCATCGGCTGATTGGCTTTAAGCAACTTCATACCTTGGATGTGTTGGATAAACCACTTCACAATTGCCAGTACAGCAATGATAAGACCGATAACTGGGATGACCTGCAAAATCTTGTGCAAGATTGGGCTATAAACCCAATACTCAGCCCCGGCAATAATACCCGTGGTTGTTGCCGCCGTTACACCAAGCACAACGAAGAAAGTGAAGAAGTAGAAGAAGGTACGAATGATAGTGTAATAGTGGCTGTAGCTCAGCTCATCAGTGCCCTTGTTCAGCTTATACGCCGAGTAGATTACGGCTGCGATGCCTGAAATCATCAACGTCAGCGGGGTTAGGAAGCTAGCGATATATGCAAGTCGCACTTCGCGTCTTGGATCAGTAGACATGACTTTATCCATTGATAATTGTGTTTAACCTAATTATCACACGTATTTTTGCGCTATCAAGTTTGAATAATGAAGACGCTGATCCCGATCAAGCCTATCCGCTATAGTCTGTTATAGTCACTTAAAATAACAGCGCAAATAAAACAGCCTAGGTGAGCATCCTAGGCTGTTGTTAGATAATATTTTTTAGGCTTTTACAGTTCTTCTGTCGGCTGAGTGACTTCGCTGCCGTCTTTGATACGACGGTGGCCTTCTTGTAGATGTACAAAATCCACCAAATCATCACCACTGACTTGGAAGGCTTGGCCAAAGCCCTTAACGAACAAGCCTTGAGTTGGCTCAAACCGAAACATTTTGAAATCTTCCAAGCCACTTAGGCCATCAATAATTTCACCAAAACGCTCTTTTAGCTGTTCAACCGCTGCGAGCCACTTATCAGTCTCACGCTCGACTACTACCACGTTGGCTTCAAACGTTAAACGCTTACGTGCATAAATGGTTTTAGATGAAGCTTCATCTTCAATCATCATCAAAGAAACCTGAGGATTCTCCAGCAAATTCCGGGCGTGCTTAGCAATCTGGCTGATCAGCACGTAGTAGCCATCGTCAAGCAACGCAAACGGTGCGTAACTTACATTCGGTTTACCATCAGCATCAACAGTCGCCAGCTGAATCGTCTGGCAAGATTGGCGGAATTCTGAGATTTCTGGGCCTAGACGGTTTTGAAGGCGCTCTTGCTTTACAGCATTCATTCTGACTTTCTCCGTTATTATACCCAAGCTACTTGAGGTAACTTAGGTATATTGTTATTTGAATTTTGTTTTAAGTGCTTGGAATTTTTCAATCTGCTCAGGGAACAGCTGACGTTTTTTATCGCGACCTAGATACACTTTGAATACACACTCGCCTCCCTGAACAAAGAAACCAATGAAGTAGCTTTCTTGCCCCATGAATGGCTTACTAACCAAACCGATATCTGTCACTAAATCTAGGCGAAGGTGGCCATGCAATTCACCCTCTTTACCCATTAGATTGTAGTAACCACGGGCTTCTTTACCTTTCGGGAAAGGGGCTTTTACTTCGAAGATAGAGGCCATAGAGTGAACAATAGTTGTCACAGGTCCCCATGTTGGTAGATCTTCTAAAATCGCTTTTGCATGCTCACCCGAGATGGCAACCACCAACTCTTCAGGGAAGGCCATTACGACTTCACCTTCAGTCACACCTAAAGTGTCTGCAATCGCCATTGCGTGAAGTTTCGGTTCAACGGCAAGTTGTTCAGCCACTTGGGCTTTTAGCGCTTCAAATGAAATTTTATCAAACACGATTTGTCTCCAAGTACATCAATGTACAGATCTTTTATTAGGTTATATTTAATTCGTTTATGCGGCGACGTGCTTAATCGCACTCTGTTGCAAAACTTGAATCATCGACTGGGCCAAGGTGACAGACCAGAACGTCCCGGCTAAGGTCAACGAGAGGTACTGACCTTCTAGTTTCACCAAACCGTTCTTTTGCCACGCTTCAAACAATGGCTGACAACAACCAAAGATATCTTGGCCAAACTTTTGCCGGAAATCTTTTGCAGACAGGAAACCGCGGTCAAAGCTGGCTTTAATTTCGGAATGTAATCCAGCCTGAGGGCCAGACTTAGTCATCATGGCTAACGGAAGCTGTTCAGCTTTAATTGCTTCGATATAAGCGTCCAAGGTTCTGTGTTGCATGAAACCGAACCCACCGACGTTACCACCAGCACCCGCGCCTAAAGGCAATACTTCAGCTGATGTCTTAGCGAGGCTGTTATAAATACTGCGCTCTCGGTTATCACGAGCCCAATGGTTTCCACTTAACCGGCGTAGATGGTGCTGCGCCATAAAGTTTACGCCATATTCAAACATGGAGGCTTTAGTCGGCGTATCAGCAGGCTCTGGAAGGCGGCCTTGCTCAATCATGCCTTTCATCGGTGTTCCTCCCATCTCAATCAGCTGATAGAGATCAACACCATGTGCGCCACTGTCTAGAAAATCCTCAAGATCTTGCTGCCAAACGGCCATATCTTGATAAGGTAGACCAAACAGTAAGTCGATAACAATCGGCGCGGCATTCGTCGCACTGAGAGACTGAATACGTTCTAACACCGGCTCGCGGTCATCAAGGCGCTTGGCCTTGCGGCGAACGGTGGTATCAAAACTCTGGACACCAAATGAGAAACGGTTGAAACCACCTTCGAGTGCACCTTCAAACATGCGATCATCGAAACGGTTAATTCGCCCTTCCAGAGTAATTTCACAGTCAGTGGTCAATGGGAAGTGAGCTTTAACCATTTTACCCAAACGGGTCACTTGTTCGGCAGTTAGATCGGTTGGTGTTCCTCCCCCAACATACACGGCACGGAATGGTGCTGCTTGCGTCCATGGCATTGAAGCTTTGGCTTTAAGCTCTACCATCAATGCATCGAAGTAATCATCAATCAATGATTGGCTAGATGCATACTGAAAGAAATTGCAGTAAGTGCATCGAACACGACAAAAGGGAATATGGATATATAGACAACGGCTTTTTAGGGTTTCAGGTACCGTTGATAGCGCTTGATTCGCGAGACTCTGTCGCTCCTCCTCAGCAACCATTGCCGACATGCCACCAGCATGCGCCGAGCGCTTGTTAGCAAATGCATATCGAAGTGGATCGGGGGTGTGCTTTCCTACGACCTCTTCGGTCAGTAGCTCCGGCGGCAACACTGCAGATTCTAAGGCTTGTTCTTCAATCATCTACTTCTTTGTCGAGCTAGTTTCCTAGCCCCTCCTCAACAGGCTAATTCCTGCCAGATTTCCTCACTAGATCAACAGTACTTGGCTGTCGTGTTCTAGTACCACGTTGAGCAAACGGGATACCCAAGTGACTTTAAGTCACAGTTACTTGAGCCTAACTACTTTCTGTTGGGCTTTGCCCCATTTATATAAGTGAAATGATAACCACTCTTATTTGCAGGCAATCATAAGCACCACCAAATAATATTGCAAATGATAATTGATATTATTTTCATTACGTGGATAATGAGAACCATTCTTGATTAAGACAACTAAATGATAATTTGCTTTATAAGTGGTTATTCATTGAAAACAGACAAATAAAGCAGAAATTTGCATGATCGGAGTAGAACAGTGAACGCAAAAAGATATGCCATAGCCGGTATTGCATCAGTACTTGCCCACAGCCTATTGCTTTCTGCTATACCAAACAGAATGGTGATGGCGATGCCTGTTGGTACAGAATCTACTAAGGTATCGCTAAATCTAGTTTCAGCTCCCTCACCTCAACCTTCTGAGCCTGACGCCGCTGAAGCGCCCCCACCCGCGCCAGTTGAAGCACCTAAAAAAGTAGTCAAAAAAGAAACGACGGTGAAAAAGCTGGTAAAGACAAAACAACCTGAACCTAAAGCGGAGATCAAGAAGGCCAGCAAGCCTGCTCCCAAAAAGCCCGTTGAGAAAGTGGTTGAGCCAAAAAAGGTTAAAAAAACGGTTGAAGTCAAAAAACCTGAAACAACCGAAGAGATCCCCAAAGCCCCTGATGCTGTACCAGCAGTCAAATCTCAAGCCGCATCGGGTGTTAACAGTGAGCCACAACTTGTCACTACACCGACATTTGCAACTCGTCCTAGTCCAGTGAAATACCCGAGTATTGCCAAGCGACGCGGGCTTGAAGGGCAAGTATTGGTAGAAATTTGGATTGATGAATCCGGTAAACAAGTAAAACAAAACCTTGTTAAATCTTCCGGTACAGAGATCCTTGACGACGCTGCGATAGCGGCAATTAAGCGCTGGCGTTTCTCATCCCATATTGTTGATGGTCAAGCTATTGCCCATCGCGTACAAGTTCCTGTCCGATTCAAGTTGGACTAGCATTTAATTGGATTCACTCATGGAAATGTTTCACTCCCTACAAAATCAATTTGGCCTAATGACGGCACCTTTGCTGATTTGTTCAGCGCTAACATTGATGATCCTTCTTGAGCGCTGCATTCAAGTATTGTTATGTACCGGCGTTGGCAGAGGTAAGATTGACGGACTGCTTGCAAAACAGTGCCGGTCTGACGAATCTGGACTCGACAAATTAGCTTCATCACTAAAAAACCAACGCCCTTTACTGTTTAAAGGTGTGTCCATGCTGATCTCGCATCGCCATTTTTCCAAAGCCTTACGTGAAGATGCCGCAGGGATCTGGCTACAGCAAAAGCGCTCTCAGCTACGTTCCGGCTTGCGCCTTCTAAGCCTTATCGGCGTTATCAGCCCTCTGCTTGGCTTGCTCGGCACTGTTCTTGGCCTAATCGACATGTTCAAGGGTATCGCTATGAGCTCAGGTGCTGTTACCCCCAATGACCTTGCCGATGGTCTTGGGTTGGCAATGCGAACAACGGCTGCAGGCCTAATGATTGCCCTTCCCGCAATTACAGGTTCTCAATTACTAGGCCTTTGGGCTGATAAAGTGACAGCAAAACTTGAGCATAGCCTCAACCATTGCAACCTTTGGCTAGAAGGCCTATCACTCGATCAAAACTGCCAGCCGAAAACAGAAAACACCGGCAATGCAGAGGCGGTAATATGATCCGAACCCACCAAGGCGTGACTGGCGATGACGATCTCAAGCCCGATCTTACTCCTTTACTCGATATCATTTTTATCGTCATGGTTTTTCTACTATTGACTGCCAGCGTAAAACTGCAATCTCTCGAGGTGGAATTACCCCAGACAGAAACACAGGCCCTACAAGAAACAGAATCAGATCCGATTACTGTCAACATTACCTCTACGGAACCTTATTGGGCACTACAAGGTAATGAAATTGACAGTTGGGACGCCTTCAAGGCCGCACTCACTAAAGAAGTCAAAGCCAACCCAGGCAAGCCCGTCATTATCGGTGCTGACAAGGCGGGGTCGGTCGAAAATATGCTAAAACTCCTCGCTTTTCTTCAGCAGAATGAAATCAAGGCGACACAGTTATTAATGGAAGAGGATAAATCATGAAGCGTATAGCTCTGGCTACCACATTACTTCTTGCTGCACATTCATCATATGCCAGCGAACGCATCATCAGTGCAGGAGCTGCAATTACTGAAATCATCAATGCGATAGGTGCACAAGAACAACTCGTTGCCGTTGATGTCACCAGCAAAAATCTTGTGAATGAAGAGATGCCGGTATTGGGTTATCACCGCCAACTATCTGCTGAAAGCTTAATCGCTCTCACTCCTACCCGGTTGCTGGGATCCAATGAAATGGGACCAAAAACAACATTGGATCTGATTCAGCAGGCAGGTATCGAGGTTGATGTGGTTAATTCAGGCGAAACCGTCAATGATCTACTCGTCCGTATTGAACAAGTCGGTAAACTGACTAACACAGTAGAGGAAGCTCATACCCTGCAATCCCGAGTTGAAGAGACTGTAGATTCGATCAAGCAAACACTTGCCCATCAAACCGGTAAGAAAAAAGTCTTATTCCTGATGATCCATGAAGGTCGTCCTGCCAATGTCGCAGGCCGTAATACCACCGCAGATAGCGTGATCCGCCTTGCGGGCGCCATCAATCCAGCAGCCAGCGCCGTTGAATCCTACAAACCGATTTCTCTTGAAGCCATGGTACAGATGCAGCCTGATATTATCTTACTCAGCTCACACACCCTAAGTCGAATAGGCACGCCTGCTGACCTATTGAAGAGCATGCCTTTGCTCGCGGCAACACCAGCAGGTCAAAACCAAGCCGTTGTGACGATTGATGGTACCGCACTAATTGGCGGCCTGGGCTTAAAGAGTCTCAGCGAAGCTGAACGTCTAAACCAAGTGTTCTACCAACAATAACGGTTAACCGTTCATTAAAGCAGTATATCTATGATGCAGTTACAACGAATCCCCACCAATATTGTCTTTCCTGTTGGTATCACTTTGCTGGTATTGGCTGTTACATCATCTATCGCTGTAGGGCCGATGAATATCAGCTTTGCTGATAGTTTCAAAGCACTGTTGCCATTTCCGCAGGGTTTGCCGGCCCATATCGAAATTGTCATCCACCAAATCCGTCTTCCACGGACACTACTGGGCATGGCCATCGGTGCCATTTTGGCGCTGTGCGGTGCCGTCATGCAGGGTCTGTTCCGAAACCCGCTAGCCGATCCTGGTATCATTGGAGTATCTGGTGGTGCAAGTTTGGGGGCTGCACTTTCAATCGTTATCTTCGCTCCGTTAGCCGCCAACTTTCCATTATTGCTAACATTGGGCACCGTTCCTGTGTTCGCCTTCATTGGTGGCGCAGTTAGTACATTTGTGGTGTATCAGCTTGGCACTGACAAAAATGGCACCTCGGTGACCATTATGCTGTTGGCTGGTGTGGCAATTGGTGCCCTTTCTGGCGCAGCGTTGGGCTTGATGAACTACTATGCCGATGACCAAGCACTTCGTGATCTATCATTGTGGACGATGGGCTCATTAGCCGGGGCAACATGGCCGGGGATTGGCCTTGCCTACATCACTTTGCTTAGCCTGCTGTTGTCTTTTGACCGCAACGCCAACGCACTCAATGCCTTCTTGCTCGGCGAGGCAGAAGCCAAGCACCTTGGCGTCAACGTGCAGCGCCTAAAGCGTATGTTGATTTTGCTGTGTGCGGCAGGTGTTGGCATTGCCGTATCGCTAACCGGTGTAATTGGCTTTGTCGGACTTATCGTTCCACATATTGGCCGTATGATCTCCGGTCCTAACCATAAAACCCTGCTACCACTTTCAGCTTTGCTAGGTGCTTTGATCCTTCTGGTTGCCGATATGCTTGCCCGTGTCGTTGCCGCACCCGCTGAGTTGCCGGTAGGTATTATTACGGCCTTACTCGGTGCCCCATTCTTCATTTACCTACTCGTTAAACAAAAAGGTAAGCTGTCATGAGCCACCAAACAAGTACATCTTTGCAAACTGGAGTAAACACTGAGTCCAACATCGCAATCGAAGCCGAAAGCTTATCACTAAGCCTTGGAGGAAAAACGCTGCTGGATGATTTCTCACTACAAATTAAAAGCGGACAACTGACAGCATTACTGGGTCCAAACGGTGCAGGCAAGAGTACCTTGTTGAAAGTGCTTTGCGGAGAAGTCGAGGCCGAAGGTAAGGTTAATATTTTTGGCTGTCCGCGTCATGAGTGGCCGACAAAGCAACTCGCTTGCCACCTTGGTGTTCTTCCTCAACACAGTTCGCTGAGTTTTGCCTTCACAGCCAAAGAAGTGGTAGAACTTGGCGCCTTACCGCTCGAACTCCCCAATGTCCAAGCACAGCAAGTTGCCCATGAGAAAATGGCAATGGTGGGTGTCACCGATCTCGCTCCTCGCCTCTATCCCACTATGTCCGGTGGTGAAAAGCAGCGAGTTCACTTTGCCAGGGTACTCACTCAGTTAAGCCAAGCAGGTAAGCAGTGCATATTGATGTTAGATGAACCCACCTCAGCTCTCGATTTAGCCCACCAGCACAACGCATTGATTGTCGCCAAGCAAATGGCAAGAGCCGGAGCAGCAGTGATCATTGTGATCCACGATCTTAATTTAGCCGCCCAATACGCAGACAGGTTAGTTATCATTAACCACGGTAAAATCCAGGCGGACGGAACCCCAGAACAAGCTCTGACTGCAGATATCATTAAGTCTGTATATGGTTGGCCGGTATGCATCACTCAGCACCCTATCGATGGCTATCCTATTGTGTTAGCGGCAGCTGCTTAGTCTAGTATTTGGTTGATTTGCAGACAACCATCTGAATTTATTCAATATACAGTACTTTAAACAGGGCCAATTTTTGGCCCTGTTGTCGTTTAGGCAAGCAAAATAGCGTAGCCAACTCACGAAATTTGCAATTTGAGATAACAAGCATTGCACTCTCGGCCACACTAAGTAAAATGTGAACGCAAGCGATTAAACAATGCAACACATGCGATATGGCATGTAAAGCATACAGCATAATTAAAGAAACGAAGCCGCCCATTCGTGATGCGGCCTTTTGCCGTTTCTGCTGATTGTACCCAACAGAACAATGAACTACTCGTAGAGTTGATGGTGAACTAGTTTATTGTTCTGTTGAGTAAAGTATTAATTTACAAGGTTCTCTGACCTTTATTATTAGAAGAATAACTATGGCAACGATTAAAGATGTTGCACGTATGGCTGGTGTATCAACAACCACCGTCTCTCACGTGATTAACAAAACGCGCTTCGTCGCAGAAGCAACCCAAAAGAAAGTGCTGGCCGCTGTTGAAGATTTGAATTACGCGCCAAGCGCCGTAGCGCGAAGCCTAAAGTGCAACACCACAAAAACTATCGGTATGTTGGTAACAAAGTCTACCAACCCGTTTTTTGCTGAAGTCGTCCACGGGGTTGAAGAGTTCTGTTACGGTGCTGGTTATACCCTTATCTTGTGTAATACCGAGGGTAACCTTACAAAACAGCGTGATTACCTGCGTATGCTGGCCGAAAAGCGAGTCGATGGCCTGCTGGTGATGTGTTCTGACCTTGATGAACAACTACTGGAACTGCTTGAGCGCCAGAAAGACACCCCTATGGTGATCATGGATTGGGGCCCAGAAAGCCCGCATACCGATCAAATTCAAGATAACGCCGAACTTGGCGGTTATGTTGCCACTAAGTTCTTTATTGAACATGGCCATAAAGCCGTCGGTTGCCTTACCGGCCACAGCGAAAAATCCGCATGTCGTGAACGCCTACAGGGTTTCCGCAAAGCGATGGGTGAAGCGGATTTAAACGTCAATGAAGATTGGATTCTTGAAGGTGACTTCGAGTGTGAATCTGCGGTTGCTGCTGCCAATAAATTCATCGCGATGAAAGAGCGCCCTACCGCGATTTTCTGCTTCAATGACATCATGGCAATGGCGATGATCAGTACCTTCCAACAAGCAGGCATCAACGTGCCGGAAGATATCTCTATCATCGGCTATGACAACATCGATTTGGCACCGTACTTCTCGCCTCCACTAACGACAATTCACCAACCGAAGCGTCGCCTAGGCAAGAGTGCAGTAGAAATCCTAATGCACCGCGTGAAAGACAAAGAACACGCGACTCAGGTCTTTGAAATGGTGCCTGAATTGGTGATCCGAAACTCGGTAAAAAACTTAACTAAGTAGCCGGCAGCGTTTACTTTTCTAAAATTTAAACGGAGGCCTTCGCCTCCGTTTTTTATTTCGATGAACTCGCGCACCACCAATCATTTTGAGACAAAAACATTCATCTTAAAGCAAAAGAATACAGCAATTTATGGAATCAACATCACATTTCCAAAGTTGCGATCAAGTTCAAAAATATCATCTGAGATATTCTTAAATTGTCACGAACAAGGCAAACCTACCGAAAGGTAGGGACGCAAAGCTTCCGGCCTAAGAGTCGTCGGGTTTTTTAAACTCAGTCAACTTATGGTAGCGGGGTTGCCGATGGATATAGCAACCAATGTCTGGAAAATCTTACTTTTTCCTGACAGTGTAATGTATTGATATTTGCTATTCTTGAATCCTCGCTCTGTTGTTAGGTGACCCTAGAATTTTTCACCGAGAAGAAGCATGGACAAACCAATTTTAAAAGAATCTTTACGCCTATTTAATTGTTTCAATAACGTTAAATCTCGTTCTATGTTTGGCGGCTTTGGAATTTTCGCGGGTGAAACAATGTTTGCACTCGTGGTGAATGACAAACTTCATCTTCGCGCCAACGCAAAAAACGAACAAGATTTTAAAAAGGCAGGGCTTAAGCCATATATATATAAAAAGCGCGGCTTTCCAGTTGTAACAAAACATTACGCTATTCCAGAGGAATGGTGGAGTGAAGCTGGTAAAATTATCGAACAAGCAACTCGCTCTCTTGATGCCGCTAAAGTTGATAAAGAAACCAAAGAGAAAGCATCACCAGATCGTATAAAAGACCTGCCTAACCTTCGCCTGGCGAATGAAAGAATGCTAAAGAAGGCGGGAATTTGTACTGTTGACGAATTATTGGAAGCTGGCTCTATCAATGCCTTTAAAGCATTGCAAAACAGTCATCAAGGCACCGTTACTATTGAGTTACTGTGGGCGCTTGAAGGGGCAATCAGCGGCCAACACTGGTCGGTAATTCCCAAAGATCGCCGTTCAGAGTTGCTAGCAAAATTAAGCTAGCACAACAAATTTCATATATAAAAGGAGATCGTTAAGGTCTCTTTTTTGTATTTATTGCACCAATGATACGTGTCAATAATCAACCATTCTAGTGACAGCTTTTTGTCAATTTTAGTGAAAAATTGAATCGCCTCACAATGCTGTTTATAAATCACTCAACACCCTTTTATTGCACAGTGACACTAGTAAAATAAGTGCCAAGTTAATTCCGGGGGTTATTATGAACTGTTCCAAACCTTTTCCAGGACAAAGTGATCAGATGTTCAAGGATAAGTTTGGCAAGTGGCCGCGAATTATGCGCTTACTTGTTTTGTTCAGCCTACTTCCTCCTCTACTGGCTTTTATTCTGGTACAGAATAACATCACCACCTATCAATCACTTCACCCCTTACTGGTATCCATTGCTAGCCTAAACGCCATCCTGTTGTTCTGGGGGCTATTGTTAAAAATCAGAGCACGCAAGTATTGGTATCGCAATTACCACATTGGCAAAACCATGCTTCTTGCTTTCGTCCCACTGATTGCATGCAGCTATGTTGTGTTGACTGAACTGTCTACAGACAAGGTTATAACCCAGTCCAAACCTCAAGTTGTTCAAATATCAGTCAACTAAACACTCTTTTCTGCGATCACGTGAAATAAATTGCTTCCTTGTAGGGTCTTTGTCTCATAACTATCTGATAATTTCAGTAATAATTACTGTCGCCAGCCAGATAAGCTCACAGTAGCATATTGAAGACACAAGGGGTCACCGTGCGCATTTCCGCCAAAGAAAACTATTCACTATTGATCAAGCCACTACTATGGCTACAAAAACGCCACTACGGCAAGATTCTCAACCCAGCCAAGCTATGGGGACGTCGCCCTACCTTGTTTTGGCTCGTCGCCGGATTTTTCGGCTATCTGGATCGTAGTTCCTCCCCGTTAAGCCCGGTTGTTCGTTCATTAGTCTGTGTCAGGGTGTCACAGTTAAACGACTGTGCTTTCTGTGTTGATGCTAATGGAATGAAACTTGCCGAACGCTGTCATTCAGTCGAAAAAATCAAAGCCCTTGCCAGCTGGCAAGACAGTGATCTTTTTGATGAGCAAGAACGTGCGGTGCTGAGCTATACAGAAGCGATGACGATTACCGGTCAGCGTGTCACAGATGAAATGCTTACAACGCTAAAACAATGGTTTGATGAAGATGCTATTGTTGACTTAACCGCTTTGGTTGCGTTCCAAAATTTATCGGCAAAATTTAACACTGCACTCGATGTACCAGAGCAAGGCTTCTGTTCATTGCCAATCCAACCTGGTGAACAGCAACCTTCTAATGCCCCTAAGCAAACGGACAAATAACAGGAGCTAACTATGGACAGAAAAAAACTGCTGGTGATCAGTATCGTTGTTTCCTTGATTGCAGTATGGTTCGCATTCGATCTTGGTCAGTACTTCACCCTTGAACAAGCAAAAGCACAGCAACTGGCCCTGACAGATACCATCCATGCTAAGCCATTTGTATCAAGCCTGATCTATTTCGTCCTGTATATCGCGGTGACGGCCCTATCATTACCAGGTGCCGCTATCATGACTCTTTTGGGGGCTGCGCTGTTCGGTTTCTGGTGGAGCTTGCTGCTGATCTCTTTTGCCAGCACTATCGGAGCAACCCTCGCCTTCTTATTTAGTCGCTATATCTTACGTGACTGGGTGCAAGCTAAATTCGGCTACCGCCTGTCAGCCATTAACCGCGGGGTCGAAAAAGACGGTGCGTTTTACCTGTTTACTCTCCGATTGATCCCGGTGTTCCCGTTTTTCATCATAAACTTACTTATGGGTCTGACACCTATATCAACACGCATGTTCTACCTTGTCAGCCAGTTGGGTATGCTCGCTGGTACTGCCGTTTACATTAATGCAGGTACTCAGCTTGGTCAGATTGACAGCCTAAGCGGTATTATCTCAGCACCTGTTCTTGTTTCGTTAGCGTTACTGGGTATTTTCCCGCTGATGGCCAAAGCGGTCATGCAGATCGTTAACAAGCGTCGAGTTTACGCTGAATGGGAAAAGCCAAGCCACTTTGATCAAAACATGGTAGTGATCGGCGCTGGAGCGGGCGGTTTGGTTAGCGCTTACATCGCAGCAGCCGTCAAAGCGAAAGTTACGCTTATCGAGCGACATAAAATGGGCGGTGACTGCCTTAACACCGGTTGTGTTCCTTCCAAAGCAATTATTCGCGCAGCCCATACCATGGCAGAAATCACTCGCGCCAATGAATTTGGTATAGAGACTAGTGAAGCCAAGGTCGATTTTGCCAAGGTGATGGCTCGCGTCCACAACGTGATAGGTAAGATCGAGCCTCATGACAGCGTGGAGCGTTACAGCAAACTGGGCGTAAACTGTATCTCGGGTGAAGCCACTATTCTGTCGCCATGGGAAGTAGAAGTGAATGGCCAGCGTATGACCACCCGTAATATCGTGATTGCAACTGGAGCTCGACCGCTCGTACCGGGGATCCCGGGCCTAGATAAGGTCAATTACCTTACTTCTGACTCTATTTGGTCTTTGACCGAGCAGCCTAAACGCTTGCTGGTGTTAGGAGGCGGTCCAATTGGCTGTGAGCTTGCTCAAAGCTTCCAGCGCCTTGGTAGCGATGTCACCCTTATCGAAATGGCAGAACAACTGTTAATCCGTGAGGACAGTGATGCAGCGACACTGGTTAAATCAAGCCTTGAGAAAGATGGCGTAGACATTAAAACAGGTCATAAAGCGGTTAAATTCAACATTCATACCGATGAAAATGGCCAGCAACAGCAATCAGTTTTACTTGAAACAGTTGGCGGTGAATCACAGACCATTGAATTCGATGCCGTAATGCTTGCTCTTGGCCGAATCGCCAATGTCCAGGGTTTCGGTTTGGAAAAACTGGGGATCACCACCTCTGAGCGCGGAACCGTTGAGGTCAATGACTATCTACAAACCAAATACCCCAATATCTTTGCTGTTGGTGATGTCGCAGGGCCATTCCAGTTAACCCATGCTGCCGCTCACCAAGCTTGGTATGCCGCCGTGAATGGCCTCTTTGGCCAATTCAAGAAATTCAAAGCCGATTACTCGGTATTGCCAGCGGCGACCTATACATCACCAGAAGTGGCTCGTGTTGGCATCAATGAAAAAGAAGCCAAGCAACAAGGTATTGATTTTGATATCGTTACCTATGGGATTGACGACTTGGATCGTGCCATTACCGATGGCGAGGACCATGGTTTCATCAAGGTGATCACACCTAAAGGTAAAGACAAGATCCTTGGCGCAACGGTAGTTGGCAACAATGCCGGTGAATTACTCGCCGAGTTTACGCTGGCGATGCGCCACGGCTTGGGGCTCAACAAAATCTTGGGGACAGTCCACCCTTACCCAACCATGAGCGAAGCGGCAAAATATACCGCCGGAGTCTGGAAGCAAGCCAATGCACCGCAAGGACTACTGACTCTGGTTGAGAAATACCATCGCTGGATGCGCAAAGACGAGCAGGTAGCAACCGACCAGCAGAATGAATTTACAACGGCCAGTCCTCAAGTAGACGTTGTTGAAACACCACCAAAGCGCGGCAATGAAGGTGCGCTAAGCGAAAAATAGGGATGGAAACAAGAATCATGAAAAAAACACTCCTGGGGCTGGCGCTTGCGCTGGCCTCTGGCCTTAGCACGGCACAAGCGGCTCCCGCTCCCCAACCGAATTGGGATGAAGTAGTCAAACAGGCTGATGGACAAACGGTCTATTTTAATGCCTGGGGTGGCAGCCAAGAGATCAATGACTACCTACGTTGGGCTGGCCGTCAATTACAGGCGCAATATGGGGTCAGTTTAAAACATGTCAAAGTCGCTGATATCGCCGAAACAACCCAGCGCTTGTTAGCCGAAAAAGCTGCCGGTAAAAATGAAGGTGGCAGCGTTGATCTGGTTTGGATTAACGGTGAAAACTTCCGTTCCATGAAGCACAGCAACCTTCTTTACGGCCCGTTTACCCAGCAGCTGCCAAATTGGCAATATGTTGATACCCGCTTGCCTATTGATGAAGACTTCACTGAACCAACCGCTGGGCTAGAAGCCCCATGGGGCGTTGGACAGCTGGTTTTTATCCATGATAAAGAAACGCTAAACAACCCGCCGAAAAACTTCTCGGAATTGCTCAGTTTGGCCAAAGCGTTTCCGGGCAAGATCAGCTACCCGCAACCACCGGAATTCCATGGCAGCAGCTTTTTGAAAGCCGCTCTGTTGGAGCTGACCAATGACTCAGATTCGCTTTACACAGCCATAGACAGCCAAACTGATCGACAGCGATTTGAACAGGTTACCGCACCACTATGGCAATACCTTGACCAGCTCCACCCTGTCGCATGGCAACAAGGGAAGCGTTTCCCATCGGGGACAAGTGAAACTATTCAACTGCTGGATGATCAGCAGCTTCTATTAGCTATCACCTTCAATCCCAATGCAGCTAATGCGGCGATTGAAAACGGAAATTTAGTAGAAACAGCACAAACTTATGCCTTTGAGCAAGGTGCACTGTCTAACATTCACTTCTTGGCCGTTCCCTGGAACGCACAAGCAAAAGCGGGCGCCTTAGTTACCATCAACTTCTTGATGAGCCCAAAAGCGCAAGCACGCAAAGCTGATGCCAAAATCTGGGGTGATCCATCGGTTCTAAAACAAGAGTCACTGACAAACAGTGGTGCCCAAGGTTTTTCACTGTTTAAATCTATTCCTGAGCCACATCCAAGCTGGTTAACCGCCATCGAGTTGGAATGGCAAAAACGTTACGGCAGCTAAAATTAAAAGGCTAGACCTGAAGGGTGGGAGCTAACTCCCACCCAACGAGTAATTTATGATTCATCTTTTTTTTATTGTTACAGTCCTTCTTTGTTTCTTGCCTTTATTACCGGGCATCATAGGGCTGATCCTCCCATCTCTCTCTTGGCTCCCTACGCTGGGCTTTGAAAGCGTCAACTTGAATGCGTTTGCCGAGGTGTTAACATGGCCTAATCTCACTACGTCTATTGGCCTCAGCCTGTTTTCTGGGCTAGGCAGTACCGCACTTGCCCTGTATTTCACCTACATCATCCTTAAACAGTATTGGGGAACCACCCGCTGGCAGAAATTAGAACGAACACTCTCACCAATGCTTGCCATGCCGCATGTTGCCTTTGCTATTGGCTTTGCTTTACTGTTTTCGCCTACAGGTTGGATTTTTAGGCTGTTTGAAGCCCTGGGGATAGCAGATACGGCCGCAATAGCACTCATCCAAGGCAACCTCATTCAGGATAACTATGGGCTCGGCCTAATGCTGGCTTTAGCCATCAAAGAGACCCCATTTCTGCTGATTATGAGTATTCCGATCCTCAAGCAGCTCAACATGACACAGCTTAGCGCGATGTCAGCCAGTCTGGGTTACAGCAAGTCAGAAACTTGGCGAAAAGTTATTCTACCGCAATGGCTTCCCAAGCTACGGTTATCCCTATTTGCCGTTGCCGCATATGGCTTGTCTGTCGTGGACATCGCATTAATCTTGGGGCCAACACGCCCTGCTACCCTGTCGGTTCTGGTATGGCAATGGTTTAACGAACCCGATCTGCACCAGCTCCCTCGTGCAGCAGCTGGTGCTTGTCTGCTTGTTATGCTCACAGCAACAGGTCTTGGCTTTATTCGTGCTACCGAATGGTTTTGCCTGCGCTATAAGCGAAATTGGCTGACTCAAGGGGCAACACCGTCTCAGCAAGTCGCGAAAAAGCCCCCCCGTCATTTAGCCTTGTATAGCCCGTTTATTGTGATCCCGGTGCTGATCATCCCATTATTGGTTGTCTGGTCTTTTGCCCAACGATGGCGCTTTCCAGACTTACTCCCAAGCCGCTATAGCGGCCGATTTTGGCAGCAAGAGCTCCCGACATTGGCCGATCTCATGGGAACCAGCCTACTGCTGGCGATGATCTCCAGCATCGTGGCGTTGATCTTGGTGATCGCATGCCTTGAATACCGCCAGAAATACCAGAGGGCCATCCCTGCTTGGCTGATCGCTATTCCACTCGTCACACCTCAGCTATCTTTGCTGTTTGGGATCCAGATAGTCACTTACTTGATTCCCGGCCAGCACTATTCGCTTTGGGTGAGCTGGAGTCACCTCATTTTTGTTTTTCCATACATGTACTTGGCGCTGGATGGTGCATGGCGTAGCTATGACATTCGCCTTGATCAATGCAGCCGGAGTTTAGGGCTAACCGCATGGCAGACCTGGTGGCGTGTTAAACGCCCGCAAGTCCAACCAGCCATTATCTTTGGCCTTGCCATTGGGTTCAGTGTTAGCCTCGCCCAGTACTTACCCACGCAGATGCTCGGGGCTGGCAGGATCAGCACCGTAACGACCGAAGCCGTGGCCCTTGCCAGTGGTCAAGATCGCAGGGTGATGGCAATTTATGGCCTACTTCAAGGCGTTCTGCCCTTTGTTTTCTTTACTCTCGCGATAGTGGCTAATCGCCTGATTTATCGTTGGCGTCACTATCGTCAACATTCTCGACAAACACCTTCTATACCCAATAAATCAAAGGAGTACACTCACGGATGACATTATCTGTGAAAAATATCGCAATCCGTCATGGTGACACTCCCCTTTTTTCACCTGTTAGTTTTGACGTTTGCCCTGGTGAAGTTTTCACCTTAATGGGCCCAAGCGGTTGCGGGAAATCAACCTTACTCAGTGCTATTGCCGGACACCTCGTCAGTGACTTCTCCTTATCCGGCGATGTGGCACTCAACGAGCGTAGCGTGATGGCGCTGGCCCCAGATCAACGCAAGATAGGTTTACTATTTCAAGATGATTTGCTTTTTCCACACCTAAGCGTGTTAGAAAACCTCATGTTCGGTATTCCCCGCTATTACCGTGGCAAGGAGCGAGTTGAACGGGCCGAATCAACGCTAACAACCATTGGCTTATCTCAATTGGCCAATAAGCAACCCAGTGAAATTTCTGGCGGACAACGTGCAAGGATCAGCTTGATGCGGATGCTTCTCTCAGAGCCTCAGGCCGTTCTGCTCGACGAACCATTCAGTAAGCTAGATAAAGCGTTGCGAAATGAGTTCAGGCAGCTTGTCTTTGATCAAATCAACAGCCGCCAGATCCCTGCGATCATGGTCACCCATGATCATGATGATATCCCACCACAAGGCCGTGTCTTAAATTGGCCATGGACAACCGCTGATCAGGAACAACAAACATGCTAGATAGATACGCGATCAAGGTGATCCGCTGGCCATTAACCACTTTCTCTGCACTACCGGACAAACTCGGCATTACGGCAAACCAAGTGACATTAACCGGTTTTGTGATCGGTTTATTCGCCCTACCCGCTTTGGCTTTGGAAGCCTACAGTTGGGCATTAGGCTTTATTGTCATCAATCGTATCTTCGACGGACTTGATGGAGCAATCGCCCGCCGCCAAGGTATTACCGATTGCGGTGGTTTTCTCGATATCACCTTGGACTTTCTGTTTTATTCCATGGTGCCCTTCGGCTTTGTATTGGCGAACCCTGATGCCAATGCGGTAGCTGGTGCTTTCCTTATTTTCTCTTTTATCGGCACCGGCTCGAGCTTTCTTAGCTTTGCTATCATGGCTGGTAAGCGCAACATCGAAAGTCCAGTCTATAAGCAGAAATCGCTGTACTATATTGGCGGTCTGACTGAAGGTACCGAAACCATTACCTGCTTTGTACTGTTCTGCCTATTCCCTGCCCACTTCGCTTTGATTGCCTGGATATTCGGTACACTGTGCTGGATTACTACCGTGACCCGTATTTGGGCTGGGTATCAAACCCTTAAAGAAGCCTAAAACAAGAAGGGCAACCAGACCAACCACATAAACAAAAACAGCTACCCGAAGGTAGCTGTTTCTTTTCTACTGAATTGAAGCTTAGAGAAATTACGCTTGGACTGGTTTTGCATCAACCATATCGTTCTCAACAGCATCTTTGTTGAAACCGTCATGCAAGCGGTAGTAGCGTTGGTAAACGATACCACTTACTGCCATCAATATGGCAGGTAAGCCAAACATCATGAAGTTCAGACCCATAATGGTGTCAGCTGTTTGCTCGACATTTGGTACATAACCAACCACTGACAAGCCCACACCGACGATAAAGCCACCAGCCGCACCGGCGAATTTAACTAGCATTGTCTGCACAGAGAAGATAACACTCTCACTACGGCGACCTGTTTTATACTCACCGTAGTCAACAACATCGGCAAGCATCACTGTTTGTAGTGCGTTAGCAATACCCACACCGAACTTAATTGCCGCACCCGCCAAACCGATAAGTAGCGTACTGCCTGGGAACATGACAGCCATTACAAGCAAAATGATGCAAGATAGAATTGGGAAACCACATGCCATTTTCCACAAGTGCTTACGTGGAAGTTTAGCGGCAATACGAGGGAACAAGAACACACCAGCCACTTCTGCTGCACCCGCTACCATCATATAAACTGGGAACAATTCTGGATTGCCAAGTGCGTACGAGAAGTAGTAGATAGCAAAGCCGCCAACAAGCAGGTTAGCAATCTGGAATGATAGAACAGTACCAATGAGTGCTTTTAGCTGGTCGTTTTTACCAATAATGATAAGTACATCTTTGAAACTGAATTTTTCTGCAGGTTTTGCATTGGCCGGCGCTGCTTTCTCTTTTACGTTACGGGCAATCAAGAAAGCACTCATCACGAACAGTACTGCAATCAGCATCGCCATATTGAAGAAACCATCGCCTTGGTTACCGTCACCCAAGACACCCACAATGTGAAGGCCGTAAGTACCAGTGATAAACCATGCTAGGCTAGCAAATAGACGTGGCCATACAACCAACTTTTCACGTTCTTGGCGCTCGCTCGATAGCGCTGGGATCATTGACCAGTAAGGAATATCCATAATGGTGTATGTGAGGCCCCAAAGAATATATGCTGCTGCGGCATAAAGATATAGAGCAGGACCTTCAAACATGTGAGTGCTGAACAGGCCAACTAACACGATGGCATTAAGCAGCGTACCAATCACAATCCACGGGCGGAATTTACCAAATTTTGAACGGGTGTTATCAACAATCACCCCCATCATTGGGTCAGTGACCGCATCCAGGATACGGGCTGCAAGGAAGATAGTACCCACAAAGGCAGCAGACAACCCTGCAACGTCGGTGAAGTAGAACATCAAGAAAATGTAAATTGGTGCACACGCAAAATCTTTACCTAGTGCACCCAGACCATATGATAATTTGGTTTGTAGTGTAATTTTGTCAGACATTTTTTATCCTTCAATCTGTTCCATACCCCTTCCCTAACTAAAAGGGCACGTACAGAATTCATTATTGTATCTTTATTATTTAAGCTCTGGGCTCAGAAGGTATATTAAGGATCCACAGAAGGATAACTGTGATCTAAACCCCACCCATGGAAACGTTTCCATGAGTTATATGAATAGAACCACAAAATGGGATTTTGATCACTCCACACGTTTATTGAATATTTTTAATGGAATTCTGTATTGTAAGATAGACAATAAAAATGGGGCCTGATTAGGCCCCATTTATTCAATGTAATACGATAATGTGATTATTATTCAGCCGCTAGCCTGATAAGCACTGCACTTTCGGCATCAAGAATAGGCATGGATAAACCGACCTTTTGGCACCATTCACCCGTTAGCACCGTTGGGTGCTTTGTCCAAGTCGGCTGCTGGTTCACCAAGCCTTCATGGAAGTTTTCAGGGTGATCAATCACCGAAATTGTATAGGCTTTATCTCCATCCAAACCCGGGATCCTCAGCACACCACTCAGCGAATTGGTTGGCATCGCAAGTTGTGCCACCATAACCAGTGCTTCATTGCCATCCTCACTGATAACCGCCTTAGCTAATTGGCCGTCATGATCATCAACCGGAATACGCAAAGACTTACCGCTATGAAGCAAAGAGCGATAGGTTTTGTGCAGATCGATATAACGCTCAAAGCCAGCTTTCTCTTCAGCGCCTTCTTTAACTGGATCAAGCTCGATCCCCATATGCCCGAACAAGGCTGTAAGGCCACGGAAACGGATATCATGGGTACGACGAGTGCTATGGCAATGACGGGCACCGATATGGCTTCCCATCACTTCAGGTGGGAAGAAATAGCTAAACCCTCGTTGAATCTGCTGTCGCTCCAAGGCATCGTTGTTATCCGATGTCCAAAAACGGTGTGTGCGCTTAAGTACCTCAAAATCGATTCGGCCACCACCTGCAGCACAAGATTCAATTTCAACCTCAGGATGACGTTCTCGGATCTGCTCTACCAATTCATAATAGCGCGTCACTTGATTATTTCCTGCTGCACGTCCTCGGTGTCCAGGCTGGACAATCTCACGGTTCATATCCCATTTTATGTAAGCGATATTGTAGCGAGACAAGAAGTGATCCAGCCTTTCCAGCAAATAATCAAAGGCATCATCATTCTGTAAGTTAATCGCATACTGATTACGGCCCGTTGGCTGATCATAACCTTCTACAGCCAGCAACCAGTCGGGGTGGCTACGGTACAAGTCTGAGTCCTTGTTAATCATCTCAGGCTCAAACCAAAGCCCAAACTCCATACCTAAGTGGTTCACATGGCTGATGATACCCTCGAGCCCTTCTGGGTATTTTGCTTCATCAAGATACCAATCGCCTAATGCCGCTTTGTCACCATTACGGCCTTTGAACCAACCGTCATCAATAATGAAGCGCTCAACGCCCATCCTGGCTGACTCTGTCGCCATCTCTTTGATATACGAAGGATCGTGGTCGAAGTATATGCCTTCCCAGGTATTAAGGTGGATTGGCCTTGGCTTTTCACTGATTTGTGGCGTAAGAATTGACTCGCGAACATGACCATGGAATTGCTGACTCATGCTATTCAAACCAGCCGCACTGTGTGAGGCATACAGTACTGGTGTTACGAGACTTTCACCTGGCTTCAACGACACCTCACCCGGGAAATATAGCGCCTCAGCCTGCACAACTCGTCGCCCATCGGCTTTAACATCAACCCGCATGCGATGGTTACCACTCCATGCCAAATGGAAGCCCCAGACATCACCATCACACTCTCCAAAACCTTTAGTACCTGCAATCAGTGCAGGATAATGTTCATGGGATGTGCGGCCACGACGGTTTTCTTGCTGATAGCCACCTTGAGATAAGATATGGCGTACTTGCTGAAACTCTTTAACCCAACGACCATAGTAGGTCAGCAGCTCATTGGCCCGCCCAGGAATAGGTAAGGTATTAGCCAGGCGGTTAACCTGATACTCTCCTTCCCCGGTATTAGTTAGTGTTTGCTTAAGTTGGACAACATCATTTTTATCTAACTCAAGATTCACCGTTAGAGCTAGCCCAGCAATAGGATCGTGGCTTTTAACAACCAGGCTACCACTTTCGTGTGAAATAGACTTGATGGTAAATACGGGCGCCCAGTCTTGCCCATTACGGTGACCTTCCAGTGCAGGGCTACCAAATACGCCTCTTGCGAATTCAGGATGCAACGAAACAGGCACATCATTATCTAAGCGGCCGTAAGGGACTGGCCGTTTCATGGCAAGATCTGCACCTTTCGGGTAGCCAGAAATTGACTCCCCCCAGTAGAGCACTTCAGCGATTTCTCCAATCTCAACAATCATTTCAGATTGCTGACCTCTTAGACGAATGATTTGCTTGTCCATTATCATGGTTTCCCGTTAAGCATGAAATTTCATCCGATCATAATGAAATACCCAGCAGATACTGTGAGCCAGCACGCACCATGGAAACGTTTCCAGGCCAAATCGGATAACAATCAGCATTTAAGCAACATAGTGCTTTACCAGAGCAGTTTCAGGCTAAGAAATGGGTATAAAGATAGGATGGAGATGTACGGGATCAAAAGTGACCCCGTCACATTTAGAGTTTAATTGATACCGCATAAGTTGTTAGTACACAGTTTTCGCTTTCTGATCAGTTACTTCTTTCTTCAGTTCATTACACTCAGTAATTAACAGGTGTTTATGAATAAGCTTACCATCAATCACACAGGGGATACTCGGAATCCCCCCAGTACCAGAGCCTCCCCCAGCCTGTACCGAAACACTGAATAACATAATTCCCAGTAAACCAATTAGCTTGTTCATGCTGTGATCCTAAAGAAGTCAAAGGCACCTATAAGAATAGATGTTTTTGGCTAACCAGTGCATACAATGACCTCGCAAAGGTTGGTTATGTGATGCAATGCCATATCTATGCAGCTCCTATTCGATGCCATTAAGTAGATATCCTCATGATAAATTTAATTTATTATTTGAATAATTATTGATAATTTTAATTAATGAAAATCAATACATATACTCTCCCCCATCGAAACAAATCACGTCACAATCATCTGAGTCTGGAGCAAATTATGAAAATGAATCATGTGGGTATCATGGTGGGCGATATGGATAAAGCTGTAGAGTTTTATACCAATGCTCTTGGCCTTAAAGTCGTAATGAACAACACCAAAGTTATTGAAGAACGTGAAAGCGCAATCGGTAGAATGTGCATCGCTGTGTTTGGCGAAGGCTTCAAGGGCTTTAACATTGCTCACCTAGTGACAACAGATGGTATCGGTGTCGAGCTTTTTGAGATGAAAAAACGACAGGAGCGCCACGAGGTTGATTTCTCCCGTCTTGGTATTTTCCACTTCTGCCTTCAGACCGATGATTTCGCTGGTGTAATTGATAAAGTAGAGAAATTCGGTGGTAAAGTACGTATGGACATCATGCGCTACCACCCAGAAGATGATAACAAACCAGCCAAAATGGTTTATCTAGAAGACCCGTTTGGCAACCTATTTGAGCTTTATTCGCACACTTACGAAGAAACTTACGCTTCTGATTACGAGTAAATGTTCACTAAAAGATCGACACAGGATTGGCTCAATACCAATCCTTTTTTCTTTGCATTCAGACACAAGACGACGCCCAGAAAGGATGCAGCTGGAAAAAATCAAAATCGATAAGCAACTCCGACACTAAACTTCCACCCAAGATCATTCTGTACAAGCGGACTATCACTGTCGTGATAATCCAGCTCCAATTTAGACACTCCCAACAGGTGGCGGCTCACATCATATAACCCCGTCACTCCCCCCTTATACACCCATGTATCACCGGATTTAAACTGTTGAAACCCAGAAGCGTTAGACTCTCTTTCAGAAACACTATAGATCTAACCAGAGAGATTGTTATCACGATAATTCACCACTACTATCCCGATCATCGATAAAACCATAATCACTATGATGGAATATATAAGGTTTTATACTGAGTCGACTCCCCTCATCAGAGAAAACAGTCTCCCCCACAGCCAAACCAGCCCCTACAAAACTGAAGATTTTATATTTCTCATGAGAATTAAATACTTCCTCTGAAAAAGCACTTCCAGAAGTTGCTGAAGCAAGCAATACCAAAACACAAAATAGCGATGTTTTATTCATACCATTTCTCCTATATTTAAATAGGAGAAACGTTGACTGTGTCGTTTATTGCATAAAAAACATGAGCTAGAAACCCACCCTCAAGCAATTATTTTCTTTTGTTTAAATATCAATAATTTATCATTATCACCAAAAACACTGAGGAACTGTGCCGCGTCAACAAGTTGACCAATGGCTATCCCTTGTTGAACCATATCTAAGAAGCGACGTTTAAATACCTCCCTCTATAAATACCTTTATCTTTACCGTGCAATTATTGAATGATCACATTTACCATTCAACTTTAGAGACAGCTCTCACACCTTCATCCGTGTTTTGTGCATTATTGTCATTAGATTGATAGTTTCTAATTCGTTTGAAAATTATGTAGGTTGGAAATATGACTTCTGTTGCCTTAGTTGATGACCATATTGTGGTCCGCTCAGGTTTTGCTCAATTGCTGTCTATGGAGCCAGATATCCAAATTCACAGTGAATTCAGTAATGCTCGAGATGCATTTCGAGGACTTTCTGATTCTGATGTCGACGTCGCAGTGATTGATATTTCAATGCCAGATGAAAGTGGTTTGATTTTGCTAGAAAAACTGCGCCAAAAACATCCTCATTTTAAGGCCATCATTCTCAGTATTTATGACTCAGCTTCCTTTGTCAGCAAGGCGATTGAAGCAGGCGCTTATGGCTACCTATCGAAACGCTGTGGTCCTAGCGAGCTAGTAAAAGCGATACGCACCGTCGCTAATGGCGACCGGTACCTTTGCGCTGATGCGCTGGTCAACCTTAGCAATGCGTCGGCAGGGCCCAACGTATTGCAAGATCTGACCAAACGAGAGCGCGAAGTCTTTGATCATCTGATATTGGGTAAGGATGTCAAAGAAATCGGCAGTGAACTGTATATCAGCCATAAAACCATACACGTCCATCGGGCGAATATTCTTAGCAAACTCAATCTTTCCAACAATGTCGATCTTATTCGCTTCGCCCTCCACCATAAATTGCTCACTGATGAGCCGGTATGAATGAAATAACTCGGCAGCGGCACCTGCCACGGCTAATCCTGACCCACGGTTTTACTTATGCTTTCGTCCTGGTCTTGTATACCATCAGCTGGTTTTGCCTTTGGAATATCAGCCGCTACCTAGTGCCCGATCTTCTTTTAGCGGGCCTTTTTCTTCCTACAGGACTCAAGTTAGCTGTCTATGCCCTAAGCCCACGCCGCTATTGGCTTTTATTTACTTTGGCAGAAACAGGGTTGATCGCACTGATGCTTCCCGTTATTAGTGAGAACAGCGTGCTCTATCTACTCATGATGTTTTCCTTATTTTGCCATGGTCTAGCCATTGCCTTTCAGCCCTTATGGCAAAAGCTAGACGTATACTGGAAACAGCTTCTGGCGCTATGCAGCTTTGCGTTTGCTTATTCCGGCATTTGTGGCGTTGCCCTTTTGTTGGTTACCAAACCCATAGGATTTAGCTTTAATTACGCGCTAGAAGGTGCAGTCTCAGCATTCACCGGTGGCCTATTGCTAACCCCTTTTTTCTTTCTGCTTTACGACTATTTACATCGCCAGATATGGCAACCTCTCAGCCCCGAGCTTGTACATCAGGAAGTAACACTTCGCAGCTCTGCGCTTATCTGGTGTTTGGTATTTTTCAGTATTGGGCTCGTTGCAGAGTTAACCTTGCTGGAAGAAATGAAATCTCTTTCGCTACTCTTGTTCTTACTGCCCAATATTTTTATGGCCTATCGATATGGCTGGCAAGGTGGCGTACTAGCAAGCGTCATGAACAGTATTCTTCTTGCTACTGCTCGTCAGATCTCGGGGTCATTTGATACCGACCTTGAATTACAAAGCTTTATCGCCACTCAAGCGCTTATAGGCCTGGGGTTAGGTATTGCCATCAGCCGTCAGTACCTACTTTCTCAGCAACTGAAACAGGCCAATACCGAGTTGCAAAAAGAGCTAATTTTCAAAAAGCAGCTAGCACGCCAGCTAGTCCATGTTGAAGAAGATATTCGCAAATCCGTCGCAAGAGAATTGCACGATGAAATTGGCCAGAACATTACCGCAATTCAAATCCAATCAATGTTGGCCAAGAGGCTAGCTGAAACCGCAGAAGCCGAAAAAATTGCGAATACGACTAACGATCTTGCCATGCGTATTCATTCCTCAACCCGCCAACTATTAAAACAACTTCGTCCACAGGCATTGGATGAAATGGGATTGGAATCAGCCATTCGCCAACTAGCCACTGAGATGCGCTTTCGGGAAAGAAATGTCGATTTTAAGCTTAACTTTGGCATCTTAGCTGAACGCTTAGATGAGGTAACGGCGGTTACCCTTTATCGAGTAATACAAGAGCTACTCAATAATATCTGCAAGCATGCTCATGCTACTGACGTTCAGCTTACATTGGTTCCGGGGAGCCAATTCAGCTTAGAGTTGCGTGATAATGGTGTCGGTCTACCGCAAAACTGGCGGGGAAAGGGGCAAGGATTAAGGGGTATCGAAGAACGAGTACAGGCTCTCGGTGGCCAACTGACGATTCACAGCAGTTCGCTTGGAAGCCGGATAATTGTTAACTTGCCCACAAAACCTGACACCCCCCAATCAAACTAGGAAAATTTCCTAGTCATTTATGAAACTGTCTCATTCTTTTCATTCACTTTATCAATAACATTTCACTCAGCACTTAAGGAGAAGTGATGACGTTTGCAGCAGCACCTAGCCCTCGTCAGGTCAACGAAAGCTATCGCTATTGGCGTCTTCATTTGATGGCCGCAATGTATATCGGCTACGGGGTGTTCTATTTCACCCGTAAAAGTCTGAGCTTTGCTATGCCTGTAATGCTATCCGACCTCGGGATGAGCACTGCTGACTTTGGCCTATTAGGCACGCTTTTCTACATCACTTACGGAGCATCAAAATTTCTGTCTGGGATGGTCAGTGATAGAGCAAAACCCAACTACTTCATGGGTCTTGGTCTGATAGCTACCGGGGTCATAAACATCCTATTTGGCCTTAGCTCATCGCTTTCAACCTTTGTGGTGTTGTGGACATTAAACGCATTATTTCAAGGCTGGGGCTGGCCACCCTGTGCAAAGTTGCTGACCTCTTGGTATTCGCGCTCCGAACGGGGTTTCTGGTGGTCTATTTGGAACACCTGCCACAACTTAAGCGGCGCTCTCATTCCGATCTCTATCGGGGTAATTGCAGTTAACTGGGGGTGGCGATACGGCTTCATTTTACCAGGGCTGCTAGCCATCGTCGTTGGCACCGTGCTTTGCTTTCGGCTTCGGGACAAACCACAAACGCTCGGTCTACCTAGTGTTGGGGCATGGCGAGATGATGAATTAGAGAAACAACATGAAGCTGAGGGTCTCGGGCTGCCATTTAAGCACATCGTGAAAACCTACGTGCTGGGTAACAAGTACATCTGGTTACTGTGTAGCTCTTACTTGTTGGTGTATGTAGTACGTATTGCCATTAACGACTGGGGGAATTTATACCTGACTGAACGCCATGGTTATCAACTTATTACCGCCAATACCGCAGTATCGATGTTTGAGGTCGGTGGTTTTCTTGGCTCGTTGTTTGGTGGTTGGGGCTCGGACAAGTTTTTTCGTGGCAACCGAGCACCGATGAACCTGATATTTGCTCTGGGTATTTTTATTTCCGTAGCAGCCCTGTGGCTAACCCCACTCAATAACGTACTGGTGCTTTCAGGTTGCTTCTTCTCCATTGGCTTTTTTGTCTTTGGTCCACAAATGATGATTGGGATGGCAGCTGCAGAGTGTTCACATAAAGATGCAGCAGGTACAGCGACAGGGTTTGTCGGTCTGTTTGCCTACCTTGGTGCCGCGTTAGCCGGTTATCCGCTGGCGGTACTCATAGAAAAATTTAGCTGGGAAGGTTTCTTTGGGGTCATCACGCTGTGTGCAGCGTCGATCGGGCTACTGATTTTACCTTTCGTCAAAGCACAACAACGGGCAGGGATCGCCGTTCCTTAACTATTTTGACTCCCTCTCGTTGTCCCTGACTCCAACACCCTACACGTTGGAAACAACAAGAGGAAATAATAATGAAAGTTAGTACAAAACGCTCCCTGCTTGCCGCCTGTATCCTTAGTTCAACATTTGCCGTTCCCCAGGTGATGGCTGAAGGCCGGTTAGTCGTCTATTGCAGTGCAACCAACGCAATGTGTGAAGCGGAAACCAAAGCTTTCTCTGAAAAATACGACGTTAAGACTTCATTCGTTAGAAACGGCTCGGGTAGTACCCTTGCTAAGATCGAAGCTGAAAAGAAAAACCCGCGTGCTGACGTATGGTACGGCGGTACATTAGATCCTCAATCGCAAGCCGGCGAAATGAACCTGCTACAAGCCTACCCTTCGCCACAGCTTGAAAACATCATGCCGGATTTTCGTGACCCAGCGAAACGTAAAGGCAACTACTCGTCTGCTGTCTATATGGGCATACTCGGCTTTGGTGTTAATACCGAGCGTTTAGCTGAAAAAGGTCTGCCAATCCCTCGCTGCTGGAGCGACCTCACCAAACCAGAATATACCGGCGAAATTCAGATCGCCGATCCGCAAAGTTCAGGCACTGCCTACACCGCGCTAGCCACTTTTATTCAACTTTGGGACGAAGACAAAGCCTTCAACTACTTTAAATCGCTAGATAAAAATGTATCCCAATACACAAAGTCGGGAGTCACACCTTCTCGCAATGCGGCTCGTGGCGAAATAGCTATCGGTATCGGCTTCCTGCATGACTACTCTCTAGAGCAGTCTAAAGGTGCGCCGCTGGAACTGATCTCTCCTTGTGAAGGCACAGGTTATGAAATCGGTGGCGTGAGCGTGATCAAAGGTGCACGCAACCTAGATAACGCCAAGAAGTTTGTTGATTTTGTCCTGTCTCGAGAAGGCCAGGAAACAGCATGGAAAAAAGGCCAATCATTCCAAATCTTAACCAACATCAAAGCCGAGCAATCACCAAATGCGCTCAACCCGGAAGATCTGACATTAATCAGCTACGACATGGATAAATACGGTTCGTCTGATGAACGTAAGCGTTTGATCAATAAGTGGGTTAACGTGGTCAAGATGGGCGAATAACCCTGAAGGGGCTGCAAAAGCAGCCCCTCAGGTCCTCTCCTTTGGCTCGGCCAAAAAATGTAAAATTTCAGGTATAAACAATGAACGAACTTGCCGCACACATCACCCCAAGTGCCATAAAGCGAGACCCGGTCTTCTATTGGATATTGAGTCTGCTCGCTGCTTTTATCCTGTTGCCGGTTTTCGCCCTCGACTGGGGCTTATTTGAATCCACCCAGGAAGAATTTAGAGCTGCAATGGGATGGAGCAGCATCAACATATCTTGGCTATGGTTTGCCCTACCTGCAGTTTTGTTGATCCGCCCTGCGCAAGCAAAAGATAAATACGCAAAAAAACGCCACTACATCGACATCACCTATTCAGCATTGTGTATGCTGTTTGTCGTGCTTTCTTCTTGGTATACCGCACAAGGAATGGGCTACGCCACCATCGCATTGTTTGTCGTACTCGGCGTGGTAATGACACTGGCTTTCTCCCGCCTTGAGTTTCTGGGTGGTGATACCTTTGTTATTGGTTCTCTGATCACTATCGTATTACTGATCACTACCTTTATCATATATCCGAGTATCGCCATCTTTGTTCCAATGTTTAAAGACGAGATGGGTAACTTTGTTGCTTGGCAGTTTCTCGATATACTCGGTCGCGCGCAAATAATCCAAATCATCATGAACTCGGTCATGCTTGGGACCTCGGTGGGGATTGGTGCCACCTTCTTCGGTCTAGTGTTTGCCATATACACTACCCGTATTGCCAAGCGCAGTGCTTTTATCGCCCGTATTTTCTCCATTCTGCCAATCGTAACACCACCATTTGTCGTGGGTTTGGGTGTGACCTTGATGCTTGGCCGCTCAGGTTACATTACTGAACTAATGGCTGACTGGTTCGGCTTGACCCAGACCAACTGGCTTTACGGTTTTACCGGGATCTGGATGGCACAAGTTTTAGCCTTCGCGCCGATGTCGTTTATGATCCTAGACGGTGCGATGAAGTCTCTACACCCGTCTCTGGAAGAAGCGTCCTATACACTGCGCGCCAACCGCTACCAAACCTTCTTTAAAATCGTGATGCCTCTGTTAAAGCCCGCATTGGCAAACAGCTTCCTGATCATTTTTGTTCAATCTCTGGCAGATTTTAGTAACCCGTTAGTGCTGGGCGGCAGCTTCGATGTACTGGCGACTCAGATCTACTTCTACATTGCAGGAGCACAGTTAGATTACGCCTCCGCAAGTACGTTAGGTGCCGTATTATTGCTATTCTCGCTGGCTATTTTTGTCGTGCAGTATCTGTGGATAGGCAAACGTTCTTACGTCACCATTTCGGGCAAGTCTTACCGTGGTGATGTACAGCCGCTACCAACCACGCTTAAGCGCACAGTGTCCGGTCTGCTCTATTTCTGGATGGCGTTTAACGTTCTGCTTTACGGCAGCATTATCTACGGCAGCTTCACAGTAAACTGGGGGGTGGACTACAGCCTAACTCTAGCGAACTACATCAATTTGTTTGGCATGGGAATGAGCGAAGGAGCTTGGCCTTCGCTAATCACTACCATGACATACGCTGGTATCGCCGCGCCGCTGACCGCTTTATTTGGTCTATTGATCGCTTACATCGTGGTACGTCAACAGTTTCACGGTAAGAAGGTCATCGAGTTTGCCACCATGCTTTGTTTTGCAGTCCCTGGAACTGTAGCGGGTGTCTCTTACATCCTCGCCTTCAATGATGCACCGGTTTACCTCACCGGTACCGCCGCGATTGTGGTGATATCCATGGTCATGCGTAACGTTCCGGTCGGTATCCGTTCCGGCATTGCTGGACTAGGTCAGTTGGACAAGTCACTGGATGAAGCCTCACTCAGCCTTCGAGCTAATTCACTGAAAACCATCACCCATATTTTGCTACCACTACTGCGTCCAGCCATTCTATCAACGCTGGTATACAGCTTTGTTCGCGCGATGACCACAGTGAGCGCGATCATCTTCTTGGTGACCCCTGAAACACGGGTTGCAACCTCTTACATCCTGAACCGGGTCGAAGACGGTGAATACGGTATCGCTATCGCTTACGGCTCAATCCTGATCGTGGTAATGCTGGCCATCATTTTAATATTTGATTTCCTTGTCGGTGAAGCGCGTGTCTCGCGTTCCAAAGCCAATAACGAAGAGTCGTAACTGGAGAAAAACTCATGGCAACTGAAAATTTTGTAGTGCTTAAAAACGTCTGTAAGCGCTTTGGAGACAAAACCGTCATCGGCAACCTCGATCTTGAGATTAAAAAAGGCAGTCTCGTTACCCTTCTCGGCCCATCAGGTTGTGGTAAAACCACGGTGCTTCGCCTAGTCGCCGGATTAGAAAAGCCCACCAGCGGACAAATTTTTATTGATGGAGAAAATGTAACCAACACCTCAATCCAGCAGCGTGACATCTGTATGGTATTTCAGTCCTATGCGCTTTTTCCGCATATGTCTCTGCATGAAAACGTAGGGTATGGGCTGAAAATGCTAGGCCTTGATAAAGCCGAGATCAAAAAACGGGTTGATGAAGCCCTAAAAGTCGTGGATTTAGAAGGCTTTGGTGAGCGCTTTGTTGATCAGATTTCTGGTGGGCAACAGCAACGAGTCGCGCTGGCACGCGCGCTGGTTCTTAAACCCAAAGTACTACTGTTCGATGAGCCACTAAGTAACCTTGATGCTAACCTACGTAGAAATATGCGTGAGACCATTCGCGATCTGCAGCAGCGTTTTAATATCACATCACTTTATGTGACTCACGACCAATCTGAGGCTTTTGCAGTATCAGATACCGTGATTGTAATGAAAGATGGCGACATCATGCAGCAAGGCAGCCCAACGGATTTATATAAACACCCTTCTTCGATGTTTATGGCCAACTTTATGGGTGAAGCCAACATGTTCGAAGGCCATTATGATGGTGAGTATATTGATATCCACGGCTATCGCTTACCGGCAGCTAAAGACAATGTTGTCGGTATTGAACCCAATGACTATCAGATTGGCGTACGCCCGGAAGCGATTCTCCTGACAGAAGAGGGAGACCCCTGTCAGCAGTGTAGGGTTTCGAGTGTCGCCTATATGGGCTCTATGTACGAAGTCGTTGTGGAATGGCAAGAGCATGAGTTATTGCTTCAACTGAACTCAGCACAGTTCAATGACAACTTCATCGACCATGCATACTTAACGATTAACCCTAATGGCGTGTTCCTGCTTCCCCCCGAAAAAAGCTAAGGTTACTCGCTAAGTTTAAGCCGCTCAAAAGAGCGGCTTTTTTATGTTTTGTTAGTAGTGAATACTACGCACAAATCTGAGCCGGTACGTCAGTCTCACTGTACTGACGAATTGAAAGACCATTTTCATTGAACAGGTGTAGGTTATGGCTCTCCATATAGACCTTCACCGTATTGCCAGTGACTACGGGCTCGTCGGTTGGTAGATGGATTTTAAAGCCGTCGACTCCTGCATATTGGCCAAACAAGTAGGTACTGTTACCCAGCCTTTCAACCACATCTGATTGGAACTCAATACCAATAGCATCTTCACCACTACCCTGAGGCCTGAGGAAAATATGCTCGGGGCGGATCCCTACTTTCACGGACAGGCCTTCTTCTACCTCATTAGTATGGGCAGCAATAGTAACAGACTGACCATCAGGCAAAGTGAGCGTCAGTGATTGTGGCTCTTTCTTTACTATCGTGGCCGGAATAAAATTCATTTTCGGCGAGCCGATAAAACCTGCGACAAACTCATTGGCGGGCTGATAATAAAGCTGCAGCGGTGAGCCAACCTGCTCTACCCTGCCATCACGCAAGACTACAATTTTGTCAGCCAACGTCATCGCTTCAACTTGATCATGAGTAACATAGACCATGGTATTACCAAGTTGCTTGTGTAATTTAGCGATCTGGATCCGCATTTCAACCCTTAGCTCTGCATCCAGGTTAGAAAGCGGCTCATCAAATAAAAAGACTTCCGGATCACGAACAATTGCGCGACCAATAGCCACACGCTGCCTTTGCCCACCAGATAATTCCTTCGGCTTTCGGTTAAGCAAAGCTTCAAGCTGGAGAATATCACTCGCATGCTTTACCCGCTGCTTAATCAGCTCTGGCTTTTCGCCCACCATCTTGAGACCAAAACCCATATTTTCTTCCACTGTCATATGCGGATAAAGCGCATAAGACTGGAATACCATAGCAACCCCACGCTCAGAGGGCTCAACATCATTCATGTTGATACCACCAATACGAATGTCGCCTTCCGTTATATCTTCCAAGCCAGCAATAAGCCTGAGCAAGGTTGATTTCCCACAACCGGATGGTCCGACGAATACGGTAAATTCGCCGTCTTCGATAGTCAGATCTATACCGTGGATAGTTTGTACTTTTCCAAATCGTTTCACAGCGCGATTTAGGGATATGCCAGCCATATTTATTCATCCTCTAGGAGTACGGGACGTCAGCAAGGCTATTTATCAAACAACTAGAACGCTATTTAGGCTACCTGATTGTAACGAATCAGTAAACGTTTCCAGATTCGTTTTACGATTATTTTTAACATTGTGTGAGCTAGGTACACCTAAGACGCTCAGTAGAGAATAATGGTGATTCAACATGCATTTAATCTAATTAAGCAGCGTATTAGATTGAGTTTTCTATATGTTTTCTTTATACGCGAAGCGTTAACTGACATTGAAATCACACGTTTCATTAGGATCAAAGTCACACATTGCGAGCAACATCACTACGTTTTATGGAAACGTTTCCTTGATCACATTTTACTAACACCATTGTCGATATCGTAACCACGCAAATCACTTTGCGTCATCAAACAGCTATCAAAACAACATCTAGAACATACAGAACACTTTGATAAACGACATTATCAATGAACCGAGATCTTTGCATACATGGAATCGGAGCCTAGTATGATTCATTCTTCTTCAACAGAAGCGACATTAAATAGAGCGGATGACTCTAAACAAAAAAGAAAACGGATAATCCCTATTTCTTTAGTTCCATGGGTATTTTTAGCCCCAGCATTGATGCTGTTTGCTATTTATGTCTTATATCCCATTATCAATAGTTTCAACCTCAGCCTATATCAGTGGGATGGGATGGGTGAGAAAGTATGGGTAGGTTTTGAAAACTACATAGAGTTATTTGACTCTGAAACCTTTTATACCGCACTGAACAATAATCTATTATGGCTGTTGCTTTTCATGCTTGCCCCACCGTTCGGCCTGGCAATTGCTTTATTCCTTAATCAGGAAGTGAAAGGTATTCGGCTAATTAAAGCGTTATTTTTCTTTCCATTTGTCATCTCACAAGTAATTGTAGGTTTAGTATTTACGTGGTTTTATGACCCTAGCCTCGGGTTACTCAATAGTATTCTCGCCTTCTTTGGAGCGGAACCGATAGCATTATTATCCAGTGATCAATATGTCACCTATGGGATTATTGCTGCGGGTCTATGGCCACAAATAGCCTATTGCATGATCCTCTACCTCACAGGCCTCAACAACTTAAATCCGGAGCTTATCGAAGCTGCCCGCTTAGACAACGCAAGAGGATTCAAGCTACTAAGACACATTATCCTGCCTCAACTGTCACCGGCAACCTTCATCGCCGTTGTCGTCACGGTCATTGGTGCACTGCGTTCATTTGACCTTGTTGCCACCATGACAGCGGGTGGTCCTTGGGGAAGCTCGACGGTATTGGCTTATATGATGTATGAGCAATCAATCTTTAACTATCGAATGGGATATGGCGCGGCTATTGCTGTGGTTCTATTCCTGATTATGGCTATCTATATTGCCTTTTTCTTAACTCGGATGCTAAGGAGTGAGAAATAATGTTTCCAACACCCATAAATAAGTCATCCCGAACCATCAACATAGCCTATCGAGTAGCTCTTCCTTGCTCGATTATATTATGGCTTTTACCCTTGCTGGCCATATTACTGACATCAATTCGCTCGATTGAAGATATAAACCAAGGAAATTACTGGGGATGGCCTACCAGCTTTAATCTTATCGAAAACTATCAGATGGTATTCCAAACTACAGATATGGGGCAATACCTTCTGAGCTCTTTAATTATTACTTTACCTGCAGTAGCAGGTGCGGTAGCCCTATCCACACTTGCCGGTTTTGCACTGGCTAAATATAAGTTCAGAGGCAATATTTGGCTTCTAGCCTTATTTATTGCAGGAAATTTTGTTCCGTTTCAAATATTAATGATCCCAGTGCGCGATATCACTATCAGTGCAGGGCTTTATGATACCCATCTTGGACTGATCATATTTCACGTTGCCTTCCAAACAGGGTTTTGTACCTTATTCATGCGCAATTTCATTGTGGGCTTACCAAATGAATTACTTGAAGCCGCACGTGTTGAAGGCGTCAGTGAATTCAAGATTTTCTGGTACATCATATTGCCATTGGTTCGCCCAGCCCTTGCTGCGCTATCTGTGCTGGTCTTCACCTTTATCTGGAATGACTACTTCTGGGCGTTAGTACTGGTTCAAAGTGAAGAAGTTCGCCCTGTCACCGCCGGGATCAGCGCGTTACGCGGCCAGTGGCTGGCTTCGTGGAACCTGATCTCTGCTGGTGCCGTACTTGCAGCTCTTCCGCCGGTAGCCCTGTTCTTCGCTATGCAAAAACATTTCATTGCAGGACTCACCCTAGGTGCAACCAAAGGATAAGTAACCTCTATACCTTCCCTACCAATAAGGATAAATGATGAAAAAACTACAAAAAATCATCACTGCCACAGCAATCGCGATGACGATGGCATCAACTTCGTTTGCCTCTGAGCTCATCATCAACTCAGATCAAGCAGACCCAGCACCAAAAGCAGTGTTCGACAACATGGTGGAGCAATTCAAGCAGGAAAACCCTGATATCACGGTCAAATATAACCTGTATGACAAAGAAGCCTACAAAACCACGCTGCGTAACTGGTTGGTCACATCTCCCCCTGATGTCGTGTTCTGGCATGCCGGAAACCGAATGAAGACTTTTGTAGACCGTGGCTTACTCGAAGATGTCAGCGACGTGTGGGAAGCCAACAATATGTACGAAGACTTCACAAGTACCGTTCCTGCGATGTCGGTGAACGATAAACAATGGGGGGTGCCATTTACCTATTACCAGTGGGGCATTTACTATCGCAAAGATATCTTCGACAAGTACGATATCAGCGAGCCAAAAACCTGGAAAGAGTTCCTCGCGGCCTCTGAAACCCTGAAGCAAAATGACATCGCCCCTATCGCTATTGGAACCAAGTACCTTTGGACGGCTGCGGGTTGGTTCGACTACATCAACCTGCGTGTAAATGGTTTGGACTTCCACCTAGACCTTATGGATGGGAAAGTCCCTTATACCGACGAGCGCGTTAAAAAGACATTCGCCACTTGGCGCGAGCTGATCGACAATGACTACTTCCTTGAAAACCATGCCGGTTACTCGTGGCAAGAGGCACAGCCTTTCTTGTATCGCGGCGAGGCTGCTATGTACCTAATTGGTAACTTCATCACTCCAAACTTCCCTGAGGAGCTAGAAGGTAAAATGGGCTTTATGCAGTTCCCTGCCATAAACCCAGATGTAGCTATGGCAGAAGAAGCACCGATTGATACTATTCATATCCCGAGCAAGGCCAAGAACAAGGACAATGCCCGCAAATTCTTAGCCTTCATTGCTCGCGCCGAGAATCAAACCAAAATGAATGAGGCGCTGTTACAAATCCCAACCAATAACAAATCAGCGGTATTAGATGATGTCTTTCTTAACAAAGGCATTGCCATGCTTAATAACGCATCAGGCACTTCCCAATTCTACGACCGCGACACCGATCCAGCCATGGCGCAAGAAGGTATGAAAGCATTCCAAGAGTTCATGGTACACCCAGACCGATTAGATAAAATTCTAAAACGCCTGGAGCGAACACGAGCTCGTACTTTCGATAAGTAAAAACAACGGGGTGAAATCGATACCACCCCAGTAAAAATGCGGTGTTTTGAGTTAAACATACACTCAAGGAGTTTCACATATTACTTGAATTAACACTAACAGCTGACGTATTCTGTGGCTATTGTGATTCAAAGTGAAACGTTATCCTTGGGTTCCTAACTCAAAACACTCATAGATAGCTTCTTTACTTGGCTTACCGAGCAATCAGTACTGCTTGGGAAAGAAGTTAGTTTCCATTGATCAAAAAAGCCCAACCTTATGTTTTGTTGGGCTTTTTATTTATCTCACCTCCTCATCGCCCCACTCTATGTAATCGTTTCCGGACGATAAACATCATCACCTGTACAAAACCGCCTCAAAAACAGCCAAAAGTCGTCGTTTCTGTGACCTAAATTACAATTTCATCAAATGTTTTGTCTTTGTTTGATAAAATCAGCCCGGCCTCACTGTAAACGTTTCCAGACCAATGTTAGGATCAGCCTCGAGTTAGGACCCATAAATAAAAAAACATAATATGGAGACGTTTCATGAAACAGAAGATGCTAGCAAAAGCAGTCGGTATCGCCTTGGTACTTGCCCCACTAGCCAGCCAAGCAGCAGTGGAAAATATCACTTACTTTGGTTACGCGAAATGGGGAAACATCTACACAGACAATGACGACCATAATAATGGCAAAGGTGAGCGCAATGATGTGATCCGTGCCAGCGAAGGTTATGGTAATTACCGTTTGGGTAACGAACTGAATTGGTGGGAAGCCGGTCTGAAAGCTGATGTATGGCAAAACGGTGACGCTTATTTTGACACCACCCTTTATCTTGGCAGTGGTGAAAGCTGGGGTGATGTCAGCATCATCCAAATGTGGTCTGCGGGTCACGGTCTATTTGCCTCACAGCCTAATGCCAAAGTATGGGCAGGTGAACGCTTTTACCGCCGTCACGAAGTGCACATGATTGATATCAAATATTGGGATACATCCAGTACCGGTATTGGTGTCGAGGACTGGGATCTAGGCTTTGGTAACGGCCATATTGCATGGATGGCACCGAATTCCAATGGTGAAGATGGTCGCAGCCTGCACAATATTGATGCCCGAATCAGCGATATTGCACTAAGCGACACAGCTGACCTGACCTTTGGCCTTAACTATGTCTTCGAGCAAAACTCAAGCCATGACGAAGCCGACATTACAACCTCTGGTTCCATGCTCTCTGCCCTTTATCGCCAAGCTTGGAATTACGGTTCAAACACTCTTGCCTTCCAGTATGGTACCGATGCCCTTGCCGGTGGTTTGATGAGTGCAGAGGGAGGATCTAACCGCAAATACAGTACCGGTGAAGTTCACGATGGTTACAGCTGGCGTGTATTCAATCACGGTGACTTGAACGTCAACGAAGACTTCCAGGTTATGTATTCCATCGCCTACCAAGATAAAAACCTAGACAACAACGAAGGTGAAAAGTGGTTCAGTGTCGGCGCTCGTCCTCAGTACAGCTGGACTGAATACATGGCGACAGCGCTAGAAGTGGGTTACGAGACTGTTGAAGCACAAAATGGCGCTGGTACTAATGACATGTTCAAAGTAACAGTAGCCCAAATGTTCCAAGCTGGAAAAGGGGTCTGGGCTCGCCCTACTCTCCGTGTCTTCGCGACCTACTCAGAGAAAAACGATGAATGGGATCGTGGTGGCGAAACCTACGGTGCAGCAATGCGCAGTGAGAGCGGTAAGCAAAATGTTGACGAAGTAACCTTTGGTTTCAACGTCGAAACTTGGTGGTAAGGAATTCGGTATCGGAAATCGTCCGGTAACGGAAATCTGACAAAACAGTGCAGGTCAGCCTGACCTGCACTGAGAGGAACGAAGAATGAAGAGAAAACAGTTGGCGACCATGCTGCTAGGCCTGAGCCTAACCGCTTGCAGCACGATTCCAGACACAGCGCTCAATACCGATCTTAACCAATCGGCTTGCTGCGATTCTGTCGCTGGACTGGCTATCCAGCCTCTTACGCTGGACACTCAGCAATATGTCACGCTGGATGGTAATAGCGAAACGCTTCCTCTTACATCAGGTCGGACTCCGGTCAAAGCGTATGCCTTACCGCAAGTAACTTCCCCGTTCTTACTCACAGTCAGAGCCCCGATAAAAGACAGCGAAGTCATCGCACCAGCTGTCGCCATTTATGACAATAACTGGAATTTGATCGAACAATACACCACCGATGACTTTCATTATTTCACTACCGACTTAAGTGGTGTAGAACGTATTGAAGGAAAGTTCATCCTCAGTACTCAGTTGAATCAACAGGCTTATATGGTGATCCAAAATGATCCCACCCAAATAGGCAACCAACTCACACGGATTCACCCAGAACAAGAATTTTCCGAATCACAAAACATAATTGGCAGCAAGCGATTACCGCTCGTCGCGACACTGTCTCCAGTCGGTATCATTGAAATCACCACACAGGAACACTTTGGAAATCCTGTTGTCGATATGCTTGCAAACCTGACAGCACAAAAAGCATCAACAACCACAGCATTGTCTGTCACCAACGTTAAACAGGGCATAAAGCCAACCTCTTTTGTGCAACCGCAAACTACTCACGCTGACACACAGAACTGGCACTATTTTAAACAGCATATCGACCAAGCAATGAGTGACGGAAAACTAAAACAAGCAGTTGATTGGGCAAACCTTGCTGAAAAAGCAGGTCATTCACAGGCCAAAGATTACCTGTTGGATACTTTGGCTCAATAACATATAGAGCGCACCAAATTATCTGCAGTGTGGCAAGCAACCATCGCCGTACTGACAGTAACTAAAATTGACAAGATTAAGTAAGATCACTTTAAGTAGGATAACGATGACGGCATTTTCTAACATTCTTCAGCGCCGAGACTGGGAAAACCCACAGTCAGTGAACATCCATTGTTTGTCTGCGCACAGTCCATTAGCTAGCTACCCTGATGTCGACAGTGCCCGTGATGGGAAAAATGCCCAGCGCCAGTCATTAAATGGCGAATGGAAATTCAAACTTTTTGACGCCCCAGAACACGTTAACGGTGAGTTCGTTGATCCTAACTTCAATGATCAGGAATGGGACAATATTAGCGTCCCTTCCAACTGGCAATTACAAGGTTATGACAAACCTATCTATGCCAACGTTAAATACCCATTCGAGGTTAATCCACCGTTCGTTCCTAAAGAAAACCCAACCGGTTGCTACCGTACGCAGTTTTTGGTTAAAGAACATAAACTAGAAGAATCACACCGCATTATTTTTGATGGTGTGAATTCAGCCTTTCACCTATGGTGTAATGGTGAATGGGTTGGTTACAGTCAGGACAGCCGACTACCCGCTGAATTCGACCTATCCCCTTACCTGGTTGCTGGTGAAAACAACCTTTCGGTCATGGTGATCCGCTGGAGTGATGGCAGCTACCTCGAAGATCAGGACATGTGGTGGCTAAGCGGTATTTTTCGTGACGTTACCCTACTAACTAAACCTTCGCAGTGCATACAAGATGTATTCATTACCCCAGATTTAGACGCCTGCTACCGTGATGGCAGTTTGTCAGTAGTCACCCATATCAATGCCACAGCAGATCACCAAGTTCAGGTTCAGCTGTTTGACGGTGAACAAGCAATCACAGAGCCTGTGATTGACCGCCCTAATAACCGCCGTATTGATGAGCGCGGTAGCTACAACGACGTGGTATTCCAAACCTTAACCGTGCGTGAGCCGAATAAGTGGAGTGCTGAGACACCGAATCTGTATCGCTGTGTTGTCTCGTTGCTAGATGCCAATGGCAATCACATTGAAAGTGAAGCCTATCAGGTCGGTTTCCGTAAAGTCGAGACCCTCGGTGGCCAGCTTTGCCTCAACGGTAAGCCGCTGCTGATCCGTGGTGTAAACCGCCATGAACACCACCCTGAGCTAGGCCATGTAATGACCGAAGCGGATATGATCAAAGATATCTGCTTGATGAAGCAATACAACTTCAATGCAGTTCGTACCGCTCACTACCCTAACCATCCACGTTGGTATGAGTTGTGTGATCAGTATGGTTTATATGTTTGCGATGAGGCCAACATCGAAACACACGGTATGGAACCGATGAACCGTTTGTCTGCTGACCCGATGTGGGCACATGCTTACATGAGTCGCTATACCCAGATGGTAATGCGCGATAAGAACCATCCATCGATTATTATCTGGTCACTGGGTAATGAATCAGGCCACGGTAGCAACCACAATGCCATGTATGCTTGGTCAAAGAACTTTGACCCTTCCCGCCCAGTTCAGTACGAAGGTGGTGGCTCTGATACCACAGCCACAGATATTATTGCCCCGATGTATGCGCGGGTTAATACCGCCATCGCCGATGAAGCCGTGCCAAAATGGTCAATCAAGAAGTGGGTTTCGTTACCGAATGAAGATCGTCCATTGATCCTGTGTGAATACGCTCACGCTATGGGTAACAGTCTCGGTAGCTTCAATGAATACTGGGATGCATTCCGTGATTACCCTCGCCTGCAAGGTGGCTTTATTTGGGATTGGGTTGATCAAGGCATCAGCAAGTATGACGACCAAGGCGAGCACTTCTGGGCCTACGGGGGAGATTTTGGCGATACAATCAATGACCGTCAGTTCTGCATCAATGGTTTAGTGTTCCCGGATCGAACTCCTCATCCAACACTGGAAGAAGCCAAACACTGCCAGCGGATGATCACAATCCAACTCGACAGTGAAGAGCAACTGGCAAACTGCGTGGCATATACATTAACAGTGACCAACGAGAACTTGTTCCGTGCCACTGATAACGAACAGTTGAAATGGTCGCTACTTGAAGATGGCTGTGTGATTGCCTCTGGTGAACAGCAACTTGATGTTCCGGCAGACAGCAAACGCACACTTTGCTTCGATATCGATTTTAAACCTCGCTCGGGTGCGGTTTATCACTTAAATACCGACATCGAACTGATTGAAGCAACCGCATGGGCTGACGCAGGACACACCATTGCCAGTGAACAGTTTGCTGTTACTAACCGAAATTCGTTAACTTACCCTTCAGTTACACAAGGTAATGTTCCTGTCACAACGGAAAACAGCGATGCCATTTTAGTCAGTACCGAAGACGGCAATCACCATTGGTGCTGGAATAAATCGAGTGGCTTATTAGAGCAGTGGACTGTTGATGGTAATCCTCAATTCGTAAGCTCACCGGTCGATAACTTCTTCCGTGCACCACTGGATAACGACATCGGTGTCAGTGAAGTCGACTTTATCGACCCAAATGCTTGGGTATGCCGCTGGGACGCTGCGGGCATTGGTAAGTGGGATCGTGAGTGTGTTGATTGTCAGGTCAACACTCTCAACCATCACGCTTCAGTCACATCCACATTTGTGTATACCTTCAATGGCAAGGTACAAGCGATTACGATCTGGACTTACACCTTGGACAGCAAAGGCGAAACCAATATTGATGTATCGGTTCAGCTCGCCGATGAACTTCCGCCAATGCCACGTATTGGTATTGAACTTACTCTACCACTTATAAATGAACGACAACACGTTGAATGGCGCGGACTGGGCCCATTCGAAAACTACCCCGACAGACTATCGGGAGCACGTTTTGGCCATTACACTGAAGCAGTCACGGCCATGCACACGCCTTATATCTTCCCAACGGACAGCGGGCTGCGTTGTGATTGTCGGTCACTTGCCATTGGTAGTCTAAACATTTCGGGTGACTTCCAGTTCAGCGTTAGTCAATACAGCCAACAGCAATTGACTGAAGCAAAACACACCAATGAGTTGAAACCTGAGCAACAGCTATTCCTGCGTATCGACCACCAGCACATGGGTGTTGGCGGTGATGATTCATGGAGCCCAAGTGTTCATGAGGAATTCAAGCTAACGGATAAGCAGTACGCTTACAGCCTGACTCTAAAGCCAAGTAAACACTAAAATCTAGACATAGATTTTAGTGCTGAAGTGCCGCATTGACTTCCCCCTCAATGTGGCACTCTTCCTCTTTCCTCCCCTAGTGTCTCGTCCTATTCACTTATTTGGCTATAAATCATACGACTTTCAATTCGGTAGAGTGACTCACCTTACAATAATTAATTCAGCCAATGAAAAAACACAAACAGGGGTTTGTTTTATATTGCTAACCATTGTTTAATGAGCCAGCAGTAAAGAGAGAGGGCTCTATGGCTACCATCAAGGATGTCGCGAAAGAAGCGGGCGTTTCCGTCGCCACGACTTCACGGGTAATCAACAACGCACCACACACCAGTGAAACGGCTATTCAAGCCGTAAAGGCCGCTATGGCAAAGCTCGGCTATAGGCCCAATGCCAATGCCAGAGCACTTGTGAGTAAATCGACCAACACTATTGGCGTGCTCGTCAATGATGTCTCCGCCCCCTTCTTCGGTACCATGGTTAAAGCCATCGATACCATTGCCAATCAACATGCAAAACAACTTCTAATTGGAAGTGGTTATCACGATCCAGTCAAAGAACGTAATGCGATAAACCTTCTAATTAACAGCCGATGTGAATCATTAGTTATTCACAGTAAAGGATTGGAAGATCAAGAGCTCATAGACCTAGCCACAGAAATTCCGGGACTGGTGGTGATCAATCGTATCGTCCCAGAGATCGCCTCACGCTGTATTTCACTCGATAACCGCAAAGGATCTTATCTCGCCACTGAATATTTGATCCGCCATGGTCACAAGCATATCGGTTACCTGTGTTCCAGCCATGACATCGAAGATGCCAGGGACCGTAAAGCTGGTTATCTCGAAGCGTTAAAAGATCATGGACTCGAAGCCCATGAAGAATATATTGAATACGGTGAACCAGATGAGCTTGGTGGTGAATACGCCATGACTAATTTGCTCTCGAAAAACCTCCCCGTGACTGCCGTTGCTACCTACAACGACTATATGGCGGCAGGCTGCTTATCCGTTCTGCATGAAAATAATTTGCGCATTCCGGAAGATATTTCCGTTATTGGCTTTGATGATGGTGATATTGCTCGATACGTCCATCCGAAGCTGACAACGATTCGATATCCTATCCAAGTTATGGCAGAACAAGCTGCAAAACTGTCCTTGCAGCTAGCAAGCGAGAATAAAAATGCGGCCCAAGCAAGATTGTACAATCCAACATTAGTGCGTCGTTTATCCGTCGGTACCGCGCCACTGTAGCCATACACTATATTGAGCCAATCTGACGTGAATGGCTCAATACCCCTTCACATCACATCTATTTCCCCCTAGAATTGCCAACCAATTTCGATTTGGTATGTAACCATGAACCGCAAGAAGAAAATTAACGAAGCGCTGAAGAAAAGGCAGAAGAAAACAAACGCCAAGTTGCACCGCAGCAACAAGCCACGCTACATCTCCAAGGCTGAGCGAGCCAAGATGGAAGCAGAAGCGCAGCAAGCAGAACAAGTACAAGATGTGAATCCAGCAGAAAGCGCTGAAGGCGAGCAACCTGCAGAATAATCACAAACAGCTAAGAATGGGACTTAACGCATCCATTCACGATGGAGCTGCTCGCTGTCACCCAGGTATTCGAGCAGCCAATCAATCGCTGAGTTTTGACTCTCTTTATTCCAAGCCAAACAACAAGGGCTAACTGGTGGTTTCACTGCAAGTTGCTTTTCCACCAACTCACCACTTTCGATAAGCGGCAAGGCTTTATGCTCTGGCACCACACAAATCCCAAGACCAGATTTTAAGCACGACATAGCACTGTGCCAGTTAGGTACCATGATACGGCGCTGGTTATCCATCAACCACGTTACCCGCTTAGGCAATACCCGCGACGTGTCTTCAAGACAAATTGCCGGATACTCCACCAGCTCCTTTGCATCCAGCGGATAGTCGATTTCAGCCAAAGGGTGATCAGGGCTAACAACAAACCGCCATTCCAATACCCCCATGTCGCGATAATCAAAATAACCACTAACAGGCACCGCCGCAGTTGCACCAATAGCAATATCAGCCCGGCCATCCGACAACGCATCCCATACACCGTTGAACACCTCCATCGTCAGATGCAACTCCATATCCGGAAATTGCCGATAAAAGTCACGTACTAACGTATTTACCCGGCTCTCACGAACGACTGTATCAAGCGCCACCGACACACTTTGCGACCAGCCATTGGCAACACGTTGGGTTTGCAATTTCAGCATCTCCATTTGCTTAAGCAACTCCCTGGCTTCTTCAACAAAAAACTCTCCTGCTGGGGTTAACTGCACTTGTCGGTGAAGCCGAACAAACAAGTCGACAGCTAACCGCTCCTCAATCACCCTGACGGTATAACTAATCGCACTGGGCACTTTGTGCAATTCTTCAGCAGCGGCCGAAAAACTTCCTCGCCGAGCAACGACATCAATCACTTGCAAATCGTTATAAGAAAACATCGGGCTCTTCCTTTGGTTCGTACTCAGCTGACAAAAGCCGCAGCCAAAATTGTTGATTTTCACAGCAACAATGCAACAAGTTGCGCCTATTAGGCGCTATTTGAGCAATATTCAACCTCACTCAGTGCGCAAGAGAATATCACAACGCACTGATGAAAAAACAATCACATCAAATTATTTGAAAGCAATGTTTAAATTTTACCGTTTCACACCATAAAAAACCATGTATAGACTTGCCGCAAAGTACAATACAGCTAATGAAATAAAACTATGACAAATCAACCTTCAAAAATGACCACTCTGTGGTTTGCGTGTTTAAGTATGCTGGGCTTCCTAGCAACTGACATGTACCTTCCTGCTTTCGAAGTAATTCGAGAGGATTTTGATACATCACAATCACTTATTGGCCTGACATTGAGTATTTTCTTGTTGGGAATGGCACTCGGCCAGCTGATTTACGGCCCGTTGTCTGATCGTATTGGTCGTATCAAAGTGCTGATGGGCGGTATGACACTCTTCAGCATTGCTTCAGTGCTCTGTGCTTTTGCGCCGAACGTTGAGCTTATGCTGGCAGCCCGCTTTGCACAGGCACTCGGCGCATGTAGTGCAACAGTTATCTGGCAAGCCGTTGTTATCGACCGCTACGAAGGCAAGGTCTCTGAGCGTGTATTCGCAACTATCATGCCGTTGGTAGCACTATCGCCGGCATTAGCACCACTTGCAGGCGCAATGCTTGAGCACCAGTTTGGCTGGCGAAGCATCTTTGTTGCTCTAGTTGGCTTTGGTGCTGTTTTGTCCATTATGACGCTTAAGGAAACTGAAAGTGCTAATTTGGACAAAAAACAAGAAAAAGTAATGGTACAACTACGCCGTGACTATGCCCAAATACTGAGTTCAAAAAAATTCATTGGTAACATGATCATCTTCGCTGCATGTTCTGCTGCTTTCTTTGCTTACCTAACAGGCTCACCATTTGTAATGGCCGCTATGGGTTACTCAGGTGCAGATATCGGTCTGAGCTACGCGCCGCAAACTGTTGCGTTCATCATCGGTGGTTACGGTTGCCGCACCCTGCTGAACAAATACGATAGCCAGCAATTGCTTCCGTGGATCCTGAAGCTATTCTTTGCCAGCGTAACGATTATGTTCATGATCTCGATTCAAACTGAGCCAACCACAATTTGGCCTATCCTTGTGCCATTCTGTTTCCTAGCGGTGGCTAACGGTGCAATCTACCCGCTAATCATCAGTAAAGCGCTGGAAGATTTTAAAAACTGTAGTGCGACAGCAGCTGGGCTACTTAACTTCCTCCAAACGATGGTATGTTTCGCAGCAAGTGGCTTGGTATCAGCATTTGCTATGCACGGTTTGATAACAGTAACCATCGCGATGTTTATCACAGGTTTTGTGGCACTTATCGGTTATGCGTTTGTGGTTAAAGCACGCCGCGAAACAGCTGAAATTGCCCAAACGGCATAATTTCATCGCGCGGTAAACCCCATATAGTTAAAGGCCACTTTCTAAGTGGCCTTTTTTACATCTGCTACTCCATGAGGGCCTTTCCTTTCGCCAGATAAATGCGTAATTATTCCCTCCATGCTTGTTCACTTTCTTTCTCTTTTCACATCTGCCACGTCACTCATGTGTTTACAGTAGTTTAAATGGCAAAAAAGCCAAAACCTAGAACAAAAATCAAACAAAAATGTAACCTATGGAATTTTTTATACATTTTTCTTGCATAAGATCTCACTCTGGGTAATATAACCATTAAGTGACATTTAATGCAGTAAGTCAGCATGAGTATTCAAGTTAAGAGTGTTAATAAATTCTATGGTGATACCCAGGTTCTTCATGATGTTGAGTTCACCTGTGGTAAAGGGGAAACCTTGGTATTGCTTGGCCCAAGTGGCGCAGGCAAAAGCTCTTTGCTAAGAGTACTGAACTTGCTGGAAAACGCTAACAGTGGTCAGCTACAGGTCGCCAACGAAGCCTATGATTTTTCTCAGTCAATCTGCGAAAAGCAGGCACTTAAACTAAGACGTAAAGTTGGTATGGTTTTTCAGCAGTACAACCTCTGGCCCCACCTTACGGTGATGGAAAACCTGATTGAAGCCCCAATGAAAGTTACAGGGATGAATAAAGAGTTGGCAACAAAAGAGGCCATAGCCCTACTGACAAGATTACAGCTTGCAGATAAAGCCGATGCTTGGCCGCTGCAACTCTCTGGGGGTCAACAACAACGCGTAGCCATTGCCCGCGCCCTGATGATGAAGCCTGAGGTGCTGCTATTTGATGAGCCAACTGCGGCGCTCGACCCTGAAATTACCAATCAGGTGGTCAAGATCATTAATGATCTCGGTGAAACAGGTATTACCCAAGTGGTAGTAACCCACGAAGTAGATTTCGCCAAGAAAATTGCCAGTCACGTTCTGTACCTTGAAAAAGGTCACATGGTGGAACATGGCACCAAAGAGGCATTTACCCATCCGGCCACACCGGAATTTGCAGAATACCTCGCACATTAATTTAGTTTTACACCTCTTATTTCAGCATCACCCACCCACGTGATGCTGCACCTAACGACGCACGGAGTATCGCGATGAAAAAGATTGTATTGGCAACAATAATTGGTTTGGCTTCAGCTAACGCCGCCGCTCAGGAAGAAATCAAGTTTGCAATGGAAGCGACTTATGCCCCATTCGAATACGTTGATGAGAATAACGAAATTCAGGGCTTTGATATCGATTTAGCCAATGCACTGTGTGATGTGATCGAGGCAAAGTGTACTTTCCACAACCAACCTTTTGACAGCCTTATCCCTGCTCTAAAATTCCGTCGTTATGATGCAGCTATCTCGGGTATTGATATCACTGAACAACGTCAGCAAGTGGTTAACTTCACAGACGCTTACTATGACAACTCTGCGGCTTTTGTTGCTCTTGATGGCAAAGTAGCAGATCAAGCCGCTCTCAAAGGTAAGCGCGTAGGCGTACAGAACGGTTCAACCCACCAAAGCTACCTGACAGAACAGCTTGATGGCGTTACCGCCGTTCCTTATGCAAGCTACCAAGATGCATTTATCGACATGCAAAATGGTCGTATCGACTCAATCTTTGGTGATACCGCCGTGGTGGCTGAATGGTTTAAGAAAAGCGACAGCCTAGTGTATGTCGGCGAACAAGTAACCAATGCAAAATACTTCGGTAACGGTTTTGGCATCGCTATTAACCAAGACAACCAAGAGCTACTGGACAAGCTAAACACGGCACTAAAAACCGTTAAAGCCAACGGCCAGTACGATGAGATCTTCGACAAATACTTCGGTGAGTAATTTATGGCGTTATCAGGTTATGCTCTGACGCTACTAGAGGCGAGCTGGGTCACTATCCAGCTTAGCCTAGCCAGCGTCACTGTTGGATTAGTCTTGGCAGTATTATTTTCCAGTGGTGAAATGTCGCGATTCCGTGCCATTGCTTGGCCTGTTACCGCGCTGGTCACCGTGCTTCGGGGCTTACCTGAAATATTGGTTGTACTGTTTATCTTCTTCGGCTCAACGCAAATATTGTTTTTGCTGACCGGAGATTTCATCGAAGTTAGCCCTTTTCTGTCAGGGGTCATTGCCTTATCCCTTATTTTTGCTGCTTATGCCTCCCAAACATTGCGAGGTGCTTTAAAGGCTGTACCGAATGGTCAGCGTGAGGCGGCAAGTGCATTAGGGATCAGCAAACCACGTGCTTTCTTTAAGATTGTTCTGCCACAAGCGGTTAGACATGCCCTTCCTGGCTTGACGAACCAATGGCTCGTATTGCTCAAAGACACCGCACTGGTCTCTTTGATTGGTGTTACTGACCTACTAAAACAAGCCCAGTTGACAGCAGCAGCTACCCACGAAAGTTTTACTTGGTATGCCTGCGCAGCAGCCGTCTATTTGGTCATCACATTGATCACTCAGCGTGTGGTTAAGCAGCTAGACAAAAAATTCAGCGTACAAGATGGCAACTCATCACAAGGCGCGTCTGTTAAAAGTAAATCAGTACAAAGCAAGCCAGTACACGCTAACCCAGTAAAAGGAGCAAGCGCATGAATGAACTGCACGTTTGGCAACTGCTCGAAGGGTTAGTCGTCAGTCTTGAGCTAACAGCCGTTTCCTTGATCGTAGGTTGTACATTAGCGTTATTGATGACTTTAACGCTTATTTTGAAAACGTCCGGCCTTCACTGGTTGAGCCGAGGCATTATTACCTTATTTACCGGCACTCCCCTACTGGTACAGATCTTTTTGATTTACTACGGCCCGGGTCAGTTTGAGTGGGTACGTGAAAGTGTATTGTGGTACTGGCTACGCCAACCTTGGTTCTGCGCGATGCTTGCACTCGCGCTTAACACGGCAGCATACAGCACGCAATTGTTCAAGGGCGCATTCAATGCAATTCCTTCCGGCCAATGGCAAGCCTGCAAAGCCTTGGGGATGGATACCAAAGCAACCTTAGGGGTATTGTTACCTTATGCGATTCGCCGGGCTATTCCCGCTTATTCCAACGAAGTGATTCTGGTATTCAAGGGCACATCACTTGCCAGTACCATCACCATTATGGACATTATGGGGTATGCACAGCGTATCAACGCCCAGACCTACGATACATTAATGGTCTTTAGCGTCGCTGGCGCCTTTTATTTGGCAGTCAATGGTGTGCTTACTCTCATTTTCAGGCAGGTAGAAAAGAAAGCACTTGCTTTCGAAGTCGCACGATAAGTAGATTTCGACAAACGAGCTCTTAATATATACCCAAGTTACCTCAAGGTGCAGGATTCAGAGGGTTGTCAAATTCTCGCTGAACCTTGAAGTAGCTTGGGTATAAAGCTGGCAGACGCCAGCTTTTTTATGTCGAGTAAGCAATCACCACAGAAACAAACTCTGTAATAAATCATTTCTAATCAAGCCCACACTGAAACATATTTAATATCTTATTTTTGTTCAATGAATTGAGATGCTGGATTATGTATAGAATGCCCTCTTCGTTTACATGGTTAATATTCATATAGATCTAGATCACACTTTAAATTGATCAGCACACCAACAATCTCGTTGTTATCGCGTGTTATTCTAATAGAGAAGATCAACAAAGCAACAAAATACAAACCAATTTAACCATAATTAAACACAAACCCCCATTAACACTTCTTCATAATTACCCATAAGTAGTTACATAAGATCGCATACCATTCATCTTTCCGTTACAGATCAAAAAAGGGATAACTAGGTTAAATCAATATCTTTTGCCCAATTGAATCACCCCGGAAATATATTTTAAGATCCTCTCAAAACATTTGTTAACACTTTTCTTTTAGCTCAATTAACAAAGTAGAACGGGTAAATCTATGAACAATGGAATCAGCACAGTTGCTAAGGATGAAAAGCAACGTGAGTGGCGTGCTTTCTTTTTCATCACAGTATTTCTCTTTCCCATCCTCAGTGTTGCCGCCGTCGGTGGCTACGGTTTTTTCGTATGGATGATGCAGATCTTCTTCATGGGGCCTCCTGGCCACATGGGATAAGCCGATATAACAACAATCAAATAACCACACACTGAGTACACAACATGAAAACATTTCTCACTAAAGCTTGGCGGACATTTTCTCGGCCAAGTGTCCATATCAGCCTTGGGGTATTAACCCTTGGCGGCTTTATTGCCGGGGTTATTTTCTGGGGTGGTTTTAATACTGCATTGGAAGTAACCAATACCGAAGAATTCTGTATTGGCTGCCATACCATGGAAAACAACGTATACCAAGAATTACAAGAAACCGTACACTGGAAAAACACTTCCGGTGTTCGCGCCACTTGCCCTGACTGTCACGTTCCGCATAATTGGACCGACAAGATTGCGCGTAAGATGCAAGCTAGCAAAGAAGTGTTCGCCCAAGTATTCGGTGATTTAGACACCAAAGAAAAATTCGAAGAACGCCGCGTTGCACTGGCCCAACATGAATGGGATCGCTTCTCTTCCAACAAATCGCTGGAATGTAAAAACTGCCACAACTACGACAGCATGGATTTCGACAACATGCGCCCAACGGCACGTATCCAGATGAAGCAAGCCGCCGAACGTGACCAAAGCTGTGTAGATTGCCACAAAGGTATTGCCCATAACCTACCAAAGAACATGGACAGCTCTGGCGGCATGATTGGCGAACTAGAACAGCTCGCATCAAGCACCAAGTTCGAGACGGGCCAAGAGTATGTCAGCGTCCGCCATCTGCCTCTTTACGAAGAAAAGGCCCTAAAAACAGAAGCTGGCCTGCTAAACCCGGCTTCAACAGTCAAAGTGATTAACCAAACAGCGGATGCTATCGAAGTTGAAGTCTCTGGCTGGCGCAAGGATAAAGGATTTGGCCGAGTGATCCAGGAAGATTTCGGCATGAACATTGCCGTAGCCTCACTGCTGAAAGAGTCAGCGACTAATGATCAGGTCGTTGAGAAGTTCGAACGTAAAGAAGATGACCTTACCGGCCTTCCTTGGCAGCGCGTTACTGCCAAAGTGTGGATGAAAAAAGAAGCGCTGATGGCCGATGCGCAACCTATTTGGGATAAAGCCCGACAGTCTTACAACACTAACTGTTCTGTGTGTCATACCCAGCCAGATGAAGCACACTTTGATACCAACACTTGGCCAGGCATGTTCAACGGCATGATGGCATTCGTTAACTTCGATACCGATAGCAAAGCCTTGGTACTGAAGTACCTACAGAAACACTCATCTGACTTTGCAGATGGCCACCACTAAGCAATTGACGGAGTAATTGAATATGTCAGTAAGCAGAAGACGCTTCCTACAAGGTATGGTGGCCACCAGCGCCGCATCAGTGATCGGTCCTAGCCTGTTAGGTATGAATAACGCCATGGCAGCTGAAACCGTTGGGACCTGGAAGGTCTCTGGTTCTCACTGGGGGGCGTTCCGCGCTCATATCTACGGCGGTAAGCTACAAGAAATCAAACCACTGGAACTGGATAAGCACCCAACTGAGATGCTTAATGGCATCAAGGGGATCCTTTACAGCCCATCACGTGTACGCTACCCAATGATTCGCCTCGACTGGCTGAAGAAGCACAAATACAGTGCCGACACCCGTGGCAACAACCGCTTTGTCCGCGTGACATGGGATGAAGCTATCGATCTGTTTTACCGTGAACTGGAGCGCGTTCAGAAAGATTACGGCCCATGGGCACTGCACGCAGGTCAAACCGGTTGGCGCCAGACCGGTCAATTCCACAGTTGTGGCAACCACATGCAGCGTGTTGTAGGCATGCACGGTAACTACATCAAGAAAGTAGGTGACTACTCAACCGGCGCAGGCCAAACCATCTTGCCTTACGTGCTAGGCTCAACCGAAGTCTATGCACAGGGAACGTCTTGGTCCGAAATTCTGGAGAACAGTGACAATATCGTACTGTGGGCTAACGATCCGGTAAAAAACCTGCAGGTTGGCTGGAACTGTGAAACCCATGAGTCTTTCGCTTATTTGGAGCAACTTAAAGAGAAAGTCGCCAAAGGCGAAATCAATGTGTTGTCTGTTGACCCAGTCAAGAACAAGACTCAGAAGTACCTTGATAACGACCACCTGTTCATTAACCCACAAACCGATGTGGCGTTTATGCTGGGTGTAGCTCATACCCTCTACACTGAAGAGCTGTATGACAAAGACTTCATCAAGATGTACTGCCTGGGCTTTGATGATTTCATCCAGTATGTGATGGGTGAAACCAAAGACAAGATCGAGAAGACACCTGAATGGTCAGCAGACATTTGTGGCGTACCGGCAGATAAGATCCGCGAGTTTGCCCGTATGCTGGTCAATGGCCGTACCCAGATGTTGTTCGGCTGGTGTATCCAACGTCAGGAACACGGTGAGCAGCCATATTGGATGGGAGCCGTTATTGCTGCTATGGTCGGCCAAATCGGCCTACCGGGTGGTGGTATCTCATACGGTCACCACTACAGCTCAATCGGTGTTCCTTCTACGGGCTTTGCCGCACCGGGCGGTTTTCCGCGTAACCCAGATGAAGGCCAGAAACCTAAATGGGACAACAGCGACTTTAACGGTTACAGCAGCACCATTCCGGTTGCCCGCTGGATTGACTGCTTGCTAGAACCCGGTAAGCAAATCCGCTACAACGGTTCGAAAGTGACGTTGCCAGATTACAAAATGATGGTGATCAGTGGTTGTAATCCTTGGCACCACCACCAAGATCGCAACAAGATGAAGCAAGCCTTTAAAGCGCTGCAAACCGTCGTGACCATAGATTTTGCTTGGACAGCAAGCTGCCGCTTCTCGGACATCGTTCTTCCTGCTTGTACCCAGTGGGAGCGGAATGATATCGATGTCTATGGCTCGTACAGTGGCCGTGGTCTGATTGCGATGCAGAAACTGGTCGACCCGTTGTTCCAGTCGAAAACTGACTTCGAGATCATGACAGAAGTCGCTCGTCGCTTCGGGCGTCACAAAGAATATACCCGTGGAATGGACGAAATGGAGTGGGTACGCCAGCTTTATAGCGAATGTCGTGAGGCCAACAAGGCCAAATTCGATATGCCGGAGTTCGATGAGTTCTGGGCACAGGGCTATTTCGATGCAGGTAAAGGTAAACCTTGGGTTCGCCATGCTGATTTCCGTGAAGATCCGGAGATCAACCCATTGGGTACACCGTCAGGCTTTATCGAAATCACCAGCCGTAAGATTGACCGCTTTGGCTACGAGCACTGCCAGGGTCACCCGATGTGGTTCGAGAAGAGCGAGCGCTCGCACGGCGGTCCGGGTTCAGACAGACACCCGTACTGGCTGCAGTCATGCCATCCAGACAAGCGCTTGCACTCGCAAATGTGTGAATCGGAAGATTTCCGTGCCACCTACGCGGTACAAGATCGCGAACCGATCTATATCAACCCACAAGATGCCGCTGCCAAGGGCATTCAAAACGGTGACTTGGTCCGCGTCTACAACGACCGTGGCCAATTGCTGGCTGGTGCTGTATTGACCGATAGCTACGCACCGGGTGTCGTTCGCATCGAAGAAGGTGCTTGGTATGGTCCTTTGAGTGAGAAAGTCGGTGCTATAGATACCTATGGCGATCCAAATACCCTCACGCAGGATATTCCATCTTCAGAACTTGCTCAGGCAACCAGTGCCAACACTTGTCTGGTTGAATTCGAGAAGTTCACCGGCACCGTACCACCGGTTACTTCGTTCGGTGGGCCGATTGAGGTTAGCTGATCCTCAGTGATAGGAAAACGAAGGGGTAGCGGTTAATGACTGCTCCCCTTTTCACTTTTATGGTAACGGTTACACTAACCTTTCCTATTGATTTTATTAATTATGTGTAATAGCTCTGATCTTTTTACTGCATTATCATTGCACCCGTTACACAGTCGGTGTTAAATAGGCACCAAGTTTGATTTGAGCTAGGATGTGTAGCCATGGCTACGATTAAGGATGTGGCCAAGCTGGCCGGTGTTTCCGTTGCGACAGTATCACGAGTGATCAATAAATCCCCCAAAGCCAGTAAGGCCTCGATTTCGTCGGTGACTCAGGCAATGAAAGAGCTTGGCTATCGCCCCAATGCCAATGCCAGGGCCTTGGTCAGCCAATCCACCAATACTATTGGCGTAGTTGTCGGCGATGTCTCTGATCCCTTCTTTGGCTCCATGTTAAAAGCCATTGACCAGATTGCACGGCAAAACGGCAAACAAATCCTGATCGGCAATGGCTATCACAACGCCACGACAGAAAAAGAAGCCATTGAACTACTCATCAACAGCCGTTGTGAATCACTTATCATTCACAGCAAAGGCCTGAGCAATCAAGAATTGATTGATTTTGCCAATGAGGTACCGGGAATGGTGGTTATCAACCGTTATATTCCTGAAATAGCCCATCGCTGTATTGCACTCGATAACCATAAAGGCTCATATCTCGCAACTGAATACCTGATCAAGAACGGCCACCAGCATATCGGTTATGCCTGCTCAAACCATGACATTGAAGATACCGAACAGCGCCTCGCCGGATACCTCGATGCACTACGGACTTATAACCTACCAACCGATGACAGCTACATCGAATACAGTTCACCCGATGAAGCAGGTGGTGAGCATGCGATGATGAATCTACTCTCCAAAAACCTGCCAATTACGGCGATTGCCGCTTACAACGACAACATGGCTGCTGGGTGTTTATCGGTACTGGAAGAAAACGGCATGATCCCACCACAAGATATCTCTCTGATTGGTTTCGATGATGGTATCATCGCAAAATATTTGAGCCCGAAACTAACCACGGTTCGTTATCCAATCAACATCATGGCTGAGCAAGCAGCGAACCTATCGTTGTCATTGGCAAAAGGTGAGGAAAACAAGACGTGTACCCGGATGTTTGTTCCTACCCTAGTACGACGCTTGTCCGTCACCCAGAAATAACGCGATCACAACGATCGAAAAGCAATAAGAGGAATGTATGCTTAATCTCGATAAACAGTTGGCCTTTATCAATGAATTGGATCGCTTAAAAGCGGTCTACCGCAAAACCATGGTAAAGCCAGATAACAATCGCCAGGAAAACAGTGCGGAGCACAGCTGGCACATTGCTCTTATGGCGCAGATTTTAAAGGATTACATCGAAGAGCCTGTCGATGTGAATCGCGCAGTTATGATGCTACTGATCCATGACATTGTTGAAATTGATGCGGGTGATACTTTTGCTTTTGCCGCGCAACATGAACTAGACGGCCAGGAAGAAAAAGAAATTGCTGCAGCCAACCGCTTGTTTGGCTTACTGCCAGAAGCGCAGTTCACTGAGATGAAATCGCTATGGTTGGAATTTGAACAAGCTGAAACCGCTGATGCCCGCTTTGCCAAAGCGATGGATCGCATTTTGCCGCTGATCCAGAACATGTCCAACGGTGGTGGTAGCTGGGTGAAGCACACAGTGACCAAGCAGCAGGTACTCAAGCGTAATGAATACTTGGAAAAAGTCACACCTAAGCTATGGCAATATGCTTGCGAACAAATTGACTTAGCCGTAACGAATGGCTGGCTTGTCGACGACTAATCGTTTTCTTAGTAGCAAATGACAAAGGCCGGAAAGACTTCTGAATGTCTTTCCGGCCTTTTTCTTGTTGAATCATTTACAGTAGTCATACCACGTTTGGCATGCTGGATATCCGTTTCCAACTCTTCCATAAAGATTTTATTCGGTTACTTATCTTTGCTAATTAGCGCCGATTTGTAAGCAAGGTTACCTTCTACATCCATTGCTCTGAATTTCACACTACCTGATCGGTTAGATGCAATAGTCACATAAGCCCTACCATGCTCATCCGTGGTGAAAGAGCCTGTACCTGGAACATTGGTAGTAATTGTAACGTTGCTAGCTGGTGCTCCGTTTTCACTTACTTTTACCCATGCACCTTCGTTCTGAGGAGTAACATCAAGGTTTAAATCAGCCATCACTGGTGAGCTTAGTAATACAGTCGCAGCAATCATGGTACCTGTAAGCTTAAGCATAATATTTCTCCGTTAATATATTCGTTTGGGTTCGGAGTTAAATTTAGCTGGGGCATCAATATAATGAAACATATAGAATTAATCATGTCGTTCGAATTATTCGAACATGATTTATTGTCCTGACAGTGCTTTACATACGTATACGCATGGCTTACGAATAACCAATTTAACTGATAATTATTAATTTACAGAGTAATAATTCTAAAAAAACACAAATAACCACTATATTTTACCGTCACCCACTTTATCCTCTACCAAGCACAATAAATCTATAGAGCATAAGAAATAACAACTTCATATAAGTCGTTTTATTTCTCAACAATAATACAAGCACACTGTAAATGAGCGTAAAAGACCGTCAATCAAACGATATTTTATTGTGTTTTTGTAAAGATAATTTACGTACTTAGATCAGCATTTTGTCTTATAAATCATAATGTAGACTGTTCGTACTGTAGAGCCCACCATTGCTTTGAACTGATGTCACTGTTGAGTTGTAGATGTACCCCATATCCCATTACAAATGGGACATATTCCATCAACTGGTTTTTAAAAATACCGTTTATCAATTATCGACAGGCATACCTTTATCGCACTTCTTGCATTCCAGCCTATAACCCAGCATCAATTTTCTACCTGTTTTAGAAACAACCCAAGGACGATTGATAAAGGGTGGCTGATGTCTGACATGCTGGTTGTGGCCGCACTCTAATTCAGCCACCCAATCGTTTTCTTCATCGAGGTGATAACCAGATATCGCTTGTTGCATAAATTAATTTTGCTTCCTATCTGCTGGATGGTTCACGCCATCATTTGTCACCACATCACCTAACTCAAAGGGATTGACACCTTCCAGGCACCCTATGTTGTAACCATACTCTTCGGGATTTGAACGTCTTTGGTGATGAGTGTAAATGCCACATTCAGAGCAGAAGTAGTGCTTGGCGGTATGGGTATTAAATTGATAAAGTTTAAGAACATCTTGACCTTTAATTATACGAATACCATCAAGTTTTACCGACCCCACTATTGCCCCTTTACGCCTGCATATTGAACAATCACAGCGGCGGGGATTTTCTATCCCATTGGGTAGTGTCAGCTCTATTTCGACTGCCCCACAATGACATGTCGCCCGATGCTTAGTTTGAATTTCCGTATCACCTACTCTTTTGATCATGTTTATTCCTTGCTTCACAAATACTGTAATTCGTTTTATTTATAACGGGTGTTTTAATCGATAACTAAGCTACCGTCATCATTGAATTCCCAACAATCTCCATAAGCGACCTCCCATAGATACCCATCGGGATCGGAGAAGTAGCCGCTATAGCCGCCCCAAAATACATCTTGCGCCTGTTTCTCTATTTTACCCCCGGCGTACTCCGCCTGAGCCAATACCGCATCCACTTCTTGTTTCGACCGGGTATTATGGGCCAAGGTTACGCCGGAGAAGCCCGCTTTTACCACCTTGAAATCCCGAGAGACATCTTCTGCCAATTCACTTAGCGGATATAACGCTAAACAGACCCCACCCGTTTTGAAAAAAATAATGCCGTCTTCTGGCTTTTTTGATGACGGGAAACCGAGTTTACTGTAGAACTCGAATGAAACCTCAAGGCTTGCTACCCCCAGCGTGATAATACTTATACGTGGTTCCATCCTTTTCTCCAATCACGATATCAATCATAAATTCAACATGACAAAAATGTCATGTTGGCGTCCGTTTTTGGTCACCGTCAGTTCGGTATTCTCTATCACGTAAAGTCAAACACTGAAGAGGACACCACTATGAAATCACTTAAGACTATCGCTGCTGCAACCACACTTGTTTTGTTTAGCTTACCATCAATGGCTTCAACACCACTGATTGCCGGTAGCAAATACAGCGTGCAAAGTAATGAACGTGTCATTACAACGGAAACATTCGACACTCGCCAAGATGCCTATGCTGAAGGTCTGCAAGTTCTCAATGTTCTCGAAGAGAGCAAACCTGCAGAGTTACACAAAATGCTACGTGTTATGGCATGGGGCCCGAAAGAGATTTCTAGCCTACGTATTCAGGATAACGGTTATGTCACCGTCGATGAAATGATGAGTTCTGATGGAAATGTCGAATATCGTGCAAACGTCAATGTACGCTACGAGCACTTCCGCTACGATAATAACTAATAGGTATCATACATCTGCCTGAATATACTAATAACATCCTAACACGAACTTTGCTGAACAAAGGGTTGAGGGAACCAACCCTAGAGGCTAAATATGAGAAGAGACTTGAGGTGAACATGAAGTTACTGCTTATTGAAGATGAACCCAAAACCGGTGAATACCTTAGAAAGGGGCTCACCGAAGCAGGCTATGTTGTCGACCTCTCATCAGACGGCGTTGATGGTTTATACCAAACCACCAGCGCCAATTATGATCTCATCGTCCTAGATGTCATGTTGCCACAACTTAATGGTTGGCAAGTATTAACTACCCTGCGAGCCAGCAATATAGAAACGCCTGTCATTATGTTGACCGCCAGAGATCAGGTCGAAGACCGAGTCAAAGGGCTGGAATTGGGTGCTGACGATTATATCGTTAAGCCTTTTGCCTTCGTTGAACTCGTCGCACGTATAAAAAATACCTTGCGCAGAAAACAACCCTCACCATCAAAAGAACTCGCCCTAGAAGTTGCCAATCTTCACCTTGATTTACTCAAACGCCGAGTGACACGAGAAGGTGACAGTATCACCCTCACCGCCAAAGAGTTTTCTTTACTCGAACTCTTGATGCGACGCCAAGGCGAAGTGCTATCGCGCTCAGAAATTGCATCTATCGTGTGGGACATGAACTTTGACAGTGATACTAATGTTATTGATGTCGCGGTGAAACGTCTGCGTGGGAAAGTCGACAAAGGGTACGAGCCCAAGTTGATCCATACAATTCGTGGAATGGGATACATGCTAGATGAACAAGGTTAGCAAAAACGCAATGTTCAACTCAATGTCATCGAAACTGATTGTTTCCTTCTTTACTGCTTCCATTCTTGTATTATTTGCATTGAGTGCCACAACGCTTTATCACCTTAAACGCCACTTCTACGCCCAAGATCAATATACCATTGAGCAAAAATACAAAACCATCAATACCCTTCAACTGCAAAACGATTTTATTGCAAAGTACGGTACCTTTTTTGAGCTGGGGGAGAATAAACTATGGTTAATCAATAACAGTTCAAAGAAAGTTATCTACCAGACCGAATCTATCAACTTGCCCCAAGACTTTATCCTTCACCGTGAAACAGAAGCGGTGGAATGGCAAGATAACAACAACCGCTACCGGGCGTTTCGCTTTCCTGTTAACAAAGAGCCCGAAAACGATGTCATTTTAGGGCTTAACATCAACCATCAGCGTACATTTCTTACCAGTTTTACTGAAATACTGTTCTGGACGACGCTTTTTGCCAGTATTGTCAGTGGCTTTCTTGGCTGGTTAATCGTTAAAAAAGGTATGCGTCCTGTTAAAACGCTTGAGAAACACATGCAGCAAATCTCCACCGAGAAGCTAAACCTGCGCGTCGAGCCAGCTCAGTTTCCAAGCGAGCTACAACACTTGGTTGTTATGTTCAATGATATGCTGTCGAGATTAGAGAAAGAGTTCGAGCGCTTGTCTGAATACTCATCCGATATAGCCCATGAGCTTCGTACACCAATAAGCAATATGATGACTCAAACTCAGGTGATCCTCGCCCACCCACGCACAACTGATGAATATCAGGAAAGCCTAATTTCAACCTCTGAAGAGCTGAGCCGCTTAACTAAAACCATTACCGACATGTTGTATTTGGCTAAATCTGAGCATAACTTGCTGCAAACCGCCAATGAAGATATTGCTCTTAGCCCACTTGTTGAAGACTTGGCTGAATATTATGAACTGGCAGGAGAAGAAAAAGGCGTTACCATCAACCTATCGGGATCTGGCTTTGTCCACGGGGATAAAGAGATGCTCAAACGCGCTATCGGCAACCTTATATCCAATGCAGTCAGGCACAGTGATGATAACGAAGCCATTACGATCCAAATTAGTGAAAATGAAACGTCTACCCGAGTAGCCGTTATCAACAAAGGGGAAACAATTCCCGCTGAAAACCTTCCTTATATTTTCGAGCGATTCTACCGGGTTGATAAAGCCAGAATGCACCGAGCGACTGCCGGAGCTGGGCTAGGATTGGCGATTGCCCGTTCTATTGCCAAAATCCACCACGGTGACATTCTGGTGCGATCCGATAATGGCATTACCAGTTTTGTTTTGTCGGTGCCTAAGAAAGCCAGCGAAGTATAAAACACTATCAATGACGAAATAGAAAGAAATGATAAAAATGAAAACCCATGCGGATGCATGGGTTTATAAAGCATAGGCTGATAAAGAGACTATTGCGATAGAGTCCTCTCTAATCTAACTGTTCACCATTAGACTGGATAACTTTCTTATACCAATAAAAACTGTCTTTTTTGTAACGCTTAAGCTCTTTTTCGCTCTCTTCGTCACGGTCAACATAAATAAAACCGTAGCGTTTGGCATAACCATTCAACCAGCTAAATAGATCCTGGCAAGACCAGGTACAATAACCGATAACCTCACAGCCATCGTCAATGGCATCTGAAATCGCTTCAACATGACGGCGAAGGAAATTGATCCGGTAATCATCGTGTACCTTACCTTCTTCCGTTAACGTATCAAACGCACCGAGGCCGTTTTCACTGATCAGGATCGGCAGTTCATAGCGGGACGTGATACGACGCAACGCAACTCGTAGACCATTTGGGTCAATCGCCCAGTTCCAATCCGTCATATCCAAGTATTCATTATCCGCGCGAGCAAACAACTTATCTGTTGGAATGTCACTGATTTCAGAAACAACTGACACTTGGGAGGCGTTCCCTGTCTGGGCTATGCTTTGTTTATTATCTGCAGCCACATAAGTCGCAGACTGATAGTAATTCAAGCCCATGAAATCGCATACACCAGCAGCCAATAGCTCTTTATCACCTGGGTGGAAGTCGATGTGGATATTTAATTTTTCCAATCGCTTCAAGGCAATTTTTGGATAACGGCCTTTGGCATACACATCCATCCAGAACAGATCTTGCAGCTCTTGGGCATCTTCCGCCGCAATGACATCTTCAGGTTTCGCTGACTGCGCATAAGCTGGACTATAGGCAAAACTGGCGCCAATTTGGGCGTTGATACCCATCTCACGGAATTTCTTCACCGCACTGGCATTAGCCAGATTGGCAATATGATTGGCATTAATAAAACGCTGGAAGTCAGACACTTTCGGCGGGTGAATTGCTTGTAAGTAACCTAAGCTGGTAAAGATATTCTGCTCATTGAGACTTACCCAATAAGGAACCTTATCACCGTATTCCTCAAACAACACTTCACAGTAGCGAGTAAAGTCCTCGATGATATCGCGACTCTCCCATCCCTGATATTCATCTTGTAATGCCTGAGGTAAGTCCCAGTGATAAGCCGTTAGGATAGGCGTGATCCCATTCGCGATGAGGGTATCAATAACCTTATGATAAAACTCCACTCCTTGGGGGTTGACCGTACGGCCATCAGTCATGATCCTTGGCCAAGACACCGAAAACCGGTACGCCTGCAGGCCCATTTCTTTCATCAAGGCAATGTCTTCTTCAAAGCGGTGGTAGAAATCTATCGCAACCTCACCGGTGGTATTTTTGAAGGTATTACCTGGTACTCGGGAGTACACGTCCCAAATGGAATCCCCCTTGCCATCAAGGTTTGCTGCACCCTCAATCTGGTACGCTGCCGATGCACTTCCCCACAAAAACTCGTTTTGAAAACTCATAATTCACCCTAGCTAGGCTAGCCATTAATGTATTCAGTTTGCAAAAAGTCGCTCGTTACCACCTAGTGCAAACAACGCTGATAGCAAGACCCTAACCAAAACCATATGGTTTTACACTCAGAAAAAACCAATAACCATACATAGATCACATTAAACACACTATCAGCCGCTGTTATAAAGAGCTATTTAAGGTATTCTGCTTGTGCCAGTCCCTAACGTGTATGAAACAACAATGAACAAATATCAGGCTATCTATCAGCAACTTAAAGCTCGCATTCAATCTGGTGAATACAGCGCTGCAGCGAAACTTCCTGAAGGGAAGAAACTCGCCGCCGAGTTTGAATGCAGTGAAATCACCCTAAAAAAAGCGATGGATATCCTGGTGAAGGAAGGTATTGTTGTCCGTAAAAGGGGGGCCGGTTCGTTTGTTAAGAGTACCCCTCCTCAGCAACCTGATACCCACTTACAAGGCACCAAGCTACGTTACGAGGGCACCGGGAAAAAAGTCACCACACAGGTAAAGCACTTTCGTATTATCGAAGCTGATACTGAGACCGCAGAATTAGTCTGTGGGCAGCTTGGTGATCACCTGTATGAAATCATTAGGTTACGCTCGCTCGATGACCAGCCGACCATCGTTGAATATACCTATATGCCCGTTGCTGTGGTGACAGGACTGACTCTTGAACAAGCTGAAGATTCCATCTACGGCTACATAACCGAGACCCTAAACCAAAGGATCCACAGTGCAAACCTGACGATCACCGTGGATCAAGCCAACAAACAAGAAAGCCAATGGTTAATTATTCCTGAAGGCGAGCATTTAGTTACCGTCTCTCAGCGCGCCTACCTGGATAACGGACAGCTTTTTGAACACTCCGTTGCCAAACACACCTGTGAGTCTTTCAAGCTATCGACGACCTATGTGAAATCACTACAGCTGAAGTAGTTAGGCCGCCCACAGTACTGTCCCAACGAGGCACTATACCCAAGTGACCTAAAAGTACAGAGCGGGCTACTGGCGTTGATAAGCAAACGTCAAATTACCTTGATGCAGGGCAAACTTAGAGTAGTCAATATCACCCGATGCGGTCATTCCAAACTTGCACAATATACCTGCAGGCTTGAATTCAAATTCATGTTCGCTATAGGCTTCCAACGGAATAGCCTCTTGACCAGTTGCTTGCAACATCAAAATCCCGTTTATCACTGAAAGATTAATATCTAAATCAAAATCAGGGCTCGTGTAACTACCTTCATACCCTTTTAAATTATCAACTACGACAGTGATTGGCTGACGCTCGAAATTAGGGAGCGTAAAGGGTATGCCGTAATAAATACTCAATATGCCTATCGTGATGTCATTGAAGTTATAATTTAGCGCATCAACATTGATTGCCACAGCCAGATCGTCACTTTCAAAATAGCTCAGATCAGAGTTGAAACTCTCGATCAAGCCACGGTGACCATAAGAATACTTTGAGTACAACGGTAGTCTAAATAATCCCTTACTGGACAGATTTGAGGTCCCTTTCATTTGCTTAAGAGAATCCTCAGAGACCAACTCGCCGTTGAAAAGCGCACGAATGAATTTTGTTAAATCATATGGTGTTGAAATGATAGCACCGGCAGCTGAGGCAACACTCATTGACCAAGATGGCGACTTAAACCATTGATTACCAGAAAAGAAAAAAGACTCAAGCTCTTGGCCACAACTGGTTTCACTCGCGCAATATTCAGTATTTTTCAACCCGACCCGATCAATAATATTTTCCTTTACGACTTCGCCATAGCTCTTACCCGTTACATCTTCAATGATGTAACCTAAAAGAAGGTAGTTGGTATTAGAGTATTCATGTTTTTTATTTGGAGTAAATACCACTGGATAGGATGCTACACGCTGTAACATCTGTTCTTTGGTCTGGTACGTATTAAAATATGCAATGAAATTTTTAGCGTTAGTATAATTATAAAGCCCGCTACGATGAGATAACATATGCCCTATTGTAATGTCATCAGCATATTCAAACTCCGGATAGAATGTTGACAAGGGCGTCGATAATTCTATTTCCCCTTGCTCTATTAATTGAAAAATTAATGTAGATGTAAATGTTTTCGTTATCGAGCCTGCTTTATATTTTTTAACTATATCTGATTGTTCTGTTTTTAATTGTGACGGGGTAGACGTTTGATGGCTGTATGTCACTTTTCCTTTATCCACCACAACAACACCCAGTGTTGCTTTGTTATTTTCTGCTAACGTTGTTAAGTAACGATCCATTTTTTCTTTATCAATCTTCCTTTCAGCAAATGCATAATGGGAAAGCGCCAATAAACTACAAACAAGCACGCATCCAATCATACTGCTAACACGATACCAATAGCTTTTTCCAAACATCATATCTAGCCCCCCTAAGTTTCTGTCTCAATCAAAGCGATAAATTATTAAATCGTTTTAAATCAACCCATTGCCCTGACTTTACACGCAGAGCGATAAATAGCCTCTAACGTTATTCAAAATTACAGCGCAAATCACTGAAAATAATAAGAAAACAACTGAGCAATTTGTTACTTGGAACTTGCTGGTAGGTTACAACGAGTGAAATGACTGACCACAGCCAACACATTTTCCAGCATTCAATCCAGAATATTCAATTGATTACAACGGGGATTATTAATATCCAAATATCAAGCAATTCATGTCTGCATTGCTAGACTCAAGTAAGTTGGACAGTAAATTTATAAATTACTTACCTTTTGTGGGGACATGGAGGAAACCATGAACGCTCTATCTATTAAGCAACGCTTGATGCTGATCATTCTGATCGCGGTAGTATCCCTCATTTCAGCCACCTTGTTTGCACTTTTTGACAGCAGAGACAGCATGCTTGGTGAACGTAAACATCAAATTCAAGTCCTTGTCGAATCTGCTGAAACACTCGTTTCGGATCTCTATAAACAGGCTCAACAAGGTGAAATAACAATTCCGGAGGCACAGAAAAGGGCGATATCGTCACTTAACGCCATGCGCTATGGCGACAATGGATACTTTATGGTGTATGACATGAAAAGCACCATGATACACCATCCTATTAGCCCACATTTAAACGGTCGAGATCTCTCAAACCTAAAGGATATCAAAGGTGTACTAATTGTCAGTGATCAAGTCGAGGCAGCCAAAAAAGGTGGAGGGTTTGTGACTTACCACTGGCAAAAAGCAGGGTCAGATGAGACTCCCTATCCTAAAATTGCCTATTCTCTCCCTTTTCAACCTTGGGGCTGGGTACTCAACACAGGACTTTATGTCGATGATGTTGATACCGTATTTTACCAAAACATAAGAGATTTCCTCGTTTTGATTGCAGTTTTGGCTATCGGGCTCATTGTTGTCTCACTCTACATCACCAAAAGCATCACCTCACCACTTGCAAAGCTACAATCTCTTATTCTACGAGCAGAAAGTAATCTTGATCTCACCGTACGGATCCCAAAACAAGGTAACAATGAAATATCTGATGTTGGAATCGCGTTCAATAGCCTGATGGCTACCTTTCAAAATACATTACAGGGGGTTCATAGTGGCGCCGAAGCACTTGGCGAAGAAGCAGCAAAACTTGATGTACTAGCCAACGACATTGTCAGCTCCTCTGATCGTCAATCAGATGATACCGGCTCAATCGCCGCGGTTGTTGAGCAATTCAACCAGAGCATTCATACCATTTCACTTGATGCCGACAAAATAAAGTCCCTCTCCAATGACAGTGGGGAGCAAGCGAATATCGGCGCTTCAACAATGCTTAGAGCAATTGACAATATCAGTGTCTTGTCGGAAAAATCCCGTCGTTCAAGCGATGCTGTCTCTGAGTTGGGTCACCATTCCAAAGAAATTGAAGGTATTGTCAATGTCATCAATGATGTTGCCGAACAAACCAATCTCCTCGCCCTCAACGCAGCTATTGAGGCTGCACGAGCTGGCGATCAAGGCCGTGGTTTTGCGGTTGTCGCCGATGAAGTCCGACACCTTGCCGTCAGAACATCCGACTCGACCAAGCAAATAGCATCAACCATACAAGAGCTACGATCTGGGATTGAATCAACAGTCGACCATATAGAAGTCAGTGTCTGTGCGGTTGAACAAAACATGACCCAAACCGTAGAGGCAGAAAAAAAAGTGCGCTTGATGCAGGGAATGTCACAAGCTCTAATGTTATTGATCGACGAAGTCACCAGCTCATTACATGAACAGTCCAGCGCAAACCTAGAGCTTGCCGAACGTGTGCAAAAAATTGCCGAGATGGCCACTAACAACCAGCATTCTGCCAATGATGTTCAAGGAGCTGCAAAGCAAGTCAATGGCCTAGTCGCTGCACTCCACAACTCTATTGACAAGTTTACCTTCTCACCAAACTAGCCTTTCGTAATTTTTATCACCTAAATAAAGCCCTGCAATTGCAGGGCTTCTTGTTTCAGCAACGCCAACTTGTTAAAAGGCTTTAAATTCAGATATTCAGCACAAAACGTGATGTAGCCCAGTGCTGTCGCACGTTACAAAGTAGTTTGCGAAACACTTAATACAAAAAATGTATACGTTAATGACCAGGATCAATTTACTACATATCAGTTGGTCGTATGTTGGAAACATGTTAAACGAAGAGGACGAGTGTATATGGAGCTTATTCAAGACCCAAGATGTTATACCGACATCTGTATTGACGGAAAATGGTTTCACCATGACCATTGTACCGATAAAGCCTACATGCTTTGGGGCGGTTCTTCGCCTCACATTCAATTAGACAAGACCCCAAAAACCGAAAACGAGCTCATTGACCTTCTCACCCATGCTAATCGCAGTTAAGGCCAACAGAAGAGAATGACTTATTACCTTATATAGCTGGTACTCAAATGAAAGTACCAGCTTGTGCCTTATAACAACGAAGGGCTCGTTTACTCATTATTCACGAAACGTTTGCCTAGCCTCGTGAAAGCGAAGTAAATAGGCACATAAATCACAAGTAGTATCAATGTATCGAGCAAAAAGTGTAGCTCACCAGTCCCTAAGAATGCACCAACAAGGAAGTTCTTAGCCGTTATTGCACAAAACACCGACACGAAAGTGACGATGAAGGTCATCGTGTTTTTTTTCATTTTTCAACCAATACACAGTACCCAAAATATCAATTTGTGATTATACCGTGTGATAGAGAAATTCACACAACGTTAAGCGGTACGTATGTGTACATCGTGACTTCGGTAACTATCCATGCCCAAGAAAGCAGGGGAAAGTAGTAAGTTCATCATGTTTCCCCCACCCCGTTACTGGCTACATCTGCATTCTAAACAGAGTTACAAGTACCTTGAATTGCCATTGTAGTTTCAGTGATAGATTGCTTTCCTTGTACTTCGTCGACTAAACGAACATCTGCACCGCCAACAAACAAACCCATTTTTATATATTGTTCGATGAAATACAGATTCCCAGACTCTGTTAATACCTTAAGAGCATTTGGGGAAAACTCCGACTCTGTACTGATTATATACTCCTTCCCAGCATCAACTTCTTGATAGAAAAATACACCAGGTGCCGTTTCGCCAACACAGCCCCCATTAAGAAATACATCCTTTTTCAACGCAGCACCTACGGGAGAGTCAACACGGAAGACATACAGTCCCGCTTTGCCATCTGTAGGTTGCTCAAACTGTTTTGCTTCATTTGACTGTGCAATATTCGCTGTAGGAACAGACGCACAACCAGAAAGCGCAGAGAGTATAAAAACACTCAGTAATATTCTATTTTTCATAATGTTACCCATTTTTTGATTAACATATGAAATCTTACTCTCTCGCGAATCAAGGGCAATATTACGCCCCCAAAATGCGGCACATATAACGTAATGGTTAATCTCACACGTTGGCATAAAAAAGCCCGCTCACTTGAGCGGGCAAACCCCAATTTCAACAAAGGAAATAGAACAACTAAAAATTAAAACGGTAGCCTGTGTAATGGGCATAGGTTTGGTTTGGTCGCAGGATACTGTCACCTGGCCATTCCGGATGGTTCGGTGCATCAGGCAGATACTCGGTCTCTAAACAAAAGCCTTGGTGAATGCCATATTCACCCGACGTACCCTTGGTACCCGCCAAGAAGTTACCAGTATAGAGTTGTACCGCTGGCTTGGTAGTCTGTACCATCATTGTCACTTTCTGATCCGGTGAGACTACTTTGGCAAAATCTTGAATACCGTTAGTTAATTCAAACGGTAGAATGAAAGCATGATCATACCCTTTTGCTAATAACTGCTCAGGATCGCTCAGCAAATCTCGTCCAATTGTCTTACCTTCACGAAAATCAAAACCCGTTTGTTCAACCGATTTCAATTCGCCTGTCGGGATCCCTACTTCAGATGTCGGAACAAAATGACCAGCCTTTATCATTAATTCATGCTGCAAACAGTCCTCAGCCGAAGCTTCACCAGCCAAGTTGAAGTAAGCATGGTTGGTAAAGTTCACTGGGCATGGTTTATCACAGTTTGCCTGATAACTAATGGCAACTGTGTTATCAGCAGTCAGTTCAAATGTGACTTTTGCTTCTAATCTGCCAGGAAAGCCTTGATCACCATCTTCTGATACTAGGCTTAGTTCCAGTTTTGACTCGCTTTGCGAAATCACACTCCAACGACGTTTATCGAAGCCGTCAGGGCCACCATGTAAGGTATTTCCCGCTTGATTAGTAATAACTTGGGTTGTTCCACCTTCGGTGATGAATTGGCCATTCGCGATTCGGTTGGCATAACGCCCAACGGTGGATCCAAAATACGCACTTTGCTTTTGGTGATCGGCCATGGTTGCGCAACCTAGTAACATTTCACGTGTTTCGTTACTTTCACCATTTTCACTGCTCACAGGCACAGTACAGCTTAACCAAGTGGCACCGATATCCATGAAGGTGGCAGTCATCCCCGAAGCATTGGTCAGGGTAAATAGGCTAGCAGGACGACCATCAAAGGCCGCCTCCGTAGTCATAGTGTCGTGCAGCGCTAACACTTTTTGAGGTAGTGTCATATTCATTCCTTATTTGAGCAAACTCAACTTAGGCAATAGCACCCGCACCGGCTTTGGCCTTACACACGTAGATGGTTTCTTTCAAACCAGTCTTAGCTTCATATTTCTCGGCTAGCACTGTTGTCACTTCTTTAACCAATGCCGGTGGAACAATAGATACAATACAACCACCGAAACCACCACCGGTCATACGAACACCACCTTGATCACCAATCACTGCTTTCACAGTATCAACGATGAAATCAATTTCAGGGACTGTAATTTCAAAATCATCGCGCATTGATGCATGAGATTGTGCCATCAGCTCACCCATACGCTTTATATCACCTTTGCTTAGGGCAATTGCCGCTTCTTCTGTACGATCGTTTTCAGTGATCACGTGACGAGCACGTTTGGCAACCATTTCATCCAACTCCTCAGCACGGGCGTTGAATTGCTCGATAGTCACATCACGTAGCGCTTTCACACCAAAAATACGTGCTGCTTCTTCACATTGTTCACGGCGAGTATTGTACTCACTATCAACCAAACCACGTTTTTTGTTAGAGTTGATAATCACTACCGCCATATCTTCTGGCATTGAAACCGCTTTGGTTTCTAGTGAACGGCAGTCTATTAGCAAGGCATGGTTTTCTTGACCTTCAGCAGAAATCAGCTGATCCATAATGCCGCAGTTACAACCTACGAATTCGTTTTCTGCTTGCTGACCGTTTAGCGCAATTTCTTGCTGGCTAATCTCAAGTGCATACAAGGTTTTAAACGTTTGACCAATAACGACTTCCAATGCTGCAGATGAACTCAAGCCCGCACCTTGTGGCACGTTTCCACTCACTGCAATATCAGCACCTGCAAATTCATAACCGCGCTCGCGTAGACACTTCACTACCCCTTTAATGTAGTTGATCCACATGCAGTCTTCATCAAAGGTGATATCAGCTGTTAGGTCGAACTCTTTGGTCTGGTTGTCATAATCAACAGAAACAACACGGACGATATTATCTTCACGACGGGCAGCAGCAACGACCGCTTGGTAATCAATCGCACATGGTAGGACAAAGCCATCGTTGTAGTCGGTGTGCTCACCAATCAGGTTCACTCGGCCAGGTGCTTGGATAAGGTGTGTAGCCTCGTAACCCAATACGGAGGAGAATGAGGTATTAACAGCGTCAATAAGCAGTTGTGTTTTAGACATAAAATGTTCCTATCTTTCTATATGGGTTCTTTATTATTTTTGGTTTTTTGCTTCGCGGTAGTGCACGTCGCTTAGAGCGCGTAATTTGTCTGCCGCCTGCTCTGCAGTAAGGTCACGCTGGCTTTCAGCCAACATTTCATAACCCACCATAAACTTGCGTACAGTGGCAGACCGAAGTAGTGGCGGATAGAAAATCGCATGAAGTTGCCAATGCTCTGTGGACGTATCACCTTCTTTGAAGAATGGTGCATAATGCCATCCCATCGAATAAGGGAATGAACACTTGAACAGGTTGTCATAACGACTGGTCAGTTTCTTAATGGCAACCGCTAGGTCATCACGCTGCTCTTCTGTCAGATCATTCATGCGGCGAACATGGATTTTCGGCATTAACATGGTTTCAAATGGCCACGCAGCCCAGTAAGGCACCACTGCAATCCAATGTTCTGTTTCAACCACAGTACGAGAACCATCGGCCATTTCAGCTTTCGCATAGTCCACCAGCAAATTTGATCCTTGCTCTTGGTAATAAGCACGTAGATTTTCGTCTTTACGCGCGATTTCATTTGGCAAAAAGCTATTTGCCCAAATTTGACCATGAGGATGAGGCTGCGAACAACCCATTGCAGAACCTTTGTTCTCAAACGCTTGAACCCAAACGTATTTTTCACCTAGCTCTTCAATTTGTTCGTTCCAGGTATCAATGACCTTACGAATCATGCCAACAGGAAGTTCAGGCAAGGTCTTGCTGTGATCGGGTGAGAAGCAAATGACGCGGCTCAGGCCTCGGGCACTTTCGCAACGAAACAGAGGGTTGCCTGACTCCGGCGCATCGGGCGTATCTTGAGTTAAAGCGGCATGGTCGTTGTTGAACACATAAGTGTCAGCATAATCAGAGTTCTTGTCACCCGATACTCGGGTATTAGTCGGGCACAGAAAACACTCGCTATCATACGCTTTGTCTTCCGCTTGTTCTGGGGTCTCATCAGCACCCTGCCACGGACGCTTGGCGCGGTGTGGGGAAACCAGAATATATTGACCCGTCAATGGGTTATAACGACGGTGAGGATGGTCAACTGGATTGAATTTTTGCTCAGACATTGTCAAATCTCGTAATTACAACTTACTGAAAAATAAGGGGAGGAGCAGGCAAATATATAGGGTGAAACACAACCGACTCCAAAATTTCTAACAGGCTATCTAGTAGCCGTTCGGGTTTTCTGACTGCCAACGCCAAGTATCAGCAGCCATCGCTGTGACATCAAATTTCGCTTCCCAGCCTAAATCGTTTCGTGCTTTTGCAGGATCAGCCCAGCACTCAGCGATATCACCAGGACGGCGAGGACAAATTTTATACGCCACATCATGACCACACGCTTGGCTAAAGGCATCAACCATATCAAGTACACTGCTGCCTTTACCTGTACCAAGGTTGTAAATATGCAAACCAGCCTTTTCACCCACAGCTCGCAATGCTGCGATGTGACCATCCGCCAAGTCCATAACGTGGATATAGTCGCGAATACCGGTACCATCAGGGGTTGGATAATCATTGCCAAACACAGAAAGGTATTCACGACGGCCTACCGCGACTTGGGCGATAAATGGCATTAAGTTATTTGGGATACCCTGTGGGTCTTCACCCATAATGCCTGATGGGTGGGCACCAACAGGGTTAAAGTAGCGCAGCAAAGTGATACTCATCTCTGGAGCTGCAACTTGAATATCACGTAGACACTCTTCCACCATGTATTTACTACGGCCATAGGGGTTCGTCACTTGACCAGTCGGTGTTGTTTCCTTGATTGGGATCTCTTCGGGATCACCGTAAACCGTAGCCGATGAGCTAAAGACCAAACTGTTTACTCCAGCATGTTTCATCGCATCTACTAGCATCAATGTGCCATGAACATTGTTGTCGTAATATTCAAGTGGCTTCTCAACAGACTCACCCACAGCCTTCAAGCCAGCGAAATGGATAACAGAGCGGATATCATTCTCAGAGAATACTTGATCTAAAACCTCACGGTCACGAATGTCACCCTGATAGAAAGCAGGCTTTACACCCGTCAGTGTGTTCACTCTATCAAGCACGGCTTCTTTACTGTTGCAAAGGTTATCCAGAATGATTGGTTCAAGACCTGCTTCAATCATTTGTACACAGGTATGGCTGCCGATATAGCCCATACCGCCTGTTACTAATACCTTCATCACGCTCTCCCAATTCACTGTCGGTGTCTAATTCAAAACCATCTAAAGAAAACAGCACCTTGTTCTTAACTGCGAGCAAGTTTATCAGTAAGCCCAAAATGAATTCTGTGATCAACGCCACATAGTGTAAACGTTTCCACTGGATTTAATCGATGTACATCCCTTATCACAACTTATTAAAAGTAATAACATCTGAGCGAATTTAATCAATAACGATAAATTTCATAGTGTTACGTATTTTCACCAGCATAATCTATTTATGCATAGACCAAAGCAAAACAGATCGTGTGAAAACGATTAACCTTAAAATACAGGCGGGAGATAACCCCAAAAAAGCTGATAGTACAATCCAATGAATCCAATCACGGTATGCAATGTGATGTGTAAGACTAATTTAACCTTTTTGTATGCATAGATAGGCAATAAAAAGCTATACTAAATCAGTTGATATGCATCTTGGTGAAGAATGAAAACAGCCTTAATACGATTTTTCCTCTTTTTTATTCCCCTCCTGACTATTACGTCAGCGTCTATATTTTATATCTACAATGAAGATATCAACCAACTAAACCACCGTATTCAAGATCGTGAAAACAGCCGTCACCAGTCCTCTTTGCATATAACTCGCCTGCATTTCGCCCCGATTATTGAAGATTTGAGATACCTCACAGAGAAAGCCAAAGAGCTTTCCGAAACATCATTAAACATAGAAAGACAGCACGATATTCTGACTGCTAGTTTCCAGCGTTTATCAACCACGCGTCACTATTATGATCAAGTCCGGCTACTCAATGCCGATGGCAAAGAAATCATCCGCATCAATAAGTCCGGGGATACAGCAACAGCCGTCCTCCCTAGCCAACTTCAAGACAAAAGCCACCGTGACTATGTCAAGGAGGCTTTAGAAATCCAACCAGGAGGGTTCTACACCTCTCAGTTCGACCTTAACCAAGAAAATGGCCAGATTGAGCTCCCCCATAAGCCAATGCTGCGCTTTGTCAGCCATTTTAAAATAAATGGACAAAGCTGGCTTATCACTCTCAATTACTTGGGGATTGATTACCTAGAGGAGCTAAAAGGTCAATACGGCTGGGACCAAGTCCAAAACTGGTTAGTGAATAGTCATGGCCAATGGCTACTGGGACCAACAAGTGATAGCGCATGGCAGTTCATGCCATCTCTCAACCAACCAGAACAATCAGATTTCAACACCCAATATCCAAAGCTATGGCAAGATATCAGCCTTAATGATTCGGGACAGGTCATCATAGGTGACTACCTCTATACTTTTACCCGCTTTTTTTCCGGTGCAGCTTTCAGTGGAGAGGACAGCTTCACCTTACCTTTTCAAGGTTCGGACTTGCCATGGACAATCATTTCACGCGTTAACATGACAGCAGCAGTCACCGAGCTAGCTTTTACTAAAGCAAGAATATTAAAACTGATTATCTTTACGGGACTGATCATTAGCTTGGCTTCGGGTTGTTTGGTGCTAGCTTGGCATCTATCCCAGCTACTCAATGCACAGCGCAAATTAACGCTGAAGATTGAAGATACAGCCTTACAGTACGCCACCGTGTTACGCCATGCCCCTGACGGTTTGATTACCCTAGATCAAGACATGAAAATTGTCACAGCAAATAATGCAGCCATACAAATTCTATCCCTTCATAATAAAGAAGTACTAGGCTGTCCCCTGACGAAACTATTGCCTGGCTCACAATCACGGCGGCAAGTAGAGGCCATTATTGAGCAACTGCATCAGCTCAGAGAGAAGAATCAGCCAACAATTAAGATCCGATTACAGTTTACGAATCTAAAAACTAAACATATTGAGATCATCGCGACCGAAACGACCTACAGTTCAAGCAGAGAAATTTTGCTAAACCTGCGAGATGTAACCTACTGGATTGAGCGGGAAGAAAAACTCAAGAGTATGTCACGGGCACTCGAACAAAGTAATGATTCCATCATCATTACAGATCGGAGAGGTGTTGTTGAGTATGTAAACCGCTCCTTTGAGAAACATAACGGCATAACATCCAAAGAAATTATTGGTAAGCAGTCAATTGAGTTATTAAGAAATACCTTAAATAACCATAACGATGTAAAACATGTCCAGAAACAATTGAAAGAAGGCCATGTCATTGAACGGGTTATTGCACATAAGCAAGGTGATGAGCAGATAATATATGAAGAAAAAACCATTGCCCCTATCCGTAATAGCCGAGGAAAGATCTGCCATTATATATCCACTGGCAAGGACATAACCGAACGCGTTTTGTTCGAAAACCGACTGCATCGCTTGGTCCACTATGATCTATTAACTGAACTGCCAAACCGCACCCTACTGCAACAGCAGCTGTGTGCGGCGGTGAAGTGTAATAAGGGTACAGGTGAAAATATCGCCCTTCTCTCACTGGATTTGGACTATTTCAAACAGATTAATGATTCACTCGGGCACGCTGTCGGTGACATGGTAATTAAGACCGCGGCCAAGCGTATTCAACGCTTGCTTAGAGAAACTGACTTTCTTGCCAGGCTTGGAGGGGATGAGTTCGCGATCCTTCTGGCGCAGAATGCCGACCTACAGAATGTCAGCAATATTGCCACCCGGATCCTGAAGCACATATCGGCACCACTGATTATTGAAGGTAAGGAATTATACTTAACCACGAGTATAGGAATTAGCTTCTTTCCCGACGATTCTGATGTGCCAGAAAACCTCAGTAAGTATGCCGATATAGCTCTATACCGCGCAAAAGAACAAGGACGTAATCAGTTTTGTTTCTATACGCAAGAAATGGGGGTTCACAGTGTTCTACAAATTCAGTTGGAGTCAGAGCTTCGCCGAACAGTAGGTTCAGATCGTTATGAGTTTTTCTACCAACCTAAAGTCAATGCCAAAGATCATCGAGTCTGCGGTGTGGAGGCTTTGCTGCGGTGGAGAAATGAATATGGTGAACATGAATCACCACTCAATATTATCCCTATCCTGGAACGATCTGGCGTCATTATCGAGGCGGGAGAGTACTTAATCAAAAAAGCCTGCCGACAATTGAAAGCTTGGCAAGCCAAAGGCATTAACCTCAATTTTGCCATTAATATCTCAGCGCAGCAGTTATTGGGCTCAAATATTGTCGAGACTATTGATAAAGCCATCATTAAGAGTGGATGTGATCCGCAATATCTCGAAATAGAAATCACTGAAACCGTCATTATGTCAGATGTCGATACCGCTCTGGACAAGTTAATCAAACTTGAAGCTTTGGGTGTAAAAATAGCCATTGATGATTTTGGGACTGGTTACTCCTCCCTGGCTTACCTGAGTCGCTTCCCTATCCATATACTCAAAATTGATCGGGAGTTCATTAAGGATCTCCCTTGGAATAAAGACAACATCGCCATCACCCGCTCTATTGTGGAATTGGCGCACAACCTTAATATGCAGGTTGTCGCAGAAGGTGTAGAAACTCAATCCCAACGGGATTTTTTGGCCAGTATCGGGGTTGAAGAATTCCAAGGGTTCCTATTCGGCCGCCCTCAGACTATTTATGAATTTGAACAGCATTATCTTCATACCAATGAAAGTACCGTATAAGTTTAAATGGCGGTGCAGCGTAAATAGTACGCAGCAGAAACCTAATTATTCGAATTCTTGGTCGCTATAGAGATAAAACAGCAAAAAAATTGATCTCACGCGGATTATATACGCTGTTTTATTAGTCATCATTCCCCGTAAACCAATCAAAGCGGCGGTTTAAGGGAGCCCGTGATGAAAAAAAACAAAAAAATATCGATATAAAAGCACTCACTGTGATGACTATTAAGCCCAATCATCTAGTTTGCTTACTAAGTAGTCGACAAATTTAGTGACGTAACATATTAATTACAATAATTATTAGTTTATATATTCCGCTTTTTTCGTATGGATATTCATCGCTTCAGCATTAGCCTACTGATTTTAAAGCACACCTGTTTTCATCATAAGACTTTTCTTATTTTTAAGCCATTTTATCAACAAGGAAGCACCACCCCACCAATAAAAACATATCAATAACAAAGCACTCTACAGCTCCGCTAGTTAATATACATAAACACCAAAATCAAAACATAAACAACCAACCCGCAACCACGGGTCTACACTATTGTAGTTAAAATGGCAATATAGGCAGTCGCCATTTTAGGGGGTAAAATTAACGCCTAAAAAACAATGAAAAGACATAATCATGAATTCAGTTATACAAGTAAGCGAACTTGAGTCGTTTCTCATTGCGATTATTGTGCTTTTTCTTGGCTACTTCATTAATAGCAAAGTAAAGGTGTTCCGGAAGTACAATATTCCTGAGCCTATTGTTGGCGGATTGATAGTTGCCATACTAATTGCAGTTTTACATACTCAAGGTATCGATATTACCTTCAAGCTAAGCCTCAAAGACACACTAATGCAGATGTTCTTTGCCACAGTTGGCTTAGCGGCAAGCTTCAAGTTGTTGGCCAAAGGCGGCTCACGGGTTTTCTTATTCCTTGCGATCGCAACACTGTACATTATTATCCAAAATGCGGTTGGTGTTGGCCTAAGCACGATGCTCGGTCTCGATCCCCTGCTCGGACTAATGGTAGGCTCTATTACCCTGTCAGGTGGGCACGGCACAGGTGCGGCTTGGTCACAGACCTTTGCCGATATCTATGGCCTGCATACCTTAGAGCTCTCTATGGCCGCGGCAACGTTTGGGTTAGTCATGGGTGGCATTATTGGTGGACCAGTCGCACAGCGCCTAATTAACAAGTTCTCACTAAAGTCTGAGTTTGGAATTGGTGAGAAACACCATATCGAACACCCTGACTTAGTCACATACAGTGATAACGAAGAAGATCGCATTACTGGCAAGAACACCATTGAAGTACTCTTTATCTTGCTGATTTGTGTTGCTGGCGCTGCACACGTAAAGGAGCTCATCGACAGCCTTGGTATCAACTGGCTGCGTATTCCTGACTTTGTGTATGCCCTCTTTATCGGTGTTTTCATTACCAATGTCTGTGAAACAACCAAAGTCTATAAGATCAATAAAGAAACCGTCGATGCACTAGGTACGATTTCATTATCACTGTTTTTGGCTATGGCGCTAATGAGCCTTCAGCTGTGGGAGCTGCTTGGTCTGGCCTTGCCTATGATAGTGATTCTGTCGGTACAGACGATTACACTTGCAGCCTTTGCATACTTCGTCACCTTCCGCCTGATGGGTAAGACCTATGATGCGGCAGTTATTGCAGGTGGCCACTGTGGTTTTGGCATGGGTGCAACACCAACTGCGGTGATGAACATGGGTGCGCTTGTTTCACGTAATGGCCCATCACCACAAGCCTTCATGGTCGTACCAATCGTCGGGGCTTTCTTTATCGACATTGCCAACCTAATCGTACTGCAGACCTATATCAGCTTCATCCAGTAAATATCCCTTCTGCCGGGCCTAACAGGGCCCGGCTTTGCCGTTCGGCATCTCCAAGCTATTATTAATCTATTGGCCTCTCTTCTTACCACAGACTTGTGTGGTATGAATGTTGAATCTGTGCCTACCGTAGAATTCGGTAGGGTCGTAAAGAGCGTGGGAGTATCAATATGTTAGGTGAAAATCATGCACTGTTTATCGAGTATCCTGAGCATCAAGATAGAATTAAGGAACTAAAACAATCCGACAACGGCTTCAAGCAAATGGCCGACCGTTACCACCAACTAGATCATAAAATTAGAGGCCTTGAAGGCAACAACATTCCCACCGACGATCACCACTTCACACAACTGAAATTAGAACGCGTCCAACTGAAAGATAAAATCTACAGTATTCTGTCACACTGATGCTGCCATGGTTCTCATTATTTATGATGTTCACTTCACTGCTTTACAATCGGTGAAGTGAACATAAATTCATACCTTCCCTCCAATATGAAATGCCTCGCAAAAATGGATATAAGCTATTGAATAAATAGCAAAAACAATATTAACAGCATATGAACAGTTCAAATAACCACAGAAACATTTGTAACTAGATATTTCTAGCGGTTTCCTATTCAAAAAATATTGATAGAATCCGCGCACCTTTAGTGACAATCAACTTTTGTTAATAAAGACAAAAAATTTTTGAGCACAGTATGCAAGCCATACTGTTTCCCTTGTAGTGACGAGAAAACAATGACTAAATTCGATAAAGCAAAGCAGATCCTGCTGGCAGGCTTCTGTATCAACCTATGTATGGGCATCCTGTATGCTTGGAGTGTATTCAAGCAAGCGCTCGTTCTAGATATGGGCTGGTCAGATGCAGATGCTTCTATGCCGTACTCAGTCGCTGTAATTACTTTTGCTCTATCTCTTTTGGTAGCTGGTGTACTTCAAGACCGCATGGGCCCGCGTAAGATCCTTATTTTGGGTACGGTTCTTGTTGGTTCAGGCATGATCATTTCTAGTTTTGCCACCACCCCACTATTGCTTCTTATCACTTTCGGCCTAATGACTGGTGCAGGTATCGGCTTTGGCTACGCGTGCCTTGCTCCTTCTGCAATGAAATGGTTTCACCCTTCAAAGAAAGGTCTTGTAAACGGTTTAATCGCTGCTGGATTTGGTCTAGCTGCGGTATATCTTGCACCGCTAACATCTCTGCTAATTGACTCTTTCGGCATCAGCACCAGTTTCCTGATCCTAGGCGTGGCTATCCTGCTTATTGCAGTTCCACTGGCTAGCACTATCACCAACCCACCTGAAGGCTACAAACCACAAGTACCAGCTAATTACAAAGCGAAAGCTGGCAAGCCGGTAGACATCCAGTGGCGTGCAATGCTGAAAACACCCCAGTTCTATTCACTGTGGGTAATGTTCGCTCTTGCGTCATCTGCAGGCCTAATGGTTATCGGTAATATCACTTTGATTGCTTCACAGCAGGCAAACATTACTGAAGCCGCTTTCCTGGTTGTTGTTCTGTCTATATTCAACTCTGGTGGCCGTGTTGTTGCTGGTATTCTGGCTGACAAAATTGGTGGCCTACGTACACTGACTATCGCCTTCATTATGCAAGGTATCAACATGGCACTGTTTGCTAGCTTTGACTCTAGTTTCACGCTAATGATTGGTGCTGCTCTTGCTGGTGTTGGTTACGGTACGCTACTAGCGGTATTCCCAACACTAACGGCTGAGTTCTATGGCCTGAAAAACTACGGTGCTAACTTCGGTGTGCTATATACAGCATGGGGCGTGAGTGGCTTTATCGGTTCTGCAATCACTGCTATCGCAATGGGTGCTTCAGGTAACTACACCCTAGCATACTCAATCTGTGCGGTAATGTTGGCGTTTAACGTTTTGCTTTCTGTTATCACCAAGCCTGTTGATGCTGAAGCACTAGAGAAGAAACTGGCCAAAGCCTAATTCTTTCTACAAGCAAACATAAAAAAGCACAGCCTCGCTGTGCTTTTTTTATACCTTCTCATTCAAGATTTCACTGTTCTGGGACACGCAAGCAGGTAGCCAGAGGCAAGCTTGTGCGAGTTGTCACTACAGTGCCGGTGCTGATATCCGAACTCAAACCAAATCAGCCCGGACTGAACCACACAGAATCGGCCAAACGTGAAATTTTCGACCCGACTCGGACAGGGGTTGGCGGACCAAACTACACTTTGGTACCGGAAGGTTTCCCATTCCGAGTCTACGGCGATCCTGATGATCGCGAGGTCTTGTTCGATACCGATGATGTTGTATCCTCGCAAGGCGTATTTGCCGCGGTATTCGATGAACTCTATGCTGGTAGCTATAGTGAACCTAAGTTCCCTGACCGCAGAGAAAGCAGTGAAACAGTCAAAGATATTTTCCACGTCGGAGGTGTGACTACACGTCGTGTGGAACCGCGTAATACATCAACCGTTATCAATGCCATTTTCAACTTCCGAAACTTCTGGGACGGTCGCGCCAACAACACCTTTAACGAGGTTGACCCATTTGGACGTCGCAACGTTGACGCTAAGGTTGTTCATTACGATCCCTACACAGATTCTGTTAGTTTGAAAAAAGTGGACCTGATCAACTCCAGTGCAGCATCGCAGCCTGCTGGGCCTCCGGGTAGTGCTTTTGAAATGACCTGTGCCAACAAAGCCTTCAGAGATATGGGTAAAAAGCTCCTTCTCGTGAAAGCGCTGGGCTTGCATCAAGTTGACAGGACGGATAATGAGCAGGGACCCGCTCTGTGCGGGGCTTTTTCTCTTTCTAACAATACCCAACAGCTGAGATCACCCTCCCCCCCCCCGAAACGTTAACAACTTATTAACTAGAACTATTTCAAAGTGTTCCTATACTAAATAGTGACTCAAAAACAGACAGTTATTTTTTACGACCGAAAGAAAGTGCCTATTAGATGGATAAATCACGGCGGCCCCCTTTTGGATATAACTGCTAATAATGACGATAAGAAGCGTCAATTCTCTTGATAAGGAATAACAGGACGTAATTATGAAGCAAATCCTTACCTCAACCATGGCAGTATCTACTCTTGCTCTTATTCTTGCTGGCTGTGATGGCGGTGGTAGCAGCCAAGATAGCGAGCTGGTCAAATCACTACAAGATCAAGTCGAGACGCTTGAACAACAACTGGCCCAAGCTTCAGGGGGTGCCGCTACTACTGTGGAATCTGGCTCTGAAGAACTGACAGCCAAAAGTGCGCCAGCAGCAGCTGTGAGTTCTGACACGCTCGCTCAAATTCAAAAGCAAGGTTACATCCAATGTGGCGTGACGACCGGCTTACCAGGCTTCTCAAATCCCAATGAGAAAGGCGAGTGGGAGGGGATCGATGTTGAATTTTGCCAAGCTGTAGCGGCAGCGACGCTTGGTGATAAAACCAAGGTGAAATATATTCCACTGACCGCCAAGGAGCGTTTCACAGCCCTTCAATCTGGTGAGATAGACCTGCTATCCCGCAATACAACTTGGACTCTTCATCGTGATACAGCACTGGGGATAAACTTTGCTGGTGTTAATTATTACGACGGCCAAGGTTTCATGATCAAAAAAGAGCTCGGGGTAGAGAGCGCAAGAGAGCTTGATGGCGCAGCCGTATGTGTTCAGTCAGGTACCACCACCGAACTCAACCTAGCCGATTACTTCCGCTATCGTGAAATGAAATACACCCCAGTAGTCTTCGATACAGCCGCTCAAACTGTCAAAGGCTTTGAAGCTGGCCGCTGTGATGTTCTAACCACAGACCAATCTGGACTTTATGCCCTGCGCTTAAATCTACAAGATCCATCATCGGCAGTCGTGTTGCCAGAAATTATCTCTAAAGAACCTTTAGGCCCGGCGGTCCGTCAGGGAGATGATCAGTGGTTTAATATTGTTAAGTGGACACTCAATGCCATGATCCATGCTGAAGAGTTAGGTGTGTCCTCCCACAACATCGATGATATGAATAAATCAAATGATCCTAATATCCGCCGCCTTATGGGTATCGATGGTCCGAAAGGCAAAGGGCTTGGACTCAATGACGATTGGGCGTACCAAATAATTAAACAAGTCGGTAACTACGGCGAAAGCTTTGAACGTACTGTAGGCATGAGCTCCCCGCTTGAAATTAAACGCGGACTTAACGCACTATGGACCGACGGTGGTATGCAGTATGCTCCACCAATTCGCTAACCGCTCTCATTCCAAATAACAAATATTAGCGGCCAAAGGTGGAGAGAATGTCTCTCCACCTTTCAAAAATCACCGACACAGGATGTGACGTTTTGGCAGCGAAGAAAACTAACCTGATATATAACCCTACTTTTCGTGCGCTCTTGTTTCAAGCACTTGCCGCTGCAGCGTTGTTCTTCTTTATTTACTCAATTATCAACAATGCATTGGTCAATTTGGAGCAGCGTGGGATTGCCACTGGGTTTGGTTTCCTCACAGAACAAGCGGGATTCGGAATCGGGTTGAGTCTGATAGATTACGATGAAACCTATAGTTATGGCCGTACCTTCTTTGTCGGTTTGCTCAATACCGCTCTAGTCTCTGTACTGGGTATTTTACTTGCCACGATTATTGGGTTCCTTATCGGTATCGCTCGGCTTTCTTCTAATTGGTTGGTTAGCCGTTTTGCGGCAGTTTATATCGAGACGTTCCGTAATATCCCCTTGTTGCTGCAAATCTTCTTTTGGTATTTCGCTGTCTTACAAGCGCTCCCCTCTCCCCGTAACAGCATCAGCCTCGGCGAAAGTGTCTACCTCAATGTTCGTGGTTTGTATTTTTCCAAGCCTGTTTTCGAGCAAAATGCCTACTGGATTGGCTTTGCACTTCTCACAGCGTTAGTACTGAGTATTGGCTACACGATTTATGCAAGGCGAAAACAAAAAGCGACCGGAAAACAATCACCGATCCTTTGGGTGTCAATTAGCCTGCTTGTTATCCTCCCGACAATCAGCTATTTCGCCAGTGGGCAACCAGTTCATATGCAGGCCCCTGTACTGAAAGGCTTTAACTTCAGGGGGGGGATCAGCATCATTCCCGAGCTGGCTGCTTTACTGCTTGCCTTAAGTGTCTACACCGCATCATTCATCGCTGAAATAGTTCGTGCGGGGATTAATGCTGTCAGCCACGGGCAGACAGAGGCCGCCTTATCGCTTGGCCTCCCCCAAGGTAAAACCCTACGCTTGGTCGTCATTCCACAAGCTTTGCGGATTATTATTCCTCCGCTGACAAGCCAATACCTCAACTTGACCAAGAACTCCTCCTTGGCTATGGCTATCGGTTATCCAGATCTCGTGTCGGTTTTTGCCGGTACCACACTCAACCAAACCGGACAGGCTATCGAAATAATTGCAATGACCATGGCCGTTTACCTTGCTCTAAGCCTACTTACTTCATTGATCATGAATATCTATAACCGCAAAGTTGCGCTGGTCGAGCGCTAGGAGAGCGAGGGAATGCATCAACACCAGTTTCGCCCAGACTTACCTCCTCCAGCCAACACTGTTGGTATCATTGGCTGGTTACACAAAAACCTGTTTTCCAATGCCATCAATACATGCCTAACGCTTGTTCTGGGTTACTTCGCTATCATGGCCCTTTGGAACATTGCTGATTGGGCCTTTCTCAATGCTGACTGGGCAGGGACTACTCGGGACGACTGCCAACGAAATGGGGCGTGCTGGGTATTCATTTCTGTTCGCTTCGAGCAATTTATGTTTGGGTTCTACCCCCAACAAGAACTGTGGCGCCCTCAGCTTTTTTACTTCACCCTTGCAATATTCATAGCACTACTTGCCTATGAAAAAACACCTCGTCGCACATGGATATGGCTGTTCTTCGTCAATATCTATCCTTTCATTATTGCTGGTTTACTCTACGGTGGAGTTCTCGGGTTACCCGTTGTTGAAACCCATCTGTGGGGCGGCTTGTTGATCACATTGATCATAGCCATTGTCGGTATTGTCGTATCGCTACCGATTGGTATCGCACTGGCATTGGGTAGACGCTCGAATATGCCGGTGATCCGCAGCCTTTGCACTGTCTATATTGAGGTATGGCGCGGCGTACCGCTTATCACCGTTCTTTTTATGGCTTCAGTCATGCTGCCGCTTTTCCTCAGCGCCGAAACCGAGACCAACAAACTGTTCCGGGCACTGATTGGCGTTGTTTTGTTCAGTGCAGCCTACATGGCAGAAGTAGTTCGCGGAGGCCTGCAAGCCATTCCTTCAGGACAATATGAAGCCGCCGATGCACTCGGGCTGAGCTATTGGAAGAAAACATACCTGATCGTGCTACCGCAAGCGCTCAAGATCAGTATTCCAGCTATCGTTAACACCTTCATAGGACTGTTTAAAGACACCAGCTTGGTGCTCATCATCGGTATGTTCGATGTGCTTGGCATCGGTCAGGCGGCCAATACCGACCCTCGGTGGTTGGGCTTTGCCACAGAGAGCTATGTTTTTGTCGCACTGGTGTTTTGGGTGTTTTGCTTTGGTATGTCGCGATACAGCATATATTTGGAAAACAAACTTCATACCGGTCATAAACGGTAAGTCATCAAGAGGGATTGGTATGACAGACAACAATAACCCAAACAGCAGTAACCCAAATATCAATACACCACTAAATAACTCGACAGTGATGATCACCATGGATGAAGTCAATAAATGGTATGGTGAATTTCATGTATTAAAAGACATCAACCTCACGGTTAAGCAAGGTGAAAAAATCGTCATCTGCGGTCCTTCTGGTTCAGGGAAGTCCACCTTGATCCGCTGTATTAATCGCCTTGAAGAGCATCAAAAGGGACACATCATCGTTGCCGGCAACGAACTCACTAGTGACCTAAAAAATATCGAATTGGTTCGTCGAGAAGTAGGCATGTGTTTTCAGCATTTCAATCTTTTCCCCCATCTTACTGTGCTCGAAAACTGCACCTTAGCCCCCATCTGGGTAAAGAAAATGCCGCAGAAAGACGCCGAGAAAATCGCCATGCAATATCTTGAGCGGGTCAAAATACCAGAGCAAGCCAACAAATACCCCGGACAGCTATCTGGCGGCCAGCAACAACGCGTTGCCATAGCCCGATCGTTATGCATGACGCCGCAGATAATGCTGTTTGATGAACCGACATCAGCCCTAGACCCGGAAATGGTCAGGGAAGTACTAGAGGTCATGGTCGAGCTTGCCAATGAAGGGATGACGATGATTTGCGTGACTCATGAAATGGGGTTTGCCCGCCAGGTTGCCGACCGGGTTATCTTCATGGATATGGGTGAAATCATTGAAGAAAACACCCCGCAAGCATTCTTCGATAACCCACAATCAGACAGAACGCAGCTATTCTTGAACCAGATCCTGCACTGAACCGTATAAAGATTGATGCTCAAGTAACTTGATTATATGGCAAAACAAACACTTAATGAGGCGCAGCATACATGTGCTGTAACATTCATTTACAACTTTGACCACAAAGATAAGGAATTGTTAAGTATCATTCAGGTCATATCGTTACACTAGTGATTATTGTTTGGGGACAGCCGCATTAATTTGACAAACGGCTTGCAATAGCGATGAAATGCCCCAATATACATTTATATTAGCAATCACATATCTAACCCTGAGGGGACTATTTATGAACGATCGTATGGTCAATCGTGGCGCAGCTTACGAAAGCGTACTTTCTACGAACAAAGTTCTACGTAACACTTATTTTCTTCTGTCACTAACGCTTGTATGGTCAGCTATCGTTGCAGGTTTCGCAATGGCGATGAATATGCCTCACCCAGGTTTAATCATCACACTTGTTGGCTTCTACGGTCTGATGTTCCTGACAGAGAAAAACCGTAACAACGGCTTGGGGGTTGTATTTACCTTCGCGCTAACTGGCTTTATGGGGTACACATTGGGGCCAATCCTCAATATGTACATTGGCGCTGGCATGGGTCACGCAATTGTCCCTGCACTAGGCGGCACGGCTCTTACCTTCATGGCGTGTTCGGCATACGCACTGACCACTAAGCGTGATCTGTCTTTCCTAGGCGGTATGCTATTGGCTGGCTTTGTTGCTATTCTCGTGATGGTTGTTGCAAACATCTTCCTACAGATGCCAATGCTATCACTAGCAATCAGCGGCATGTTTGTTCTGTTCTCGTCAGCAGCTATCCTGCTTACAACACAGAGTATTGTTCGCGGCGGTGAAACAAACTACATCTCTGCGACTGTTACGTTGTATGTTTCTATCTACAACCTATTCCTGAGCCTACTGCAAATCCTAGGCATCATGGGTAGCAACGACTAATCTTTGATTCAGTCAAAGATAACGAAAAAGCGCCGGAAGGCGCTTTTTTTGTTGCTACAGCCTTGCAGCCAAACCTGAATATCACTATGCTTTGGCCGTTCTATATGCGAGGCAAACATGCTTGAATTTGAAGGTAAACAAATAGAAACCGATGCCCACGGTTATCTGAAAAACACCGACGACTGGAGCGAGGCTCTGGTTCCTCTTTTGGCAAAAGATGAAGGAATCACCCTGAGCGAAGCCCATTGGGAAGTCGTCCGTTTTGTTCGCGAGTTCTATCAGGAATTCAATACCTCACCAGCCATTCGAATGCTGGTAAAGGCGATGGCTAAAAAGTACGGCGAAGAAAAAGGCAGTTCACGCTACTTGTACAAACTGTTCCCGAAAGGGCCAGCAAAACAAGCAACGAAGCTGGCCGGCCTACCAAAGCCTGTAAAGTGTATCTAAGCTCTTACAGGTGATAGCTAATATGGGCGAGCGGTATCCTCTCGCCTATCACCTCTTACCTTGCACATCGCAGTGAGATATACCAGGCTCGCGCCCCATTACATAATTTCAAAGCCATCATAATGCCGCCAATCAAGTTGTTCCCAGCTCAGACTATCGACACTGGACGTTCTGGGCCCTACTTCCAGCCAGCTAAGCAGTTGCTTAACTTGCTCCTCTGAACCACAAGCCATGACCTCAACACTGCCGTCCGGTAAATTCTTGGCATAGCCCGTCAAACCACACTTCAGGCCTTCATGCGCGGTATGAAATCTGAACCCAACACCTTGAACCATGCCGGTAACTAACGCCTTTACACAAATTTGTGACATACACTACCTCAGCTTCCTGCTTTCGTTTGACATCAATATTAGCTGATCGCGAGAATCAACAACGTATTGAATTCACGACATAACAACTAGAAACCACAACTTCCTTTTTCTCTCGCAACACCCCCCAATCAGATACATACCAACTAAAATCTAACACCAACCATCACGTTGGCCAGACTGATAACTCTTTATTTGTCAGTGGTATGATTTACAGCATATATGCAGGTGACTTAGTGGGGTTGTTTCCCCATTTCAGCGCCAACCATGATATTTGAACAACTGAGAAAACAAGCTTATGCGCTTGAGTCACTACAGCGAGTAGTGAAAGTCTAATTCCTCCCTATTGGGCTCTGCCTACTGCAAGCAATGCTGCTATTGATAATAGGCCATATAAATTTGATTTTATGTGGTTTCGACAACATAATACGCCCCCATTCCTTACTCCATACTGGGCAAGTCATGACAGCTTCAATTTATCTGGTTAAAGGCCGTGAAAAATCACTTCGCCGCCGCCACCCTTGGGTTTTCTCGCGCGGCATTCAACGCGTAGAAGGCAAACCATCGCTTGGCGAAACCGTTGATATCTTCGACCACAATGGTGAGTGGTTAGCACGCGGCGCATTTTCTCCGCAATCTCAGATCCGTGTTCGAGTATGGACCTTTGTTCGAAACGAACAAATCGATGTGGATTTCTTCGTCAATCGCCTTAAATCTGCACAGGGCCTGCGTGACATTCTTACTGCCCGTGACGGCCTAACAGGTTACCGTCTTATCGCCGCTGAATCTGATGGCCTACCTGGCATCACTATTGACCGTTACCAGAATTACCTTGTGTGTCAGTTGTTGAGTGCAGGTGCCGAAGCACAGAAAGACGCATTGGTTGAAGCGCTTAATATCTGCTACCCAGAATGTAGTGTGTACGAGCGTTCAGACGTGTCAGTGCGTAAGAAGGAAGGCCTTAAGCAGCGTACTGGTGTACTGTCTGGTGAAGAGCCTCCTAAATTTGTCACCATTGAAGAAAACGGCGTTAAGATCAATGTCGATATTGTTGGTGGCCACAAAACAGGTTTCTACCTTGACCAACGTGACAGCCGCGAAGCCGCCGTTAAGTATGTCAACGGCAAGCGTGTTCTTAACTGCTTCTGTTACACCGGTGGATTTGGCCTGTATGCGCTGAAAGGCGGTGCTAGCAATGTGGTGAATGTGGATGTCTCCCAGCCGGCACTAGACACTGCTCGTATGAACGCAGAAGCTAACGGCTACCCGCTTGAGAATGCTGAGTTCCTCAATGCTGATGTGTTCAAATTGCTACGTGAATACCGTGAACGCGGTGAGAAATTCGATGTTGTGATCATGGATCCACCAAAGTTTGCCGAGTCGAAGTCTCAGCTCGTCGGTGCATGCCGTGGCTACAAAGACATCAACATGCTTGCGATGCAGATCCTAAAGCCGGGTGGTACCCTGTTAACGTATTCTTGCTCGGGTCTGATGGACAACAACCTGTTCCAGAAAATCATTGCTGATGCCGCTCTTGATGCCAAGCGTGAGGTACAGTTTATTGAGCGCTTCGGTCAAGCTGCCGATCACCCTCTAGACAGTGCTTATCCAGAAGGTTTCTACCTTAAAGGTTTCGCCTGCTACGTGAAGTAACAGTGCACTAGCCGTCCCGATACAAAGCAACCTTGAAGAAGCCAGCCTGATAGCTGGCTTCTTTTTTAGTCTGTCAGCATTGCCGCAGCTGAGCCACACAGCGTCATCAAGAACAAGAACCATTTCAGTGTTTCCGGCCTAGCCGAAATAGCCATTTTCACCGCAAGATGCGATCCCACCATTGTTCCACCAGCCAATATCAACCCCGGCCCCCACAGCACCAAATCTTCGATAATAAATAGTACTAAAGCCACAGATGTAAAAGCTAAGGCACACAACATTTTCAAAGCATTCGCGCGCACTAGGTCATAGCGAAGCGTCCCAGCCAGGGCCGCTAATAAAACAAAGCCAACACCGGCTTGCACAAAACCACCATAAAAGCCTGCCAAACCAAGCCCCCACCACGAACTCGGGGTATTTCTTACTTTTTTGGGCTCACTACCAGCCGGAGGGGCAACAATCGAAGGGCGGAGTAGAATCACCAGCGCCATGGTTAGCATGGTGCCTAGCAACAAAGGCTTAATCCATGTTGAAGGAGCATAAGCCGCCCCCACCGCACCCAGTAAGCCACCAATAATGGTCGGCAATAAGATAGGACCAGTATCTGATGTATCCAGCTTGCCGTGTCGCCGGAAACCAAGCAAGGCCGTAAGGCCTTGTACCGCAACCCCAACCCGGTTGGTCGCATTCGCCACTTCAGCTGGCATCCCCATAACCATTAATGCCGGCAAGGTAAGATTAGATCCTCCACCAGCTAATGTATTGATGATCCCAGCCAGAAAGCCAGTACCAATCAGCAAGCAAGCCTGCAGTATCGACATATCCATTGTATTGTTCTATCCATGGCTGAAACGTATTTTGTCTATAAGCAATATACCCAATACATTAAACAAAGTGTTATATTTGATGATTAGTTTATTAGGGCATCAAAGTCAGTATTCAGCCCTTATTCAGCTGCCTAGCGACAAACTGCTAGGATAATACCGATAAATACAACCTACTTCGGACATTGTTTTTCAAGGAACCGTTATGAAATTTCGTACCGCGCTTATGGCTATTGCAGCATGCGGCATTAGCTTCTCCTCTCTTGCTGACGTTACACTGGATCTCCCTTACCAAGCCGACCTAGTTTTGGTTAATGGCATTGAGCAGGATGGCAATGACACATTAACGCTGCCTAATGGTGTCAACCAATTTGCCTTCACTTACGTTGATTCACTTCGTAATAATGGCGATGACTACCTGTATCAATCTGACGTTATCGTGGTTAAGTTTGATGCCAGTGATGAAGCCTTAAAGCTTGACCTGCCAAAACTACGCACCGCACAAGACGCTCGTAAATTCAATAAGTCACCGAAGTTCTCATTGGTTGCGGTTAATGGTGAGAAAGTCAGCTTTAAGCAGGACAAACTGATGAAATCAGGCCTACAACTTGGCCGTGACTTCGAAAAAGAAATTGCTGTTTATAACCAGTCAGGCAAAGTCGCTGCGGTAGCAACAACTGCGACTGCTGCGGTAGTACCAGTCACACTCCCTGCAGCAACACCGTCCTCGACATCACCAAAACCGCCAGTCGATCAGCAACAAACACGCAATGTAGCCGAAAACATGCTGGACTACTGGTATGCACAGGCTGACGAAGCGACACGAGCGCGTTTCAAGGCGAAAATCAATCAAGAATAAGAGCCTAGCGATGTAATACCAATCTGGATAAGTAGTTGATCAAATATTTATATAGGTTGGTATAAAAATACAGCAAAAGAGCCAACGGGCTCTTTTTTCATTTCTCCCTTATCTACAGCCCCTCATGCTGTCCTATTTCCTCTTCACATCAGCCAGTCTTGATACCATCCTAGTACCTATCGCTAGTATCAAACCATACCCGATTTATCCCTGTAATATCCCTGCCCGTCAGCCCTTTCTCCAAATCCCACTCCACCTCGATACCTTCATCTTGGTCTTAACGTGCCTGGTATAAAAATTTAGTTATCGGTGCAAAATAACACTGTTTAGACCACATAGAACAAGCAGATTTTTGCGAGCCAGTATGTGATTTATAACAAAATCACCTGCCAACCTTGATATTCCTCTTATACTTTTTTCACGGCGCAACCCAAGACCAAGATGCCGTAATCTAATTCAACTAACGCGTTTCAATATTAAAGGAAATATTCAATGGAACACCTGAAACAAGGACAGGCGATAACTCGGGCACTTAAGCTCAGTACCCTCGCCGTTTCATGCATAGCGGCGATGAATGCCCATGCAACAATGGAATGTGAAACCGTCGAAACATGGAATAGCGCCGTGGCCTATACGGGTGGCGCTCAGGTTCAAGAAACAAATAAAGTGTATAAAGCGAATTGGTGGACAAAGGGGAATGCACCTTCGGCCCACTCAGGTCCAAGCCAAGAATGGTCATTTGTCGATGACTGCTCAACTGGCACAACGAACCTGCTTCCCACCGTCACTATCACCTCTCCTAGCGTTAACACGGCAATCAGTGCTGGAGACACTGTAACTATCGCGGCTGATGCGACAGACAAGGATGGGACAGTCGCAAGCGTTGACTTCTATGTGGGGTCATCAAAACTTGGTTCTGCTACCCAATCTCCTTATCAAATTAACTGGACAGCTGTCACCGGTAACCAGCTTCTTAAGGCTGTAGTGACTGATGATAAAGGCGGCTCAGCAGAAACATCTGTTGCCGTTATTGTGCAGGAAACCGCTAATAGCCAACCAACAGTCAATCTTACTCTTTCTGTATCCAGTATCGAATTTGGCGGCTCCGTTACCCTTAGTTCCGCGGCCGATGACATCGATGGCACCATTGAAAAGGTAGACTTTTTTGCCAACGGCTCATTAATCGGCACCGTTGCCACCGCCCCCTATACGCTGGACTACGCGCCATCTCAATCTGGCACTATCACCCTTTTTGCCCGCGCCACTGACAACCTTGGCGCTACGTCGAATTCTAGCTCGGCAGCACTAGCCGTTAACGGGGGGGGAAGTGCGCAAAGCTGCCGACCTGACGGTCTGTATCAAACAGAAGGGGTTACGGTCCCATATTGTACAATTTATGATGATCAAGGCCGTGAAGTAATGGGGGCCGATCACCCACGTCGCGTTATCGGCTACTTCACAAGCTGGCGCAGTGGCGATGATCCGCAAGCGGCCTACCTAGTCAATGACATTCCGTGGGATCAACTCACCCACATCAACTACGCCTTTGTCAGTATTGGCAGCGATGGCAAAGTGAACGTCGGTAATATAGCCGATCCGACCAACCCTGCAACGGGTAAGGAATGGCCGGGCGTCGAAATTGACCCAGCCCTAGGCTTCAAAGGGCATTTTGGTGCACTCGCTACCTACAAGAAGAAACATGACGTCAAAACCCTGATCTCTATCGGTGGCTGGGCTGAAACCGGTGGGCATTTTGGCGCTGACGGCAACCGGATTGCAGACGGTGGTTTCTATACAATGACCACCAATGCTGACGGCTCTATCAACCATGCAGGTATCGAGAAATTTGCAACCTCAGCGGTTGAAATGATGCGCCAATATCAGTTCGATGGTCTGGACATCGACTACGAATACCCAACGTCTATGGCTGGTGCCGGTAACCCCGATGATAAAGCCTCTATGGAACCTCGCCGTGCTTACCTATGGGCTTCTTACCAAGAGCTAATGAAAGTACTACGCCAGAAACTGGATAACGCATCAGCACAAGACGGCATCCATTACATGCTGACTATCGCTGCACCTTCATCTGGTTACTTGCTGCGCGGTATGGAAGACTTTGATGTCACCAAGTACCTAGACTATGTCAACATCATGTCGTACGACCTGCATGGTGCGTGGAACGATCACGTCGGCCACAATGCGGCACTGTTTGACACGGGTAAAGACTCAGAGCTGGCACAATGGAACGTATATGGCACTGCCGCTTATGGCGGTATTGGCTATCTAAACACTGATTGGGCATACCATTATTTCCGAGGTTCAATGCCAGCAGGACGTATCAACATCGGCGTACCTTACTATACCCGAGGCTGGCAAGGTGTAACTGGTGGTGAAAACGGGCTATGGGGCCGAGCTGCATTGCCTAACCAATCACAGTGTGCACCTGGCACCGGGGAAGGTGAAAAGAATAACTGTGGCTACGGTGCCGAGGGGATTGATAACCTATGGCATGACAAAAATGCTGCCGGTGATGAAATGGGAGCGGGCTCAAATCCTATGTGGCATGCTATGAACCTTGCCCAAGGTATTTTCGGTAGCTACAGCACCGCTTACAACCTAGACCCAGCCAACAACCCTGCTCATCAGCTAACAGGTAACTATACCCGCCACTATGACAGCGTTGCCGTCGCCCCATGGTTATGGAATGCAGACAAGAAAGTCTTCCTATCAACAGAAGATAAAGCATCCATCAATGTTAAAGCAGACTATGTAATCGACAAAGAAATCGGCGGGATCATGTTCTGGGAGCTTGCTGGAGACTATAACTGCTACGTCTTCGATGCCAACGGCAATCGTACTTCTATCGATACAACAGAGAATGCGTGTAAAACTGGCAATGGTGAATACCATATGGGTAATACCATGACTAAAGCCATCTATGAGAAGTTCAAGTCTGCAACGCCATACGGCAACAAAGTTGCCACTGGTGCTATCCCGACTGAAGCACTCGATATTGCTGTAAATGTATCAGGCTTTAAGGTCGGCGATCAGAACTACCCGATCAACCCTACAGTGACCTTTACCAATAACACAGGTCAGGATATCCCTGGCGGAACTGAATTCCAATTCGATATCCCAACATCGGCACCGGACAATGCCAAGGATCAATCTGGCGGTGGCTTAGCTGTAATTGCATCAGGTCATAGCCGTACCGATAATATCGGTGGCCTCGACGGCGTGATGCACCGAGTCGCCTTCACCCTGCCGGCTTGGAAGAGCCTTCCTGCAGGCGGTACCTATGAGCTTGATATGGTGTATTACCTACCAATCTCTGGTCCAGCCAACTATAGCGTTAACATAAATGGCAAGGACTACGCGTTCAAGTCTGAGCAACCCGATTTACCACTTGGCACTATCGGAAACGGCAATGGCGGTGACAATAACGGGGGTGGCGACGGAACCTGTAGCACAACGGGTATCAACACTTACCCTAACTGGCCACAAACCGATTGGGGGGGGAATCCAAGTCATGCAAACCAAGGTGATAAGATCATCCACAACGGTGTGGTATACCAAGCCAATTGGTGGAGTAGTTCAGTACCGGGTAGTGACGGTAGCTGGTCTACAGTGTGTACAATTTAACCATTAAGCGATAAACATAATGCGCGGGGCTTTTCCTGCGCATTTTTTATCCAAAAACCCGCAAAAACAGGTAGATCGTCGTTTGAAAAGAAACATACAACTCATGCAAAACTGATACTTTTTACACAACACTTCTTCTTACACTGGAGGCACCCAGAAGAGGAGGAGTAAAAAACTGCGATAAAGCGCTCACTTTTCAACCAAACAGCCAAAATGCTAATATTTCTTTGTTTTCAAAATATGACACGATTTTTAGCCATTGCAAACAAGGCATTATCATATTGGTAATTGTAACAATAAGACATTTGGGTGATTTTTTCACCTTTGAGACAATATTTCATATAAAAATGACAATCGCTTTTAATTACTTGTAATTAGTTATTTTTTGAACAGCACGCAACAATAAAACAGGATTTTTTTGCTGTAACCACTCTCCCCTACCTTTAATTCCATAGCATCAAATGTCATTTTTTTTGTGTTAAAGTCAGCCTCAACCAACCACAACGACAAAATGAACATTTTACAGGGACAATGAAAAAGCTAACCTTACTATTTGTGATGGCACTAATCATTCTGCCATTACAGGCGACTGCCAGTGTTATAAAAAGTCAGCCTCATACTAATAATCAACACGCTGACATTTTAGTTAAAGATGTATATAACAAGGCAAACTTAAATGGAGTGGTTAATTATCAAGTATTTAAAGAAGCCTACGAGGCTTATTACAATACTAAAGGGCGAAAGAAACCCGTCCTGACGATTATTGATTACAGCCTTCCTTCGACGAAAGAGCGCTTCTTTGTGGTTGACCTGCAACGGAACAAATTGCTATACCGCACTTTCGTCTCGCACGGTGTCAATAGCGGTGGTAAAAATGCAACTAAGTTCTCTAACATCGTCAACTCTCGCCAAACGTCTCTGGGGACCTTCCTAACAGATACCACCTACTATGGCGGTAATGGCTATTCACTTCGTCTTGATGGGTTGACACCTGGCATTAATGATAAGGCAAGAAAGCGCTACATTGTTATCCACGGAGCAGATTACGCGACCAAATCTTTTATTAATCGCCATGGGTATTTAGGCCGCAGTTGGGGATGTCCGGCATTGCCGACTAACCTTTCAAGAGAAATTATCGACATCATCAAAGGTGGCAGTGTTATCTACGCCCACGCTTAATGTCTATTCCCTGTAGTCTTGTTTTATAAACAGTAGCTTATTCAAGCTGCTGTTTTTTTTGATTAGCTATGTAGCGTGGTGTTAATTTTATTTACGTCAATGTTTGATTAAACTGACACTCATATATATCTTTATGTATTTATTGCTTATTCAAGCAACCTTCATCATAAAATTAAGCTTCAAGCATCGTTTATCAACGATGACAATTAATAGTGACATCATTGTATAAAAACGATTACTAAGAATAAGTATGCCTTTGTTTTAATATCATTGTTAACCCTTATCCCTTACCTCCAATGTTCAACCATGTCTACTTTACGGGGGGCATATCATGCCTATATCAGATGTTAAACAACAAAAAAATCCCTACCAAGGCAGGGATTTAGAATCATTGCTTAAATCTATGTGATGGAAATTACGCTAGTGCTTGCTCTGGCGAAATGTACGCAAGTTCTAATGCTTCCGATACTTCTTCACAAGTAACCTGGCCACGATATACATTCAAGCCATTCAGCAAGTGCTTGTCTTCTTGCAACGCAGCTTTGTAGCCTTTATCTGCCAGTTTTAGAATGTATGGCAGGGTGACATTGTTCAGAGCGAATGTAGATGTGCGAGCAACAGCACCAGGCATGTTCGCTACGCAGTAATGAACAACCTCGTCAACAATGTAAGTTGGATCGCTGTGAGTGGTTGCATGAGATGTTTCAACACAGCCGCCTTGGTCGATAGCTACGTCTACGATTGCAGCACCAGGTTTCATCTTCTTGATCATTTCAGCTGTAACCAGTTTCGGTGCGGCAGCACCTGCAACCAGAACACCGCCAATAACAAGATCAGCTTCTAGTACGTGTTTTTCAATCGCATCTTTGGTCGAGTATACACACTGTACTGTACCGCCAAACTGAGCATCAAGCTGGCGTAATACATCGATGTTACGGTCTAGTACAACCACATCAGCACGCATACCTACCGCCATTTGAGCAGCATTGGCACCGACAACACCACCACCGATGATAACGACTTTCGCAGGCTCTACACCCGGTACGCCGGCTAGCAACATGCCGCGACCGCCTCTTGATTTCTCAAGCGCTTGTGCACCGGCTTGAATTGACATGCGACCTGCCACTTCTGACATTGGAGCCAATAATGGTAGGCGTCCTTTACTGTCTGTAACCGTTTCGTAAGCAATACACACAGCCTTGCTGTTGATAAGGTCATGCGTTTGCTCTGGGTCTGGCGCAAGGTGAAGGTAGGTAAATAAGATTTGGCCTTCACGAAGCATGGCTCGTTCAACAGCTTGCGGCTCCTTAACCTTTACAATCATTTCTGATTCTGCAAAAACCGCTTCGGCTGTCGGCAGAATCTGGGCACCTGCTTCAATGTAGTCCTGATCGCTAAAGCCGATACCAGAACCCGCATTGGTCTCAACGTATACTTTATGTCCATGAGCAACAGCTTCGCTTACTGAAGCTGGGACCATACCCACACGGTATTCGTGAACTTTAATTTCCTTAGGTACACCAATAATCATCTTTTGTTTCCTTGCTGCCTCGTTAAAAGATATACACACAATAAAGTAAAAACCTTGGAATGTGTGACCATTTTTTAACTTATAACCAACAAATCAAACTGGAATTTTATCCCTATGTAGCACAAGAAACTGTTTTTGAGCTTGGTCACACAAGAAAAAACCAACAATCAACAACAAAACAGACCAGTTATCTATCTTTGCCAATAATGGCAGTCAATTAAACCAATATGAAAGCTATTCTGTAGGTTTAAACTCTGTTCGAAACAATGGAAAATCTTGTTTTTTTTGTTGTTTTCAAGTGTTTTTTTCAAGAAAAGTGACATTAAATCGATTAACTGCAACATTATTCTCTGCACCACACATCAGCGATTAATCGCTTCCAGTCAAAACCCGTCAAGCGCAAAGAAACAAAAACAAAACATACAGATAACAAAAAAGCCGCTATGAGCGGCTTTTTTGTGAGCTATACCAAAGGTTAGTCTTCAAACTCCCACGGCATATCAGGCAGTGCGTCTAAATTTTCACTATAACGTTTCAAATCAAAGCTACCGCCATTTTTTGCTACATCAAACACTTCAATAGATAATGCACAGGCAATCATTTGAAGAGCCTCTTCTCTCGGCGTACCCGTCATCACCAAACGCATCAAAGTTTCTTTCACCTTGATTGGGTTGCCATCTTCTAGTTGGTTCTCAACCGTTTCGACTAACATGTCGCCAGTCATGATATCTTCATCTTGCATAGTAATGCCTTTCACTGGGCCTTTAACTTGGCCTATTTACCGAATCTTAGATACTTCGCCTATATCATAGGCAAAGATACAACTACTGTGCGACAAGCCATTTAGCTTGTTGCGCTTGTGCTTCCATCAAATTGTCATAACGATAGGGTGTCATGTTTACACCTACCGGGTGTAAATCGTTAACGACCACCAACCTCAATCCTGCAGAATAAGCAGACTGTGCACCAGTCTGGCTATCTTCAATAGCTACAGCCTGATGTTCCGATACTCCGAGGGTACGACAAGCCAATTGATAGATCTCTGGGGCTGGTTTGTTCTCTGCGACATCGTCACCACAAAACACATGATCAAAGTAATGCAACCAGCCGAGATGGGACAAAATACCCTCAACGTAATTTCTTGGTGAACCGGTGACCACTGCCAATGGCCGTGAGCCATGGAGCGACTTGACCAAGTCAAATGCACCCTCTTTAGCAGGGATCCCTCTTTCTATAATAGCTTGATAGGTTAGCCGCTCCATTTCAGAGACGACAGTCGCAGTGGTATACGGTATGGTAGCGATTGAAGTGAAATGTTTAGCGACTATCTCCCAAGGAACCCCTGCAAAATCAGCCAAGAAGTCATGAGCTGAGATGTTGATATTCAAACCCGATAAATAATGACTCCAGTTCTGCGCGTGGAAAATCTCAGAATCGACCAAGGTACCATCAAAATCAAAACAAACTGCCTGCATTAGCTTACTCCACGAACAACAAGACCGACATCTTACTCAGTTAAGCTCATCAAATCCAAGCCAATATTACTTGACAGCCGACTTGAGCAGTACATCATCCAATGGTTGCTTCTCAAGGATAGAGAAACATCTTGTAAGCGGCACTGCAGGGCTAAAGAAGAATCCTTGGATAAAATGGCAATTCATTTCGCGTAAGATATCCATCTGTTGTCGCGTTTCGACACCTTCGGCTACCACCTGAATACCCAGTTTATGGCTCAAATCTATGATCAAGGACACCAATGTTCGGTTATCCTGTTTGTCGATTCCCTCAATGAAACTACGATCTATTTTGATAATATTCGGCCGAAGATCGACCACCGAGCTCAAGGAAGAGTAGCCAGTACCAAAATCATCCAGGGCAATTTCGATTCCTCTTTGCTTATACGATGACAACAACGATTGAATATCACTACTTTCGCTCGACGCTGTTGACTCAGTGATCTCCACCACGATAGAACACAGAGGCAAGTCATAAGATTCAATGATCTCCCATATGGGAGGAAGGCCGTTGCTGCCGATAAATTCTTTCACCGAGCGATTAATACTCATAGTCACATCAGAAAAACCGGCTAGATGCAGCTGTTTAAGATCGTGACATACTTGGTGTAGAACAAAAGCCCCCAACGGCCTTATCAGGCCATAGCGCTCGGCAATAGGAATAAACTCAGAGGGAGAAATATACCCTTCAATCTCATCATGCCATCGGATCAAGGCTTCAAATCGACTAATTTTCCCAGTGCGCGCATCGACAACTGGTTGGTAATAGACCGTAAGCAATTCGTCGGAAATCGCCTTCTTGAGCCGATCACGCATTTTCAATTTTTCAATATAATCATATTGTAATGCACTGTCATATTGGCAGACCCCATTTCGCCCCTGTCCTTTCATGTTATACATGGCGTAGTCAGCGTTCTTAAGCAGTTCGCTATGGGTTTCTCCACTCTCGGGATAGGTCGAGATCCCGATGCTGACAGTGGTATTCACTTCGATGTCATCGAGTACAAACGCTTCCGCCACACGGTCAACGACCTGCTCTCCCCATACCCTTGCTGCGCCGGAAGTCGTTTCAGGCAGCAGAACACAAAATTCATCACCACCATACCGGCAGATATTGTCTGCAACCGGAAATACGTGTTTGAGACAGCCGGCAATGTGAACCAATACTTTATCGCCAAAGTCATGACCATAAAGATCGTTGAGTGACTTAAAGTCATCCATATCAATGAACAATAGCGAGAAAGTTTGAGCCCGTTTGTCATCGATAGAAGCGATATGCTTTTTCACTCGTTGAATAAAACTGCGACGATTCACAAGGCCGGTAAGCGGATCTTTATAAGCAAAAAAAGTCAGCTGCTCTTCTGCTTTTTTCCAATGACTTATATCACGGAATACTGCCACGAAATTAACAATTTCATCATTGTCATCACGGATCACATTGATAGACATTTCTTCTGGATAGATCTCACCATTCTTGCGCCGGTTCCAGACCTCGCCTTTCCAGTGCCCATGCCTGTTCAGAGTATGCCAAAGGGACTGATAATACTTGGTATCATGGATCCCCGATGACAGTACACTAGGTGACAAGCCAAGCAGTTCTTTCTCGCGGTAACCCGTTATTTCCTCGAATGCACGATTGACTGAAATGATTTTGTTTTTTCTATCGGTGATCAATATGCACTCAGAGGTATTATCAAACACCACCTGAGCCCGATCCAGTTGCCGTTTTGCTTCGATAATATGGGTGATATCGCGTTGAATACCCGCGACTTTGGTTGGTTTTCCGTTGTCATCCCGAGCGACAACACTGCCCTTTACGGTTAACCAACATTCATTGCCATCTAGCGCAACGCGACTACTGTTTTTTAAGCGAAACTCAAATTGAAACACTGAAGCATGCTGCTGCTGAATAAAACGATCGAAGTAATCAACGCCTTCGTCTCTGTCTTCTTCAACAATGCACGATAGCCACAGTTCAAGATCGTCGCCCTGTTTCGGCTTTTCACGACCTAATAAATGCCAGAATTTGGCTGAGGTCGCAATCTCTCTACGTTCAAGATCAAATTCCCAAATACCCTCTTCCACAGAATTGAAGGTCGTTGTCAGTTGACGAGAGGCTTTATTCAATTTGGCTGAAATTTGATAAACATCGGTGACATCGTGGACCGTGCCTCGCATTTCAACAGCTTGCCCCCGACTATCACGTATCACTTCAGCCCGTTTGCGTAGATACTTAATGGTGCCATCCCAGAGCTGAACTCGGTGGACCAAATTGTAATTGACCGCATCATTTTCAATCGACCGATACAGCGTATCGAGTACCCATTCTCGGTCTTCTGGATGAATTAACGCAGAGAGTAAAGATAACGTCGGCAATAACGACTCATCTTTAATGTCATATATTCGATAGACCTCTTTGCTCCATTCAAAGCAATGCTCTTGAAGATTCCAACTCCAGCAGCCAACTTTTGCGACTTTTTGACCTTCTTCCAGTTGCCATTTCAGCTGTGACTGACGCAGCAACAGAGCTTCGTAGCCGACTTCGTAGCCAAGATACGTCAAGAACGTATTGCAATACTCAAGCAAAGCATCAATCGAATAGAAAGGTCGTTTGAATAGACAGGAAATAACACCAACTAACTGATGGTTGCGAGCAAAAAGAGGAATACCAATGAAGGTTTCTGCTGTCTCGGTATGTTTATGCGAGTATAGAGGGTACCTCTTATCAAAGGCACTAGGAATAATGAGCGGCCGCTCACTCTCGACGATTTTAGCTTCGGGCACTTCCATTAACGGAAAATAATGCCCCTCTCCTGCATCACCCTGAAAGCAGCTTGAGAGAGTATGTACTCCTTCACCATCTTCGCTTATGGAACCAATGAGGATGGTATCTACTGCATAGGCCTCGTACAAACTCTGGCCAATCGCCTCAAAGAGCTGGTTTCCGCTAAGTTGGTTAAAGCTATTGATTTTATTGTAATCCATCAGCATTTTAATTATTACCAACGGCATTTTTCAGTTGTCTTGGTAATAATACTATCATTTCACCCGTGCGGACTTTACCCCATACCCCCGCAAGATAAAAGCAAGCTTGAGCATTCATAAAAGGGATATCTACAAAACATTGATTAACATCACCCTAATGTACTTCTGTCGTTTACATAACATGCGACTTAGAGTGTTGACTCTGTAATAGAGCTTAACGACTGCCCTCTTTGCTCTCATTCATACTGGCGAACGGTAATCAACCTCTCAATAAAAACCGGAGTATCAATGACACTCCGGTTTTTCATATTAGACCTAGATTACGAGATAAAATAGCCGCTTAACTCGCAGGTTCAATCGTCCCCTTGAAGGTTTCCTGCATGAAGTCTCTTATCGGTTGGGACTGAAAGATACCGACGAGCTTTTGATAAGTACTGTTGTCTTTGTCTTCATCACGGGCGGCGATCACCATCACCGCCAGTGGCGCGTCTTTCGCTTCAAGGAATAGTCCCTGCTCTTGTGGATTAAGCCCGGCAGACATTACGTAGTTCATGGTAATCGCGGCTGCGTCTACATCATCCAAACTGCGTGGTAATTGGGCTGCCTCGACTTCAATAAATCGAAAGCCTTTTGGGTTATCAGCAATGTCATGCAACGTTGCGGTAAATCCAACATCAGGCTTCAACGTAATAAGCTTTGCCTCTTCTAACAGTAGAAGACCACGGCCACCATTAGTCGGATCATTTGGAATAGCAATCTGAGCGTTGTCTGGTAGTTCTGCAAGAGAGCGGTATTTATTGGAGTAAACACCCATTCGCATCAGGATCGACTCGCCGATGGAAACTAAGTTACTGTTGTGGCCCTTATTGAAGCTCTGCAAAAACGGAAGATGCTGATAACTATTTAACTGAATACTCCCATCAGCCAAAGCGGCATTCGGCGTGATGTAATCAGAAAATTCAACGACTTCGATCTCCAAGCCTTGCTTCTTCGCCTCAATCGCAACAGCTTCAACAACCTGAGCATGAGGTCCCGACGTTGCCCCAATTTTTATGACTGAGGCTTCTTCCTGTCCACAAGCCGTCAATCCTAACAATGCAACAGCCGCAATGGCCCATCGTTTTAGCTTGGTATACTGCTTCATGCTTCTTCCCTGTAAGTTAACTTGGACATCCATACGTCCATAATATAGAGCGTTATCTATAATTCAAACACTTAATTGAACCTAACATAGAGCTATCAATAATGAGTTATTCCAATAAGGCATACTCAGTTACTAGCCTCTCATATGTTTAAACTGAAGCTCTATCAAACGTTGATATAACTCACTACTTTGCATTAATGATGGATGGTCACCAATATCAACCAAGCGCCCTTGATCAAATACGGCTATTTGATCGGCATGCTGAATAGTTGAAAGTCGGTGAGCAATAATGAGCGTGGTTCTGCCACGCATCAGCTCCTCGAGTGCCTGCTGAACATGGTATTCACTTTCACTATCTAGCGCACTGGTCGCTTCATCAAGTAGCAAGATTTTGGGATCTTTTAAAATCGCCCTAGCAATCGCGATTCGCTGGCGTTGTCCTCCTGATAACCGGACTCCTCGTTCACCAAGAAAGCTGTCATACCCATCAGGCAAATTCATAATGAAGTCATGAGCGTGGGCTTTTTTCGCAGCCTCTATCACTTGCTCATCGGTTGCTTGCGGATTGCCGTAGCGAATGTTGTGGAAGACATTATGGCTAAACAGTGCAGGCTGCTGTGGCACCAACGCCATTTGTTGACGTAGCTTGCTGGGATCGAACTGGCGAATATCAATACCGCCTAATGTCACCTTGCCTGACTGCGGATCGTAAAAGCGCTGCAATAATTCGAACAAGGTTGTCTTACCCGCACCTGACGGACCAACCAACGCGAGCACTTTCCCCTCTTCAGCTGTTAGCGTTAACTGCTTTATGGCTGCCTGATCTGGTCTTGAGGGATAGTTAAATGTCACATCCTCAAATATGGCCTCGGCAGAAATATCCTCGGCAGAGGTAACACTGTGACTAGGCGCGATAATATGGCTCTCAACATGGAGTAGCTCTACCAACCTTTCTGTTGCCCCAGCAGCGCGTTGTAATTCACCCATAACCTCTGAAATAGTGGCCAGTGAAGAAGCGACCATAATGGCATAGAAGACAAACGCCCCTAAGTCACCGGCCGACATCACACCATTGATGACATCACTGCCGCCAACCCACAACATGCCAGCAATCGCACTGAACACAATCACGATAACACCAGAGATTAAAATCGCACGCTGCATAACCCGCTGGCGGCCGATGTCGAATGCCTTCTCGACTTCCGTCGCAAAAGAAGCCCTTTCTTGCTCTTCATGGCTATAGCTTTGCACTGTTTTTATGTGCTCAATCGCCTCACCCGCATAGCTACCCACATCCGCCATAGAATCTTGGCTCTGACGCGACAACGCCCTAACACGTCGCCCATAAACGAGGATAGGCACCAAGACAAACGGTACCGATGCCAACACAATTAACGCCAACTTTATGTTAGTGGCAAAGAGCATAACGATACCACCAGCACACATGAGTGCACTGCGCATCGCCATTGAAAAAGATGAACCTATAATGCTCTGCAGCAAAGTGGTATCAGTAGTGAGGCGCGACATGATCTCGCCGCTGCCATTGGTTTCGAAGTAGCTGGGATGCAAGGAGATGACATGATTGAATACCGCAAGCCGAATATCGGCACTGACTCGCTCCCCCACCGAGGAGACCAAATAAAAGCGAAAGAAAGTCCCGACAGAAATGAGTACAGTAACAACTAGGATAAACTGGATAGCATTGCCCAGCTGTTGGGTCGACTGTTGAGAGAAGCCTTCGTCAATCAATATTCGTACACCGTGGCCGACTGACAGCGTCAAAGAGGCTGTGAATATCAGTGCCACCAATGCTGCCAGTACCCGCCCTCGATATGGCTGAACAAAATTCACCAGCTCAAGTAAAATACCGAGGCTTTTTCGCTGATCTTTTGGGTTCAACGTTTGATTTTTATTGCTGCGGCTTGAAGATGTTTGACTAGACGTTTCCATAGACATGCCTTTTGCTTTCCATATGGCTAGCTTATCACTAAGTGCATGTAGTTATAGCTATGAATATTCAGGCAAGATAAAAAAGCCCCAGCTTTTATCCTGAGGCTTGCTTCCCTATGTTTACTCTACCTCTACCGGTGGCCTAAACACCATCTCATGCATCACCACATCTTGCGGTAGCTCCAACAGCACGGCAATCGTCTCGGCCACACTTTTCGGGTGCATATATTGAGGGCGTTCAGCTTCCCTAAAGTTAGTATCGGTACCGCCAGGGAATAACGAGGTTACTTTAATGCCATGAGGTTGTGCCTCTTTCATGAGGATCGCACTAAACCCCGCTAACCCTTGCTTCATTGCCGTGTACACACTCATTGTTTCATTTGAACGCTTAGCGACAGTACTGAGGACATTGATGATTTGACCACTCTTGGCAAGTTTCATCACTTTCAATGCTTCACGACTGAGCAAAGCCGGCGCTCTCAAATTAACAGCGTACTGGTGGTCGAATTCTTCCACTGTGAATTCATCAATTCCACATTTACGTGAGTTCATCCCAGCATTGTTAATCAGTACATCTAATCCACCGAGTTTTTCAACCGCTTTCGCGAAAAGTTCAAGGGGTTGCTGTGGATCGCTCAGATCAGCCTGGATCTTGTGGCAACCAGTTAGATTGCTAAGCTCTGCCAGCTTGTCACTATTTCGCCCTGACGCAACAACAAAATACCCTTTCTCACACAGCGTTTTGGTTAGCTCGAAACCAATACCGCTGGTAGCCCCTGTTATTAGTACACGCTTCATTCTTATCCCTATTAGTAATCCTTAACTCTGGCTGCTTACCAGTCTGTCATATTAATTTAGATAAAAGAATACGAGAGTATTTTTACGTAACCACACTTCATTCTAAACAGGCTTTAGCATTTGCATATCTGTACCATTATCATCAGATAGATATTCCATATTATGTAGGCGATATGAAGCCCAATATCCCCGCCAGCGAACATCGGAACTCAATACGTTGGCCATTTGAGCGACAAGCTCAGGCCGTAATGCCTCCCCTTGTTCCTCATAAAACAGGTTAACTTGTAAGTCAGCATCAACATCATACAACTCTTGATAACCAGTAGATGCATTATAGCCATAGAACCATTCCTTTCCGGACAGTTCCAATCTGATGGCAGCACCTAAATTCATTCCCACATGCATACCGGTCTGGAAGACTTGCACCAACGGTTCCCTTGCTTCGCCTTTGGCTAGGCTCATCAAATTGCAACCTTCCATGTGGCTAGGCTTTTCAACACCGGCGAATGCCAACAGTGTTGGACCAATATCCAATGCCGAACACACCGTTTCTACTGTATCTAATATCGGCAAATAGGCCTTAGGTGGTTTGACATAAAGCGGAATTGAAAAAATATCAGGCTGAAAATACACACCTTTGTCAGCCATTCCCAAGCGACCATTCATATCACCATGATCTGCTGAAAAGACAATGGCACAATCATCCCACAGCCCTTCCGATTTTAGATAATCCACTAGGCGGCCGACAGCATAGTCAATAACCTCAACTTGTAGCAGATGACCCGCAATATAATCGATCACTGTCTCTTCATCGTACATCCCCCAATACTTTCTGTATAACGGATAGATTGGGTTATCCGGCAGCGTGTCTTTTTCCTGCAATTCAGCATAACTCGCTGGCAATCTAACTGACCGCTTTATTTCTTCATAGCGAGACTCAAACCCACTCGGGATGGAATATGGCTGGTGAGGGTCAAAGAAGTCCAATTGGGCAAAGAAAGGACGGTTAGGCTCCTGCCTCCTAGCTGCTTTTATCTGTCGGATAGTCAGATCCGCAAGAAACGTCGAATAATGGGCATCTTTGGGAAAATCAGCCCCATCAGACTGCTCTATCCAGCCGCCAAAAGAATTAGCTGGCGTTTGTTTATCAGCCCTCAGTCCACGAAGCTCCCTGCGGTAACGCGGAGGTTGTACATTCAATGCATCAAGGTATTCCAGATACCTATCATCGTCGGCAACCGGTGGACCCCACCGATCCCAGGCATGTAAGTTTTCACCAAAAGTACGAATAAACTTATCCACCCCGACATGACACTTCCCTGAGTGTTTGAGTACATACCCTTCTGATTTCAAATAATCTTGAAAAATAACGTCGTCTACACCCAGATCGACCTGAGAACCACAAGGGGCACGTTCACCATTGGTCAAATAAGGAGGGTGCATCCCTGTAAACATAGCGGCTCTTGCTGGGCCACACAGAGGGCTTGTGGTATAAGTTCGATTAAATCGCGTTCCCTCTGCCGCAATCGAATCAATATTAGGCGTATTGATGACCTTGGAAAGCGGTCTTGTATCAAAATAACAATCAGGAGATATCATATCGACCGTGATAAAGACGATATTATGTTTTTTAATAGCAGAGTCGACGCGATAACTTCCCTGACGCAACTTTGGGTTCAGGAATTTATTCCTCAGACCTGAATATTCAAAAGACGACATATTTTATTCTCACATTAACAAAGTGATTAAATAAAGAAGCAGGCAGGGTTATATCCCTGCCTGTATTTGCCAGAAACTATACTTCTCTGGCTACCTCTGCTGTTGAAGCACTCTTGGTATTGTGACGTTGCAATGCCCGATTTATAACAAAACAACATACGGCGACAAGAGAAAGCACAGCCATAACTTTTCCGGCACTTCCCTGTTCACCAAGTATGCCAATTTCAGAAAATACGGTGTATAGCAAAGCCAATAAGCCAATGATTGCCCAACTGGCATGAGAAGCGTATTTCCAAGGCTTCACGTCAACTTGATTGGTATAGACTTGCTGATAAGGTTGAGCCATCGGCTTGAGAAAACGAACCACCATCATAATGCTAATCATCCATAAGAAATTTAGGCCAACAAGGTGGAGCCAGTGAACTTGAACGAAACCAAAGTCACCTTTAAGTACGAAATGGGCGATATAGAAAGACAGCATACCTATTGGCAAAGCGATATAAGCAGCCAATGCAGGGGTTCGTTTAGAAACAATGCCAACTAAAATCACAGTTAAGATTGGCACATTGATAACAGCCATGATGGTTCTCATCAAGGTATAAAGCCCATCAGACTGGGCAATAAATGGGGCGATACAAACACAGATAGCAATAGTAACAGCGCCAAAAATTTTCCCCATTCTTACCACTTTTAAATCATCAGCCTTAGGGTTAATAATTTGTTTGTAAATATCCAAGCTGACAAGGGTCGATAGGCTATTTACGCCACTATTAAAAGAACTCATCACAGCACCAAACAGTACGGCTCCGAAGAAACCTGTTAACCATGATGGCATGACCTCGCGTACTAAGGTTGGGTACGCCATATCTTTAGCCAGTATTGCCTCACCAGCATCAGTAAAACCACGGCTCGGTATGGTAAGCATGCCTTTTTGGTGCATGTGCCATGCAATAATCCCGGGGAGAACCAGCATAGCAACTCCTAGTACTTTCATTGCCGCAGCGGCTAATACACCTTTTTGGCCTTCCGATAAATTTTTTGCCCCCAGCGAACGCTGTACTATTGCCTGATTCGTACACCAGTAGAACAAGTTAATTAATAAAATACCGGAGAATAAAGTGTGCCAGGGAACTGCTGCACCATCACCTACACCAGCAGCAGCCATTCGCTCAGGAGACTCTGTTATAAGAATATTGAATCCTTCGGCCACACTGCTATCACCTAGTTGATACAGCGCCAAAATAGGCACAAGAAATCCACCGAAGAGCAAACCAACACCATTGACAGTATCTGATACTGCGACAGCCTTAAGTCCACCAAATACTGCGTAGATACCACCGATAAAGCCTAGCCCTATGACCATAACCCAGGTCGCTGCCGTTTCACTGACACCAAGGATTTCAGCCACACCGAACAGTTTGCCGAGAGTAATGGCTCCTGCGTACAATACAAAAGGGAGGAACCCGATCACGATGGCATAAATGAATATAAATGACGCCACCGAACGCATCCGCTTACCGTAGCGCGCTTCCAAATACTGAGGAACAGTAGCTACTCCTCCTTTGAGAAACCTTGGTAGAAAAACAACGGCCAAAATAATCATTGTCACTGCAGCAACGGTTTCCCATGCCATCACACTGGCACCATTAGCAAACGCGTTACCGTTTAGCCCTGTCAACTGTTCTGCCGATATGTTGGTCAGGAATAGCGAACCAGCTATAACAAACCACGGTAAACTCCGTCCTGCTAAAAAATATCCTGTTGATTGTTTAAGGTTTTCTTGTTTGGTTGCTTTATATGATATTAAAGCAACCAACAAGGTAAATAATATGAACGAGCTCATTGCTATCATGTGTAAACTCTCCATGTAGGTGGCGTTTTTTATTCTTATACGCTTTTAATATGTTCTATCTTCATGCAAATTATTACTTTGTTAAAAGCAACTCTTAATATTGATCGCTATCACAAATATTATTTACATCTAAATTTCAACTGTGAATATAATTTAAATTCATACATTATTAGATGTACTTAACGAACCAATCCATGTAAAAAACGAAACTATGAAGAATCAACCATTAGTTATTACTAGAAATGTGAGCTTCAGCAGTGTTGGCATTCGCTCGTTTTGGGATGTGATTGGCGATGAGAGCTACATTAACAATTGGCCCCGCGACAGACGGCTACCAATATCCGATGACACCCTCGTTGTAGTTTACACTGAAAAAGGCAATGGAATTATAGAGTTAAAAAGTGGTGATAAAATTCAGATCCGTGGTAACTGCTTAATTTTCCTCGATCCTAAAACAATAAATTGCTACTGGTGTGATGGTTTTATTTGGAAACTATATTGGATAGAAATATTCATTGAGGAAAAAGCCTCAATGAATATACCGAAACAGAAAGTGATCCAAGTTGATAATCATAGGCATTTCGAAATTCAATTCGAAGAACTCATTAATTCTCTTCAAAAACAGAAAGATACATACAAATATTATGCAGCTGCATTATTCAATAAGATATTTTACGAGTGGCTTCTAACGGTAAACAATGAGCAAAGTTCTAAGTCATATGATAAGGTCAAGTTAGTCATAGAAGAAATGCACCATAGACTTTCTGAAAATTGGCATGTGAAATCAATGGCAACATTTATTGGCTGTAGTGAACAGCATTTAAGAAAGCTATTTCTAAATCATACAGGCCGATCACCGAAAGAATATTACCTTCAGCTCAAACTAGATATCGCCTTGAGTGTTCTGAAAAGAGGGAACAAATCAGTCTCACAAATCGCTTATGACCTTGGGTTCTCTGACGCTTTTCATTTCAGCAATATCTTCAAGAAACGCTTTGGATACTCTCCTTCCTGCGTTGCCCCCCGAACACATGCCGCACAACAGTTAATCGCTATTGAACCTGAGTAAACACTGTCGGAATAGGTTACAGGGAGACTCATGATGTAAATCTCTGTCTTATTGTTTTCAGGTGGCTTACCGCATCACTCTCTTCAATATTTATAGAAGGTGTCCAACACTCGGCGATCGCAAGCACCCCTCTAACCCGATCATGATATGAAAGAGCAACGGCACTGCGCCGGACGCCATTTTCGTTAAACATGAGGTCAATATGGTAACCATTCTCTTTTGCCAGAGAAACTTTGATCGCTTCTTCTTTGTTACTGATTACGTTTCTAACTCCTTTGGGTCCGTATCGCCAAGAGGTTTCATTTTTGACTAGCAAGCTTTCCGAAAAAGCTTTACCAACAATATATACTGCATCGACCTCACCTATCCAATTGCGTATATACCCTTCCTTAGCCCATACTCTCCTCTCTTGAACAGGGCTAACGCTTTGCTGCAACACCATGCCGCTCTTTGAATACTCATACCACTCAACGGTATAGCCACATTTCTTACTCAAGGATGTCATTTCAACCTTCAGAGAATTTTCAAAACTTACAATATCTTCATCATGGATTGCCGTTAATTGTCGGCGTGGTTCGTAGGTTTTATCTTTATTTCGATAAAGGATTTCCATCTGTAATAAAGTCTCTAAAATTCTCGAAAGCGTCGCTTTTGGAACACCAGAAACTTGAAACAGCTGCTCCAAAGTCAACGGTTTTTTTGCCGTATTAAGGCACTGCAGTACCCAGAACCCCCGCGCGCAGGCAGGAGCTGAGTAATTATCAGATTCATTAAATTTCATATTTAAAATGTACCAAAAATGAACTTTAATTATAGAGAAATATTATTGATATGTGACCAACTCGATGTATTAAATAATAAAAAATATTGATTAACATTAAGTGATCAATTGCCACATACAAATATGAAAATTGATGATTGCAATAAAAAGCCACCACTAAATGGTTAAATTAAAATAACCGCTGTTCTGCGTAATCGAACTCTCACCCACAAAAACGTCAATGCGAGAAGATGATAAGGTTAAACCTACATCATCTGAAAAATAACGCAATTTATCAGGAGTTAAGGTGAAGGACACTTCTTTCGACTGACCGGGATCAAGCTCAATACGTCTGAAGTCTTTCAGCTCCCGATTAGGACGCGTATTACGGGCAACATTCTGGCGAATATAACACTGAACAATTTCGGACGCTTTAACTTTACCTGTATTAGTAACAGTGACTGAAACCGTTTGATTATCTTGCCCAGATACTACAGGCTTCAGTACGTTAACATCAGAGTAAGAGAATATGGTATACGTCATACCAAAACCGAATGGATACAGAGGCGTATCATGCTGATCTTTATAGGGCATATATTCCTGAAAAGCACGCATCTTTCCTATCGGTTTCCTAGCGTAATAAATTGGGATTTGCCCCGTAGAACGAGGGACAGTCATCGGTAATTTACCGCTTGGTGAGCTATCGCCAAACAAAATACGCGCCACAGCCTTACCGGTTTCTGTCCCTGACTGCCATGCATACAAAAGTGCATCGGCATATTGCTCCGTCGCAGGTGAAGGTAAAGGACGCCCAGTACACTGAACCACAATCATCGGTTTACCCGTCTTACCAATCGCAGCGATTAACTCTTCCTGCCCAGCAGGGAGTGCCAATTCGGCTACATTTCTTGCCTCACCTGTGCGGCGATGACTTTCACCGACACAGAGAACCACAATTTCAGCGCGATGAGCCTGCTCAACCATTTCATCACTAAATGCCGCTGATTCAGTAATAACCTCAAGTTCTGGTGCCGCAGCAACAATTCCTGCAAAGATGGAGGTCACATCTTCAGCCTTCCCGTCTAGACACCAAGAGCCAAGGTGCTGCCTCTGTGAATGAGCATGAGGACCCAACACAGCAAGCTTCAGTCCTTTTTTTGACAGTGGAAGAACTTGTTCACGGTTTTTGAGCATCACAATACACTGCTCAGCCAGCTCCAAAGCTTTATCGACATGATCATCAGCGCGCAGTGTTGTTTTGTGCCATTCCTCATCAACATAAGGCTTTTCAAACAAACCAGCCCTGAACTTAGCCGTCAGAACACGGCTGACAGCATCATCAAGCCTCGCTTCATCAATACGACCATTTTCAAGTAGCTGAGCGAGATTCTCATCATAAACTTCATAGGTCATGGCCATATCCACACCCGCATTAAGGCCTTGCGCCGCGGCATCAGCAAGATCATCAGCCACCCCGAAGTAATTCAAATCAGAAATAGAGCCCCAATCACTTACCACCATACCGTCAAATTGCTGGTCTGTTTTCAACCAGCCCTGGATCAGCTTCTGACTCCCTGAAACTGGTGTACCGCCTAGGTCATTAAAGCCAGACATCAAGGTCGCAACACCATTCTCAAGTGCCGCTTTGAACGGCGGTAAATAGATATTATGGAGCGTATTGTCGGTGATCTCGGTCGTATCATAATCACGTCCCCCTTCTGCCGCACCGTAACCCACAAAATGTTTGGCACAGGCCAGTAAAGAGCCTGACTCAGAGGTGTCATTCCCTTGAAAGCCACGAATGACCGCACCAGCAAACTGGCTGCTGAGGTATGGGTCTTCACCGCTGCTCTCGATCACCCTTCCCCAACGCGGATCACGAACAATATCCAGCATCGGAGCAAAAGTCCAATGTATCCCCAGTGATGCCGCTTCTGTCGCTACACAGCGGTATGCTTCTTCCACCAAAACTGGATTCCAAGATGCAGCTTGAGCCAACGGGATCGGCAAAACGGTTTGCTGACCATAGATGACATCCCGAGCAATAATCAATGGGATCCCCAAACGACTTTCTTCTACCGCTGCTCGCTGTATTTCGTTGAGTTGTACCGGGTCTACAACTTCAGCAGGCGCATTACCAGCCCATGCGGTATCGGCAAGAATTCTTGAGCCAAAACGGCCATGCCGAACCGCTTCCAAATGTTCGTCGCGTCGCTGTTCGTAATTACGCATTGGGGTTTGACAAAGCTGGCCTATTTTTTCAGAGACCGTCATGCGATTAAGTAAATCTTCAACGCGAGCCATAATAGGTAAATCAGGCTTTTTATAGTCCGGTATAGTCATAATTATCCTTTATCATCATGTCGCAATGAGAAGGACTCTTTGCGACATTAACATTACGATTAAGCTTCGTTTTTGGCTGCACGGCGAAGTTTCAGTTCGGCCGTAATCTTTTCAAACAATTCGGGGGTGATGTAGTACCAACGCATAGCAAGAATTGAACAGGCGTGGGCAAAAGCAACGGTGAGGAATTTCAAAACCAAAATAGTATTAAGTACATCATCAGGTTGAATTTCATTTGGTGTGTAATTAACCGATGCCAATGCATAACCTGTCAACATGCCCGCCATCGCACTACTACACTTAGCTACAAAGGTCATAATTGCCGTGGTAAGAGCGTTAGCGTTATTACCCGTTTTATATTCACCGTATTCCACACAATCTGGAATAAGCACCCAAGTCAAATTACCGGCAAATACGTTACATGCCATTGATGCAACTAGCAGACTGAACATCATCCAAACCGGTAGAAAGTCAGCAGTGAAATAGCAGAATACGCAAATGAGCAAACCAGCCCAACTACCACCAAGAAACATGCCCTTTTTAGAGAAAATACGTCCCAGCAATGGTAATGAGGCCACCATCACAAACGGAATGAAACTGCCCACACCTTTAAGCATTGGGAACAAAGCTTCATTCATCATGTAATATTTGAAGAAATAGATTGCAATAGAGGTCTCCATGGCAAAACCAAATATATTGGTAGCATGGGCGGTTACCAAGGCAATCAAAGGCTTGTTAGACTTAACGGTTTTGTAAACCTGCTTGGGTGTCACTTTCTGAGTCGTTACCTGCTGCGCACTTTCCAGCGTATCACGCTTTTTTGCCCCATAAGCACAAATCCAGAAGTTGACCGTTACAAGTGCACCAAAAATAACACCGGTTACACGCCAACCCTCAAGACCGCCGCCAAACCAGTCAACCATGATCAACGGCAGAGCAGTCGCAACGAAAGTAGCCAAGATCCCCAGCCCTTGTTTCATGGCGACAACCGTTGTCCTTTCATGGTAATTGGTAGTCATCACTGGCGTTAGGGCATGGTATGGAACATTAATAACGGTTTGCGCCAACGAGTAGCTAATATAGGCAATATAAGCGAATACCACTTTGGATGTCACCGATAGCTCAGGCGCCCAGAACAGAGCGGCAATCGTTAAACCAAGTACTGGTGCACCAAAAATCAGATAAGGACGATACCGCCCCATTTTGGTTCGGGTGGCATCAGAAATCATGCCAAATAGAGGATCGGTTACCGCATCGATTAGGCGCGTTACCAGAAAGATTTTACCAACCGTCAATGGATCAATGCCATACATGTCAGTCAGGAAGAACATCAAGAATGTACCAATGAAATGGAACATCAGATTTGAACCAACTCCTCCCATACCATACGCAAAGAGTTCTTTCTTCGATAACGTTACCAAAAACTTACTCTTTGGCTTATTTATAACGGCAGGATCTGCCGCTGCTTTTGCTACGGTCATATTAAACTCCGAAATTCACGCTATTGGATTAGATTTTTATTTCTGGGCTGAGTTTCACTCAGCCCATTTATTTTTATTAAGTGAATACAAAAATAATTACTTTGTAATTGTCGGGTGTTTTTGTTTTATTTTTTCTATTTGATCTCCACGCCCGGTTTCTTCTAGCCTTCTAAAATAGCTATGAATATCATCACATTTAGCATGGTGAGGCCCCCCCTCTTGCATTACCACACGTAGAGGATCTTCGGTATTGCCAAACGGCTGAGTTGTCATCATATGGTCATGCCACTGCAAATATCGGTATGCCATATCTTTGACAACATCGGGCAATTCATCTGCTAAGTTATATTGCTGGTGAGGATCATTCTTAATATTGAATAACATTTCCTGCGGGAAAAGATGCAGGCCATCATGGTAGGTACGGATATATATATAATCACCATGACGAACACTGCGCTGGCAAACATGAGCACACTGGCTTAATACTAATGCTTCATGCCCCTCTTCTTTTCCTTCTGTAATCGCAGAAGCAAAGCTCTTGCCAGTCCATAGCGGCAACGAATCTGTCCCCATCATTTCCGCTAAGGTCGGTGCCCAGTCGATATTATAATGCAATGCATTGTTTTCAATCCCTGCTTGCATACCAGGCCATCGGACAATGAATGGTACACGGCAAGTAATATTATCCGCAGTTGCATGCTCACCGAATAATCCAAGCTCTCCCAGCTTTTCACCGTGATCGGAGCTAATCACGATAATAAGATCATCCATCACCCCTTTTTCCTCAAGGGCTGCAAAGATCTGGCCTAGGTGCTGATCCATATATCGGATACCACAATCATAGCCATCAATCATTCGGCGGAATCCAGCCATACCTTCAATATCACCGGGTTGACGAGGATATTGCTCGTAGGTGTTATTGTCCCACATGTTGAAATCCTGGGCTGAATGCGGGCCAGCTTTTTTCCAATATTCAGCCATCTTTTCTTCAGTCATCCATTCAGGTAAAGGATCATTCTTGAACGGGTTACCAAAGTCTTCTGGTGCTCGATACGGCGTATGCGCATCCCAATAGTTAACGTGCAGATACCAATTATCCTCATCACCATTTCGCTCAATCCAATCAAGTACAGTGGGTGTCACTTCCTCCGCAGATTCATGACCCGAGCCACCCGTGTTATACATTTCTGTAAAACCAGCATAATAATGAAATAACGAGTGACGCTCAGGGAATGGGCTAACCAAAACCGTGCGCATGTTATTTTGTCTAAACAAGGTTGGCAGTGCGTTATGTTCAACATAGCTTTTGAATTTTCGGCTTGCTCCCTGCCCCCGGATATCTCCTGCTGTACCGCCATGGCTTACTGCACCATTATGAATACCCTGCATCCCTGTCATCATTGCCGTTCGCGATGGGGCGCATGGCGTATCAGATGCATAATAATTATTAAACCTAATGCCCTGTGCAGCAATTTTATCAATATTGGGAGAAGTATTACGTTGGTATCCATAACAGCCTAGATGGTCTGGACGAAGAGTATCAAGATCAAGGTACAACACACGCATAGGGGGTCCTTTATATATCTTATTTTACCAATTATTAATCGATACCTATCAATTAAACCGATAATTCCAAATATGTAATTCGCTCATTTATTCCATATTTAAAATATACCTTATTTGATATTTATAGGGAATTAAGCTATTTATTTTCTGTGACCGAAGTATTTTAAAATCGTATTTAGTATTAATTTAACAGCCCACAGTAATACTTCCAACACATAATAGGCTATTTATTGCTTCGAATTTTCGATGATATCTCTTGTGATTTACTTTTTCACGACGTAATAAATACAAAAGAGCCGGCATTTAGCCGGCTCTTTTAATGTTAATATCAAATATGGAATATTTAGCTTTTCAATATTTTCATCATTTCAGATTTATATTGATCAACACCGTTCTGATCAAACGGGTTAACACCAGCCATGTAACCACCAATTGAAACACTCATCATGAAGAAGTACATCATGCCGCCCAAATGATATTCATCGAGCTTTGCAATCGAGATCTCTAAGTTAGGCACGCCGCCTTCTGAATGTGCAACCATACTGGCTTGCTTAATGGAGGCTTGGATATGATTTAAAGACGACCCGGCTAGGAAGCCTAAGTTATCCAAATCTTCTTCCAATTCTGGTACAGGCACATCAATTGTCTTATCCGTCACATGAAGAACCGTCTCGAACAAGTTGCGTCTGCCTTCTTGCACCCATTGACCTAGTGAATGCAAATCGGTGGAATATAAAACACTCGCAGGGAATAACCCTTTTCCATCTTTACCATCACTTTCACCAAACAGTTGTTTCAGCCATTCAGAGAAATACGCCATATAAGGTTCATAATTGACAAAAAGCTCAATCTCTTTGCCTTTCTGGATCATGATATTACGGGTAATGGCATACTTCAGTGCAGGGTTGGCTTCTACCTCATCAGATTCGCAAACCGTCATCATTTGTTTAGCACCAGCAAGTAAGGCATCAATATCAATACCGGCAACAGCCAAAGGTAACAAACCCACAGGAGTGAATACAGAAAAACGTCCCCCTACTTCATGCGGTAGGTGATACATTGGGTAACCTTGCTCAGCGACGATATCTTTCAATGGGCCACGGAATTTATCAGTCGTGACAATAATTCGTTCCTTTGCACCCTCTTTGCCAAAACGGCGCTCAAGTTCAGCGCGCAAAATTCTGAACGTCACTGCGGTTTCAAGCGCCATTCCTTCTTTTGCAATTACATTGATACAGTAATTTTTATCAGCTAAATATTGCATGACCTCGTCAAGGTAACGAGCGCTTAAGTTATGGGCAGTAAATAAAATTTCAGTTTTCTGATTTTTCTCAACGGCTGGTTGAAGCGCTTCCATAATCGCTTTATGACCCAGATATGAACCACCAATCCCGATACAAACAAACGCATCAAATTGTTGCTGAATAGCTTCCGCTCGCTGTTTGATATCAGCAACCTCTTCCAAGTCAATGGTTTCTGGAAGACGAATCCAACCATGGAAGTCACTGCCTACACCTTCTCCCGTCACCAATTGATGATGGGCCAACTTCGCATAAGGAGCTAATTGAATGTATTCATGATCTTTAACTGATTGATTAAGATATTCAGTATTAATTGTTAGCATTTTTTGCTCCATAACTTGCAATATACCCCACACAATTTGTAGAGCTTAATAAAACTTTGGTATTGGCAGGTATGATAAATGTCTCACCCTGACAGTATTTTTTAAAATCACCTTCAGACAAAACAGATAACTGCTCATGAGCAACAAAAATCATACTTAAATAAGATGATTGATATTCAACGTCAGTATTTTCATCATCAAGTGTAAGTTGGTTTAAATTAAATGCTTCTGTGCCACCATGCTGATAACATCGAATATTTACTTCACCTGCAATTTCTGTTGGTGTTAATAGTTGCGGATCGACCTCACAGTACTCAATCAAACAATGAACTTCGTCAAGATCGACGTGTAATTTCGTAGGCCCGATACGTACAACATTGTCGGAATTCGACATAACCTCAATATTCTGCCCTGCGAGGTAAGCATGAGGGATCCCAGCACCTTGGTAGATCCCCTGTCCTACAGGTACATGAACGATATTCATCATGAACATGGCAACTAAACCACGATCGTAACCACTCCGATGTTCCAGCACTGCACGGCAGGCCCAGTATTCCGGCTGCTGTTGGCATATGGAGCCACGTGTATATGGCTCTTGGTGAGTCTCAATGATTTCACCTAATAGAATATTAATTTCAGCCTGTGGCATCCGCATCAATAATTCAAAAGCCGACTGAATCCCAAACAAGCGCAGTTGATCGCATAATTGACCAAAAGAAGCGTACGAGGTGAAGCGGCGTAATATCGTCTCCCTTGTCGTGAAGCCATGCGCTAACCAGCAAGGCGTCAGTGCGACCATCATCTCCGGCTTATCGTTGCGGTCACGATATGTTCTCTCAGATGCCGTTCGTGCAATACCAAGCTTGTCCTGCCTGTTGAACCCTTCTTCAGCCTGAGCTTTAGTCGGGTGAACCTGTATCGCCAACATTTGATTCACATCGAGGATTTTCATCAAAAAAGGAAGAGGAAATTCCCCTTGCCGTTCCTCTTGTGCTTGTGCCTGTTGATTCAACTTAAGCCACTCAAGTAATTGCTCCTGTACACCATCGACCTCTATCAATGATGAATCATCAGGGTGTGCGCCTAACCACCACTCAGCAAAGGGCTTTAAGTCCGCATTATTCACACCGACAAGAGATGGAATATAATTCTCTCCTCCCCATGCATAATGACGAGGTTTACCTAATATGGAAAAAGTGCTCATAATGATTACAGCCACATTGTCGATAAGAAAGGAACGAATGTAATGAGTAACAACGACACAATCATGCCCAGAACTAATGGAAATGCGCCCTTAAAGACTTGAGGTACTGAGGTATTACTTAGCTGATTGGCGATGAACAAGTTGCCACCAAAAGGAGGGGTCACAAAACCAATTCCCAAATTAATTATCATCATGATACCAAACTGATAAACGCCCATTCCAAATTGTTGTAATAATGGATACAACAGTGGTGTCAAAATAATGATCGCAGCCAATGTATCCATAAAACAACCGACAAATAATAGGAAAAGGTTAATCATCAATAGTGTCATCAGCATAGTACTGACGCTATCTGACATCATCCCTGCAATAATTGCAGGTACATCCTGAGAGGTAAGTACTTTTCCGAAGGCGGTTGCAAAAGTCATCAGGAACATAGCGACGACCGTAATCATTGCGGCAGTTGACAATACCTTGAATGTATCTCGAAATTTTAGATCTTTATGAACAAACACACCAATCACATACGAATAAAAACACGCGACGGCTGCTGACTCTGTTGGTGTGAAAATACCAGAATAAATACCACCAAGAATAATAACCGGAGTTAAAATAGCCCAACGAGCGTGTTTAAATGCCGCCAAGCGAGTTTCGAAAGTACCTTTTTCACGATGAGCGCCCCAGCCATTTTGCTTTGAGATCCACCACGCTGGTACGGCCATTCCTACAGCTAATAGGAAGCCTGGAATAATTCCAGCTAGGAACATATTAGAAACCGATGTGGCATACTGGGTCAGTGAATAAATGATCATCGGGTTACTTGGCGGAATAATAATGGCGATAACACCAGAACACGCCGCAACCCCTGCAGCAAAGCCAGGGTTATAACCTTGCTTTATCATGGCAGGGATAGTGATACTACCCACGGCTGCAACTGTTGCTGGGGCTGAACCGGAAAGACCGCCAAAGATCACACTTGTCATTATGGTTACAATGGCGAGGCCACCATACATATGACCGAAAAACTCTTCAGACAAATCTAAAATACGCTGTGCGACCCCGCCAGTCGCCATAATGGTTCCTGCCAATACAAACATCGGGATTGCCAATAACGGGAAACTGTCTATAGATTGGAAGGTGTCTAGTGCCATCTCGAATATTTCGAGTCCGAGCAATTTGTTATAAATAATTAAGACAATACCAATTGCTATTGCAACAGGCACTCTAACTATCACCATGGCAATAAAGCCAAAAATTAGCATTAATACTGGTAAAGTAGTCATCGCTTACACCTCCTCATGAAGAGCTAGGTCTGTATTTCCAGATTTTTTATAGTCCATTACGGCGGCAATGATTTTTTGGATAATACGAACACATGTTAGACCAAAAGCAAATGGTAACATTGAAAGTTGTATCCAATATTCAAACCCCAACGCTTCTGTTTTAGAGCCAAGCATCTTGTGAAACTCAACAGCTTCTAATGCTGCTTGAGTAAATAAATATGCAAATATAAAAAATAAAACATTTGAAACAATATTTAAAACAAGATTCTTTACCGGTGAAATATCCTGCGGCCATAAATCAATAATGATATGCCTATTTTGTTTTACAGCCCATGGCACTCCGAGAAAAACAATAAATAACATCAGCATTCTTGCTATTTCATCAGTAAATGCTGATGGTGACATGAAAACGTATCGATTCAATACTTCGATATTCAAAGAGATGGCGATATAGCCAAGCATGAGTGAACAAAAGAGTTCTTCAAAATGCTGGTCAATTTTTTTTATGATGGTAAGTAACATAACTACCTCTACCAATAGTCACCTGCACTGACATGCAGGTGACGTTTTTGCAGAATTACTGTGCTGCTGCGGTTTTAATCAGTTTGATAAACTCAAGTTCATCTTCGCTCATACCACGTGTCGCTAGAGGCTCTGCAGCTTCCATAGCTGCCCGACGGAACGAATCTAATTCCTCATCGGTTGGCTGGATAACCGTTGCGCCGTTGTCTTCAAACGAAGTGAAAGCAAAATCAATCGCATCATAGTGTAGTTGCTTCGTTTTCATAACTGCTTCATCGGCAGCCTGCTGAAGCATTTCTTGTTGCTCTTCTGGTAGGCGGTCCCAGAAACGTTTGTTTATCACCACAAACGTTGGGTGAGCCTGGAAGTTCAAATTATTGAAAACCTTAGCAACTTCATTCAAAGCAAATGCTTGGGCGGTAACAGGTGGGATAGCTAGACCATCAACAATGCCTGTTTGCAAAGATGTGTATACCTCTGAAATCCCCATCGTGGTACCAGCCGCTCCCCAACTTTCAACAATGCCGCGCTCAACAGGGTTTGGTGTAACACGGAATTTCATGCCACCGACATCATCCATTGTACGAACTTCCTTACCATTGGTAAGAACCCCACGGAACTCAAACGGCGTTGCATAAAGCAAACGGAGGTTCTTCTCTCCTAGGAACGCTTGCAACTTATCAGCAACTTCTCCAGATAGTTGGCCATCTTGATATAACAGCTCAATACTCTGCTCAGGACCATTTAGCAAAAATGGCACATCAAACGCCTTAAAAGCATCAACAACGGTCCCCAAGTTCGCACCTGAAGTTTGTGCGGCATGCACTTGGCTGCCAATTTGGGCTTTCTGTAATAGCTGAGTATCATTGCCTAGCGCACCACCAAAACTCGTTTGGATGGTAATCGAGCCATCAGACAATTCTTGTGCCCTTTCCTGGAACGCAATCATTGTTTGAGACATCGGAGTATTTTCTTGCGTTGTATTGGCAATGGTCAAGTGAGTGTTCTTAGCAAATGCTGACGCAGACGTTATTGCCATCGTTAGGGCAGCAGCAAGAACAGTTAAAGACCTCTTCATAAAATTTCCTTTTCACGTTATTAGAGTTAAGTCGTTATTGGTTTGAACTGGCTCATTCGAAATGAGCTCTATTTTCTGGCTTCCGTTTTTTCTAATTTAACCATTTGCCAAAATGATTTTATCGATACAGATCACACTAATTATAAGTGTGATTTACGTCACCCTTAAATTGTGATCTCCCGCATCAACGCAAAAACAGTAAGTATATGAATATAAAAAGTTAAATATATTTATAGTGACCAATCTCACTAATTTTAAAAGTGAGGTATTGATCATGTAATGGGTTTAGGATGACAATATAGTCACTGGTTTGAGCTTCTTCCGGCTTCCAAATATATTTATTATGAGGAGCTAGTTTTGAATATTTTATGTATTGGCAATGCCACTTGGGATCGCATATTTAATGTGACTGAAATACCTTCAGAGGCAACAAAATACTTTTCAACTTCATATCACGAAATTGGTGGTGGAGTCGCGGCAACAGCTGCCGTGGCAATTGCAACACTTGGGGCAAATGTTTCATTAGTAGCACGCCTTGGTAATGACAACGTTGGACGTGCAATTAAAGAAGACCTTATTAAATGGGGAGTTGACACTTCTCTGTTACAGCAATTTGACGACACCAGCTCCAGTAACGCTGTAGTACATGTTGATCCTACCGGTGAGCGCCAAATCACCGTTCATAGGGATCCTAGTTTACCTGTAAACAGTGACTGGATTACTGAATCATTACTTGAGAATGTCGACTGTATTTTATGTGACTGTACCTGGGGAGAAGGTGCAGAAAAACTACTAACCCTAGCCAATAAAAAAGGGATCCCATCAGTTATCGATGCTGATTTAGGTGGAGAAACAATGGCCAAGTTAGTTGGCCTAGGTACTGATGTTGCTTTTTCTTACCCAGCACTATGTCAAATGACAGGTGAAACAAACATCGAAAAAGCATTGTTGGCTGCCCAGCAAAATAACCAAGGTACCGTCTATGTCACCAATGGTGAGCACGGCTGCTATTGGGTTGAAGACAATATTGTTAAACATGTTTCTGGATATAAGGTAAACGTCGTCGATACCACAGGTGCAGGTGACGTTTTTCACGGTGCTCTGGCCTTTGCCATTGCCAATAAACTCCGCGGAGAGAATGCCGTTAATTTCGCAAATGCAGTTGCGGCACTGAAATGTACAAAACCTGGAGGCCGAGCCGGTATTCCAGATTATGACCAAGTTATTAACTTTATCAAATCGCATTAAAACAGGATTATATTTATGGCTCTTGTCACACTAAAAGAAGTATTAACTCACGCAAAAGAAAATAAATATGCCGTGGGCAGTTTTAATGCTGTTGATTTCAACCTTCTTCGTGGCTTAATTGCTGCCGCAGAAGAAGAAAAGTCACCAATTATTATTAATTTAGGCCAAGGTCAATTTAGACTGACTCCACCTGAATTGATCGCTCCAACTATGGTAAAAATGGCACAAGAAGCCTCAGTTCCTGTTGTACTACACCTCGATCATGGTAAAGATGTAGAAACGTGTATTCGCGCACTACGCCTTGGCTTCTCATCAGTTATGTATGACGGCTCAGCCTTACCATTTGAAGATAACCTAAAGAATACTCAAGAAGTTATTCGCTTTGCTAAATATTACGGAGCATCTGTTGAAGCCGAAATCGGGAAAGTCGGCAATACGGAAACGGGTGATGAAGAAGTCGTTCAGGCTGCCGAAGAACAAACTGAAGATCAGCTAACCAAACCAGATGAAGCTAAAGCCTTTGCTGATGGCGCAACAGATCTTGATGCCCTTGCGGTTGCATTTGGTACCGCGCACGGCCTTTACCATGGTGAACCAAAACTTGATTTCGACCGCCTTCGTGAGGTCAACAATTCGGTTTCGATTCCTCTTGTCATGCACGGTGGTTCGGGTTTAGACGATAGCGTCTACCGAGATGCCATCGCATGTGGCGTTTGTAAAATCAATTATTTCACTAACATGTCTCATGATGTCGGTAAGCAAGTTCAAGCCATGTTAAATAACAAAAATGAAGCGTACTACCACGAAACTATTCTTTGCGCTATTGAAGCAACGAAACAGCATGCTGCTCGAATTATGCAAGTCTTTGGTAGCAGCGGCCAAGTTAAATAATCAACTGAGTTAAAAAATATAATATTTATTATTGAGGAAAATATGAAAACAATTCAATTTGAATACGGCTCAGGTTTTATGGCCGCACAACTGCCTGACTCTGCAGATGTATTTATTCCGGGTGAGACGGTCAAAGATCCAGAAGCACTGGTTGACCCTATCGCTGCTACGCGCGATTCAATCCTAAACCCAATTGGTATGCCGCCAATCAGCGAGCAGGTAAAGCAAGGTTCAAAGGTAGCTATTGTATTCCCAGACCGTGTTAAAGGTGGTTGCCATGATACCGCGCATCGCCGAGTTTCAATCCCAATCATTTTAGAAGAGTGCCGTAAGGCAGGGGTTGAGAAAAAAGATATTACCCTTATCTGTAGTAATGGCCTGCACCGCAAGAATACTGAAAAAGAGCTACGTGAAATCTTGGGAGATGAAGTATTCAATGCTTTTTACTGGGAAGGTCAGGTAGTCAACCATGACAGTGAAGATTGGGATAACCTTGTTGACCTTGGTCGAAATGAACACGGCGATAAAGTGGTCATGAACAAAACCGTGTTCGAAGCTGATCTTGCGGTCATGATCGGTCATACCCTCGGGAACCCTTATGGGGGTTACTCAGGCGGTTATAAACATTGTGCGACAGGTATTACTAACTGGGAGTGTATTGCATCACACCACATTCCACGTGTTATGCACCGCGATGACTTCACTCCAGTATCAAGCAAAAGCCTGATGCGTCAGAAGTTTGATCAAATTGGAAAGCACATGGAACTGCGCATGGGTAAGAAGTTCTTTACCTGTGATGCGGTGCTCAATACCTTCTCTCAGCAACTATCAGTGTACACCGGTGGCTGTGAAGATATTCAACCATTCTGTTTCACCGATGCCGACAAGCGTACCTATGCTAACTGGGCTGAGAAAAAATACGACATCATGGTCTTTGGCATGCCACAAAACTTCCACTATGGAAACGGCCACGGCACCAACCCTGTTCTGATGATGCAAGCAATCGGAGCACAGATAATCCGCCATAAGCGAGTGATGTCTGATAACTGCGTTGTGATTTGCTCTTCACTGTGTAATGGGTATTTCCACGATGAAGAATTCCCTTCATACCGCAAGTTGTTCGAACTGTTCCAGACGGACTACTGTAATACGCTTGTCGATATTAATAAGCATATTGAATATATCGCCCGTGACGAAGAGATGATCAAACAGTACCGCTTCAATTACGGCTACCACCCTTTCCATGGTTTCTCCATGACATCATGTGGCCATATTGCAGAAATGAATACAAAAGCGGTGTATATCGTTGGTGCTCAGGAACCAGGTATGGCAAGACAAATGGGGATGAAAACCCGAGCCACCTTTGAAGATGCTTTGGCTGATGCAGTGCGTTACACCGGTGCCAACCCGAATATCCTTGCACTGCCACAGGCATTCACCCGGGCGGCAATGCATTTAGGCAGCAAAGAAGAACTATAACGTAAAACAGTATTTTCCTTAGTTTGCCACCGTTCCGGCGGTGGCCTTTTTTCCATCCAGATGACAACGCGTGGGGCAAAAATGCATATTCATCTTGATATAATTGGCGGGATTGCAGGAGATATGTTCTCTGCTGCAATGTTAGATGCGCACCCGCATTTAGAGCAACCTCTTCTCGACATGCTCAATTCACTCCAGCTTGAAGAGCATGTATCAGTAGTACTTAACCACGGTGAAGATAAAGGGCTTAACGGTAAGCGCTTTAGTGTAGACCTGATAGAAAGTTCACACGACCATCATCACCACAGCCATCATCATCACCACAGCTATGAGCTCAAACACGGGCACCACGATCATAATCATGACCATGATCATGACCACCAGCATAATCACGATAATCACCATCATCATGATTGGCAGCAGATTCGCCATTATCTGATGGATAGCTCACTAGAGGCTGAAGTAAAAGAAAACGCTATTGGTATCTTCAGTTTATTAGCCGCCGCGGAAGCAAAAGTACATAACATGGACATTGATCATGTTCAATTTCACGAGGTAGGTGCTTGGGATTGTATCGTTGATATCATTTCAGCAGCTTGGCTAATACACCATAGCCGTACCACTAGTTGGTCAATGTCTTCCTTACCTTGGGGTGGTGGTACCATTAAATGCGCACACGGCATCATTCCCGTTCCGGCACCTGCAACACTTAACCTCCTAAAAGGCTTCACTTTTATTGACGATGGTGAAGATGGTGAACGTATCACGCCAACAGGCGCTGCAATTTTAGCTTGGCTATCGCCAGAGCAGACAGTAGCGACCGGTAAATTTCAAATGGCAGGCTATGGCTTTGGCACAAGAAAACTCTCCCAACGTGCCAATGTAGTCAGAGTGAGCTTGATTAAGCCTTCAAAACCTCAATTAAAAGAGCAAATTGCCATTGTTCAATGTGATATCGATGACATGACAGGCGAAATGCTTGCCAATGCCAGAGAGTCGCTGCGACAACAGTCCGGTGTGTTGGAAATTACAGAAACAGTCTCCCATGGCAAAAAGCATCGACTGATCAGTACACTCACACTGCTATGCCAGCCACTTCAGCTCAGTAGTGTTGTCGATGCTATCCTCAACCAAACATCCACTCTCGGTGTAAGGCACTGGCTGTGTGATCGAGTCAGTTTGCCCCGCCTACACCATCAAATTACTCATGATGGCAAAGAGTTTAACGTAAAAACCGTCCAGCGCCCTGATGGTAGCCAGACCAGCAAACTAGAAGCGGATCATCTCAATGAAGCCGGCACCAGCTATCAAAAAAAACAACAGCTAAAACATGCGATTGAACAACATGCTGAGGAGTACGAACTATGAGTATTTCTACAAAATTAAAGGCGCTGGAAGACGTATTACAACAAATAGGCAAAGTAACCGTCGCGGTAAGTGGCGGTGTAGATAGCATGACTCTGGCCTATGTCGCCCATAAAACCTTGGGTAATAAAGCCAAAATGGTACATGCGACCTCCTCAGCCGTACCAAGTGCAGATACACGCCGCATCCAAAAATACGCCAAGGAGCAAGGATGGCAACTGGAGTTGGTTCAAGCCGGTGAGATGCAGGATACGGCCTACCGAAATAACCCTGTCAACCGCTGTTACCATTGTAAATCAGCGCTCTATTCAACCCTAACAGCGATAAATTTTGGTCAGGTAGTCTCCGGCACAAACCTGGACGATCTGAGAGATTACAGGCCAGGACTTATTGCTGCGAAAGAAAAAGCTATCCGCCATCCTTTCGTTGAAGCCGATATCGACAAGGCCACTATACGCCGAATTGCCGAGCACTTTCAACTAGATGATATTGCATTCCTGCCAGCATCCCCTTGCCTAGCAAGCCGCGTAGAAACGGGAGTCTTCATCCAGCCCGAGCAGCTTGACCTAATCAACCGAGTTGAGACTAGCCTGCGCCAGCAAATCAATGCTGAAAACATCCGTTGTCGTTTACTTGCCCAGCGACTGGTTTTGCAAATTGATGAGGACAAACTCAGCACACTTCACAAGACGCTGATCGATAGCATCATTGCCGACACCGAATCAATGGCTAACGAAGTTGGCTTGACATTACCAGTAGATGTCGCACCTTACCGTCGCGGTAGTGCATTCGTGAGGGTAGCATAATGAGCAATATTACTATGGACTTTGAACGTCGTGCTCGTTGTGGCATTGAAGAAGCGGTTTTCTGTGAAGGGAAAACGGCTGAGCAAATCAACATCATCATCAAGATGGCCAACGACCAACAACGCCGATTGTTACTCACTCGACTTAGCCAGGAAAAATTTGAACAGCTGGAACCTGTTAATCAAGAACACCTTATGTTTGATCCTCTTGGGCGGACGGCTGTTCTGGGAGACCTTGAGTCTCCGAGTCAAAAAGCAACGGTCGCCATTGTGTCAGGCGGTGCATCAGACGCAGCTGTGTGTAACGAAGTCGCTGTTACCTTGCAATATCACGGCATACATTGCGAACGCTATGAAGATATCGGCGTGGCCGCGCTATGGCGCCTAACCAATCGTTTGGAAGAAATACAACAGGCCAAGATCATTATTGCCGTTGCAGGAATGGAAGCCGCTTTGCCGACCGTATTGTCAGGCATGATCTCAAATCCGATTATTGCAGTACCTACTTCCGTTGGCTACGGTGTTAGCGAAGGAGGTCACCTTGCTCTGAACTCTTGCCTTGGCAGTTGCGCAGCCGGATTAACCACGGTCAACATTGACAATGGCTTCGGCGCAGCCTGTGCTGCGATAAAACTTATCAACCAATTCTGTCGTTAATACAAAACCTAGCGACTCAACGAGCCCCGCGCACATACCAGGCGCATAACACCTTCTGGTGTACTGGTTAGGGCCACTTCGGTGGCCCGCTTCTCCACCGAGTGACTTTCAATACCACTTAAAATGCTTATCCGTTACAATATTCAATAATTTGTTTACCAAACAACTATTAAAAGAAGATTAATGTGAAAACAGTTATTTGCATCGGAAACGCAACTTGGGACCAAACTTTTTCGGTCAACACATCGCAACTTCAAGCCGCAAAATCTTACGCTGAAGGGTTCTCGGTCAGTGGAGGGGGTGTCGCTGCCACAGCAGCAGTTGCCATTGCAAATTCGGGGGAGAACGTCGACTTCATCGGCCGTATGGGTATCGATATGGTTGGTCAACAGATATCAGATGAACTCCTTGCTCATGGAGTCAACATTGAACACTGCCTGCGATACGAACAAGTCCAGTCATCAATTGCAACCATCATCCTCGATGAACAGTATTCATCGAAAATCTATGTCTATAACGACCCTTCAATGCCAAAAGACACGTCATCACTGTTTGATATGGATCTGTCAAACACCGCTGCCATCGTAGCCGATCTGACATGGCCTGAAGGTGCAAAGGTACTATTTGAACTTGCCAAACAAAAAGGTATTCCGACTTTCCTTCGGGTAAGCTACTTTGACAACACGCTAATTGAGCTTCTAGAGCTCGCCGATTGCTGTGTTTTCAACCACCCTTCATTGCTGGCCATGACCTCGGATATTCAGCACAAACGAGCTCTTAACAAAGCCATTAAACGCGTCGGTGGTTCTGCTGTGGTCACACTCAGTCAGCGCGGTTGTGCTTGGCTACATGAAGGAACCTTTGACAGTTTACCCGGCCATCAGGTCAACGTAGCAGATACGACGGGCGCGGGAGATATTTTCATCGGTATACTGGCGATGCAAATGGGTAAAGGGCTGCCTTTCGAACAATCTATCGAGACCGCTAACCATGTGGCTGCACTGAGCTGCGAATTCATGGGAGCCAGGCAACTCGCCGAGTGCAAAATAGCCCAAGAGGTACTACGCCAGTCTTAAGCACTTAGGCTTAATCATTCTATTAAGTTAAATGCAGACAAAACACCCTCGAAATAATGGAACTATTTCGAGGGTATTTTGGTTAAAAATTTTCTTAATTGACTCTTTCGTTATGCCAAATTCAGCCAGTTTTCAGCAGTTCTATATCAGGCCATTCAATTACAGTATCACAGACATTCTTCAACAGAGAGTAACTATGAGAAATGATCAGTGCCCCCATATTTCTCTCCTTCAGATCCTCAAGTATCACCTGCCATATCTCTTGCTGGGTAATCGTATCAAGCTGTGCCGTGATTTCATCACAGATCAAATACTCAGTAGCAGGGGCCAATGCTCTAACAATATTCAACCTTTGTAATTCTCCCCCCGAAAGTTGCGTAGGTAACCGTTCTAGCCATTGCGGTTTCACCTGATAACGAGCCAGTACTGATTCTGGTACTGCATAGCTCTCAGCTAAAGACCGAGAAAGGCGCCAACGGGGATTAAATGCGAACTCCGGAGATTGGCTGATCCACTGAACCGGAGAGCCTACACCCATTTTTTTCAATGGCTGAGACATTACTCCATGTGATTGCACAAGCACCCCAGCTAATACCTGGGCCAAGGTTGATTTACCACATCCACTAGGGCCATATAAACCAACACGCTCACCCGATTGAATACTGACATCAGGAAAGGATAATCGCTGATGGCCATATTCAAACGCACCATTACGCAGACTTAGCATAGTGTTCCTCGTTTATGTCCTGCCAATGCTCAGGGGCGGCTTGCCACAAGGCTTGTGTATATGGATGACACTCATTGATCCAACCTGATTCAATACTTACATCGTCAACCAGCTGACCATCTCTAAATACCAACAAGCGCTCTACATGCCTTGTAAGGGCAACAATATCATGGCTAATAACAATCATTGATTGTCGGTTTACCGTTGATGACGTCAATAGCGTCAACAATTGTTCACTTCGAGTATGATCTAAACCTGAAGTCGGCTCATCGGCGATAATGACCTCTTTTCCCTGTACTAACCCCAAAGCTATCAGCGCACGCTTTGCCATTCCTCCCGATAGCTCACCGGGGTACTTATTTAGCAACGCCTCATCTAATTGGCAATGTTTGATAACTTTGCGATATTCATCGTCATTGCGGGACATATCTGCTAATTGCCTATAAATTCGTGACGTCGGATTCAGGCAAGCCGCTGATTGAGGGACCAATGCAATATCCCCGACGGAATCAATGGACCCCTTCATCTCAAACCCTTCAGGGCAATAGCCCAGCAGCGCATGTGCAAGAATTGTTTTTCCACTTCCGCTCGCGCCTACTATCCCGACTTTCTCACCGACATTAACAGTGAATGTTACGCCATCGAGTAAGCGACTTTCACCGCAACAGATTGCTAATTGATTAACTAACAACATTAGTAGCCCCTTATTTGAGTGAGTCGAATTGATCCTTGCCCTATTGCGGAAAGCAAGAGCAAGACAGCTAACAAAACCAAGCCCGGGAATACCGCCAACCACCAATATCCCGATAGCATATAACGACTAGCTTCAGATAGAAGGATGCCTATGGAAGGTGTGGTCGGCTCTAAGCCAAAACCGAGGAAGGTCAAACCCGAAACATGAATCAATGCATGTGGGATCATCAGCAAGATGCCAATAAGGCAGTGAGGGGAAAGGAATGGCAGCACATGATGCCATAAGATAGACCATTTCGGTCGACCAAACTGCCCGGCCAATTGAACAAACTGACACATTAGCAGCCCGCGCTGCTCTTCCACCAGCAAACGAGTGAGTTTAGGCCAGTGAGTCAGAGCAACAGCCCATATGACTCCGCTCATCCCTCCACCCAAAGCAAGTGTCATAATAATCAGCAACAGCAAATGCGGGATGGCCATAAGCATATCGACAACCAAAGAAACGCCCCATTCACAGCGTTGATTGAGCCCTGCAACAATCGTCAGCACCAACGCAATAAAGCCACTAAGTAGGGCTGAGCCACCGCCAATTTGTAAACTCAGCAATAGTCCTTTAGCGGTGCGCCCCCACATATCTCGCCCCATGACATCAGTTCCAAACCAATTATCAACTGATGGCGCCATGAACACCTGATGTAGGTCTATAACTTGACTCTGTACAGGCAGTACAGCGCAATAAAACAAGATACCAATTAAAATGACGGTGAGGATCAAAATATTTCGTTGTATCCGATGGATATTCTTTTCTTTTTGATTAGACATGTGCCCTCCCTTTTGGAAGGAGTTTTACACTCACAAAACGGGCAATTCCATTACCAGTAAACACCAATAACATCGACAGCATCGTGACTGCCATAAGGAGTGCTATGTCACCGTTTAACCCAGCAACAACCATTGTCATTCCAATACCAGGAAAATTAAACACAGTTTCAACCAGCGCAGAGCCTCCAAGCAATTCAGATAACCCGGCAAACTGCAAAACAATAGCTGGAGTAAGGGTATTTCGAAGCAGGTGTTGACGATATATTACCCAGCCTTTTTTACCGTGCATCCGGGCATATAAAACATGGTCGCTAGCTAATACCTGCACAGCTTTTTCTCGGGTATGCATCGCGATATGTCCCATACCTGTCAGCGATAGAACAATGGTAGGCAGCACCAAGTAAGGCATCTGTTCAATCCAGCTAATAGAATCAGGGGATGTGCCGATAGGTGCCCCGCAACATACCGGTACCCATTGCAGAGAGACTCCAAACAGACTTAGTGCTAGTAACGCAATCCAAAATGCCGGTGCAGATGCTGAAATCCAACACACACCACGGAGCAATCGGTCAATCGCCCTCCCACGAAAGAAAGCTGCAAAAATTCCCAAGCAATAACCGATTATAAGCGACCCCATCCAACCCATAATCATAAGGCGCAGGGTAAGAGGTACTCTCTGCTGTAAAACCTCTGAAACGGGCTGCTGCTGTGAAATGGAAAAGCCAAGATCCCCTTGTAACAAATGCCAGAACCAACTACCAAATCGTGCGGTAAGCGATTGATCCAATCCCAACTGCGCGGAAAACTGCGCAGTATGATCTGCGCTCATCGAAAACAAATTTTCACTAGTGTAGTAAAGCACAGGGTCGATGGGAGAAACCGCCAGTAAACTGAAGGTCATGGCCAAAACCATAATGGCCAACAATAAAAGGCGTCCTCCCGAGGCCAAGCAACGGGCTTTATGTCTCATCACTGGCATCTCCATTGCCACTGCTCGATGGTACGCGTGATGGGCCAGCCATGTTGATGGGGTTCAGGTAACGGAGTACCAATATCAAGACATTCATTCACCGCATAAAGGTGGTCAATGTTCACCAACCAGCTCCATGGGAGATCTTTATCTAGTTGTTTATAGACCTTATTCCAATATGGTTGTGCCGTCTGATAATTGGTTGTTTGTTTAATTGCATTCAATGCTGCATCAACCACACTACTGCCATAATAACCCGAGTTGTACCAACCCTCTCCAGCATACTCACTTCCATATACAAGGAACATCTCGTTAATGGCATGACTGCCAAATCCCATGAGTACAGGGCTTGTCGTCATCGCATGTCCAATCTGCGTCCAGCTTGCTCCACGCACTGTAACCTTGATGCCCAGCGGATCGACCATTGCCGCAACCGCCAGTGATAACTGCTCCCGAAGGCTGTCTCCTGCTGGGTAATAGAGCGTAAAGCTAGCAGTTACATCTTGTTTTACCCTGATGTTGCGCTGCTTATCCAAAAGCCAGCCAGACTGCTCAAGCATTTGAGTAATGTCACTAGTATCAACTAATTCGCGGTGTTGAAGAGTTGGCCCCCACGGTAGACCGTCTGCAAGAGAGAAAGCTGGGCGGCCGTAGCCTTGCAGAACACTTTCTACAAGCAAATCACGGTCAATAATTTGGTCTATAGCACGACGAATTGCGATATCAGAGGTAACGAGATTACCTTGTTGCAACGCCGAAGGTGCATTGAAAGGCCAAACGATGCCACGATTGTCATTAGTCTCAACACTAACGAGCTGATAGTTATCAGGGACAAGACGCGCATATCTTTGTGGAATTGAAGCTAAATGAATTTGGCCACTACGTACCAGAGAAATAAGGCTATCTTCGCTGGCGAATACGATAATTAGTCTATCAACAGCAGGCAATTGCCCGTAATAATATGGATTTGTCTCCAGTACTATTTGCTGTCCTTTATCCCAGCGAACAAACCGAAACGGCCCACTTCCCAGTGGCTTCTGACCATAGCTGGGGCCATAAGCCTTCTTAGATACGATACCTACAGAAGCAAGTAAGTCCGCAAATCCCAGATCAGGTGAAACCAGACGAAAACGTAATGTGAAATTATCTTCGATGATTATTTCGCTAATCATGCTGGCATCGTGTATAGATAAGCCCTGTTGAAGCTGGTGGTATGTAAAAGCAACATCTTCCGAAGTCAACAATGAGCCATCACCGAAACGTGCATCCTCTCTTAAGTCAACAGTCCACTCATAGCGATTATCAGAAACCGTAATATGCTGGGCTAAGTCCGGCTGGAGTGACAAATCATCTCCTCGCTGTAGCAGTGTTGACTGGATAAGGGGGTCACCATACCGTCCCCAACCCATAACCGGATCTAACCCCATTTCAGGCTCTTCACTGAGACCTAAAATCCACTGTTCCGTATTTTCCGCATAAATTTGGAAAGAGAAAAAGACACAGCAAATTACTGCAAAGATTTGTAGAAAATATTTTTTCGATGACATCACAGTTTTAATTTTTTAATCGGTAAGTGCAGTTAACATTATCATCAAATTCGTGTTAACGTGAGTGACACAAATCACACAAACAATAAAAGTGATCTATGTCACATGAGTAATTCAAATAAAGAAATTGTCCGGTTTTCACTATCATTTCCCAAACAACTTTATCAAGAAATGATGAACAACCTTGCTGAGCGTCAATATAGCTCTCGCTCTGAATATTTTCGGGACCTATTTCGTGAAAATCGTACAAATGACGACTGGCGAACACCAAACCGCAATGTAGTAGGTGTGTTAAGTATCGTCTACAACCACCACCAGCGTGGGCTCAGTGAGAAAATCAATCACCTGCAGCATGACAGCCGCACTCAGGTTCAATGTACGACACACGTACACTTACAGCAGGAGTTATGCCTCGAAAATACGGTTATCATCGGTAAAAGCCACGATGTACAAGAGCTTGCAAACCAAATATCTGCCCTAAAAGGTGTTGAACAAGCTAAGTTGATACAGCACCTCAATAGGTAGTGTGATCAATATCTCTTTATTAATTTAAATGACAAAGATCACATAATAGTTCTACTGACACTGATATATTTTCTTCCACTTATCCTACAACGATGTGAACAATAGAAATGAAAAAAAACATACTCATTAATTTAAAAAGATTTGAAGTTAATAGAGAGAAAGGTGGAGTATGCCCATCAGATAACCCTGTTAATTGGATAAGGGAAACTATCCAAAGTATTATTGATGCTGGCTGGGGTGCAAATGAAAAGATAAACCTCTCCGTATTCGTACCCGATATTCTCCTCCATGCTGCCATCGAACAATTACAAGCCAATCCAGATACAAACATCAGTAATATGTCTATCGGCTGCCAAAGCTGCCACCGTGAAGATGTCACCATAGGAGGAAATTTCGGTGCCTTTACCTCACACCCGATAGCAGCAACGCAGGCTACACTCGGTAGCAAGGCCAGTATTATCGGGCACTGTGAAGAGCGCCGCCACCTGAACGTTGTTATCTCTAAATACACTGGCGCAGAAGATTTCTGCAGCGATTCTGCAAACAAGGTCGTTAGTGGAATCATTAGTGAAAAAGCCTGTTGTGCCCTAGAACAGCAAATGAAAGTGGCGATCTGTATTGGCGAAACAGCTGAAGAACGTGGAAACGGGACAGAGGAAGAACAATTAGTACGAGCAAAAAATACATTAAAAAACCAGATCATTACCAGCCTCTCCCTAATCAAACCCGAACAACTGAAAGACAACGTACTACTAGCCTATGAGCCTGTATGGGCTATTGGCCCGGGAAAAACACCACCTAACAGTGACTACATTGGCCTTATCACCGACTTCATCAAACAGACTGTAAAAGCCAATTTCAACGTAACGATGCCAGTTGTATACGGTGGTGGACTGAAAGCTGAGAATGCCGCTATGCTTGCTGATATCAACCAACTTGATGGCGGGTTAATTGCCTTAACCAACTTTACTCAACCTATTGGCTTTCAGGTTGACGAACTTTCAAACATCCTATCCATTTATACATCTTAATATTCAATAATTTAAAAGTTAATGATTAAAAAGCCCCCTCCTAATATCAGAAACTTGGTGGGGGCTCTTTTGTTTGGTTCAGCGGTTAACAGAGAGTTTTAAAACAATGTATAAAGTACCAAACTCACTAAGATAACCGTTAACGTAATAATATAAGTTGTTTTCTCAGATATCTTGCCGAGTAAAGAAGCCGCGACAGGTACACCGATGAATGATCCAACAACAAACCAAATTGCGGTATGCACATCTGCCTGCCCCCCTTTGGCATAACCAAGAGCAGCAAATCCTGATAGGAAAAGTGCTAATACCACAGATGAACCAATCGCTTTCTTGATATCCAAATTTAATATATTGTTGAGCACAGGAAGCAGCAAAACACCGCCACCAACACCTGTTGAGCCGAGAATTGACCCACAAAACATACCTGAAACTAGAGCCTTTCTATCGCTATTACTCACAATTGACGGTGTCGGCTTTACTTTTGGCGAGGATCTAAGCTTGTAAAACACCGATAACAAGGAACCAACCATGACAACGGTAACAAGACTCGTAATAATAGTTTGCGTTGTTTCTTGATGTAATGGGTGCTGATTAAAATAAATAACTACCTGTGTTACAAGTAATGTTATTGGCAACGCACCGACAAACAATATTGAAATTTTCCGCCAAGAAACATTCTTTGCTTTAACATGAACAATAGATGCATTCACTTTCACCAAAGCTGATATTAAACTTGCGGTACCCACTGCGAGTACGGGGGCCATTCCGCAAAATAACTGAAGCATCGGAATAAGCAATACGCCACCTCCCACCCCAGTTAAACCTAAGCACAGGCCAAAAATACTGCCCAAAACAATTTTAAGCACCAAGGCCTCTGTTGCGAGTAAATCCGATAAAATATTTACCATATCCATGAAAGGTGATCCCCAACTTTTAATTGTATTTCTTTGCTTGCAAACGATTCCACTAACAATCATTTTACGGCATGAATAACTTTAATATTTATGGTGATGATCATATTTGTTTAGCTTCTTATCAGGTAAAGTATCTCTTGAAGTTCTTATAAATAGAATCAAAAATGGCTATTGATATCCGAACACAGCTAACCAACGATATTGAACTGGTTGACGTGAATAAAAAAGAAGCTGTTTATCGTAATGGTTTGACAGCCAAGGGTTTTTATTATGTAGAACAAGGCTTGGTTGGGCTGTATCAAGTTTCGGAGAGCGGGAAAGAGTCACTCTTGAGGATATATGGACCGGGCTGTTACTTCGGGTATCGTTCTCTTTTTACTGCGCAAAATTACCCATCAACAGCCAGAGCAATGTTGGATAGCTCTATCATTCGAATAAATGTAAACGATTATAAATCTCTCGATATAACAGCCCCGAGTTTAGCCAGATTTCTGATGGCAGAAGTCTGCTCTGAGTTAGGGGAAGCTGAAAAACGACTCATGCAATTTAATGCCTTTAGCGCTAAAAAACGTATCCTCGATACGATACATTACATGTTCAATACATACCCAGAGTATCCATGGACCTACCGTGAGATTGGCGAATACAGCGGTACTGACACCACAACGGTCATTCGTTATTGCAAGACACTAAAAGATAACGGGATACTAGAACGAAACAGCCGCAAGCCACAACCTGTTAATCTGCAGCAATTGGCAGACTACCGTAAGTCACTACTAATTAAATAGCCAACCAATGAAACGTATCAAACAACGACTCCCCCGACATACTTGGCGCAACGAAGGGGAAGCGCCTGATTATCGTTTTTCTCTAGCAAACGAGCGAACCTATCTGGCCTGGATACGTACTGCTCTTGCATTACTGGCCGGTGCTATCGGTATTGATCAGCTTACCCCCGACCTTGCCGATCCTCTTGTCCGGGTATTGATATCATCTTTTTTGTGTCTTTGCTCAGGCCTTCTGGCCGTTTTTGCATACCGCCGTTGGTCACAGAATGAAAAGGCCATGCGAACCAATGCTCAATTGAAATATACCGGATTTCTCAAAATCATTAGCTTTGTCATGCTGTTTTTTACCTTTGTCGTCATCTTGGTTATTCTACTTTGAGTAGGGATCCGGGCTTACAGCCCGAGCGAACAGCCATGTCCTGGTTGAGAACCCAGTTGGTATTATTCGCATTAGGACTACTATTCCTCAAAGTCACCCAGCAAAGTGACATCATAGTTTTACCCGCAATAGGTGTTATCGCAATGTTGTCGGCAATATTGGGGACGTTTTACTGCCGTTATCGTTTTACTCAGATATTCGACAATGACATGACCGTTTCAGCCAAGGAGTATGGGATTAAGCTCTTTCTTTCGTCCTTAATCTTACTTCTCGCTGCAGGGTATCTTGCTTTTCTGTGGATATAACCGTATTGCCATATGTGAATATTCATCGAGTGATGTGTACTAATAAGCCAGTAGAGAGTGTCTACTGGCTTAGTAAAATGCGTGATCCTATTTTAGGACTCAGCATTATTTAAACTCAACAAGCCTCAAGCCCTTTTTCCATCATGGCTTTATATTTAACCTGATCATCATACATACACCTATACACGCTATATTTCGCATCATGGAAGCTTTTCCGTTGGTGATTAGGAGTTACCGTTAATGATTGCTGAACCATCGCTGTAATTGCAGTGCCAATATTTGTGTAATATTCACTTGCAACAGCAGCCATAATTGCAGAACCGAGTAATACCGCTTCAGGCTCTGAGTTAAGATATACAGGTAAACCCGTTACGTCAGATAACTCACGCATCCAAAAAGGATTTTTAGTTGCTCCACCGCACATATGAATTTCTGTAATTTGATGCCCTTCAGCTTCTAACGCTTCAATAATATGCCGCGCCCCATAAGTAATGGATTGAATTGTCGCCAAGTAATGAACAGCCAACGTCTGTAAATCACTATTCAATGTTAAGCCTGTGGCCATACCTGTAAGCGTCGCGTCCCCAATCGGAGAACGGTTACCATGATGATAATCCAACACGTGGGTGTTAATCGTGCAGTTAGGGTTGAGTAATTCAACCTCAGTCACTAATTCGTTAAGGAGGTCGAACGTTGAGCATTGTCTCTTTGTTGCCAACAAGTTCAGCTCTTCAGCCGCTTTACTATTTTCAATGACGAAGTCCACTAATGCCCCTGAGGCACTCTGCCCTCCCTCGAGCAACCAAGCGGACGGGAGCATCGCATCCCAATAAGGTCCCCATATACCCTCCACAAAACGTTTTTGTGTAGCTGACGCCATAAAACAAGTCGAAGTACCAGAAATAACGGCAATTGAGTGATCGGAATTCTTACCTATTGTTGCAAGACCTCCCGCATGAGCATCTATAATCCCGACGGCAACAACGGTTTTATCAGATAAACCCAATTGATTTGCGGTGTCTTTCTGTAGCACCCCTGCTGCTTGTCCAATAGAGCGGAGCTCACCAGAGATTTTGTCCATAGAAGTAGGTTCACCTAGCCCCAACTGTTCTAGGAATCCTTCTCCCCATCTATTTTCTTCAACAAGGTAATTCCACTTGCACCCCATAGTACAGCTGCTTCTAATGAGCTGGCCTGTAGCCTTAAACACCAGAAAATCAGCAAGGTCGAGGAGATACTTCGCCTTATCAAACTGCGCTGGCAAATTGTTCTTCAGCCATAGAATTTTAGGTATTTCCATTTCAAGGCTGACTTCACCGCCAACATATTTCAAGCACTCATGCTCAAGACCGTTGATGTATGATGCTTCTCCTTGAGCACGATGATCCATCCACATAATAATGTTCTGATCATCTTCTAAGGTAGGTGAAATTGAAACTGGGTTTTCATTGGCATCCAATGCAACTAGTGAACACGTCGCATCAAAGCCAATACCAATAATTTCATCTTTAGGCAGCAAGCTTTGCTCTACGGCCTGACTTACGCAGTAACAAACGGCCGACCAGATACCATCAGAACTTTGTTCAACGAAGTTTGGCATTGGCCGATATTGTCTGATTGTTTTAACAGCATGTGAAATCGAACGACCTTCGCTATCAAAAACGGCTGCTCTAACACTACCAGACCCAACATCAACTCCAACGAAATAACTCATCTATATCCCCTAACCGACCGTGATTTATTGAGCCATTTCGTACTGAAGGTGCATCTGATTATGTGCCTCCAGCTTTTCTAATGCTGCGGATTTAGCAGGCATGGCAATTGCTGTCCCATGGTTTTCTACCGCACAAGCAGCATAAGCACCGGCATACATTGCGGCATCATATAATGATTTACCTTCTGCCAAGGCGGCAACTAATGAACCATTAAACGCATCGCCAGCTCCCGTAGTATCTATAGCATTGGCAGGGAATCGAGGGATATGCATTACCCGATTATTTTCAGAGAGAAGCGCCCCCAAACTACCCAGTGTTACAATAACGGACTCCACACCAAATTCGTGTAAAATTTTTGCAGCTTTAGACGCTGAATCAACATCATCGACGTCAATCCCGGTTAATAAGGTCGCTTCTGTTGCATTCGGGGTAATTAAGTTTATCTTGGCAAACAGATCCCGCGGAACGTCCTGGTAAGGGGCTGGGTTGACGACAGTATAAACACCAGAAAGGTACGCGCTACTAATCAAAGAATCTAAAGCATCAATATTATTCTCTAATTGAGTCAATAATATATCACTTGCTTCAATCACAGGGAGACACCGGTTAACCTCTTGATCAGTCACATCAAGGTTAGCCCCAGGGTTTACAGCAATCATGTTCTCAGCATTCCCTTCTGCCACATAGATAAGTGCAAGACCCGTTGATTTAGTCTCTGAGAAAAATAATGTATGGACGTCAATGTTTACCTCTTTCAGGTAATTTTTAGCAATCTTTCCATAATCATCGTTGCCCACCTTACCAATAAAATGTACTCGAGCACCGGAATAAGAAGCTGCAACAGCCTGATTAATCCCTTTCCCGCCCGGCCCTGTTGCACTATCTTTCGCTATCAATGATTCTCCAGGCACTGGAAAGCGTGGAACATTTGCAACCACATCAACATTGTAGGAACCAAATACACAAATACGTTTTGCTCTTTGTTGGCTCATAAGTAATTTCCTTATAATCAAAACATTATGCGCTAGCTTTAAGCTGCTGACCCATCACATCCCATGCTTGAGTGAGGTCATTGCTTAGTCCGAATAGTCCAGTTGAGCCCATGACCAAAACTTCAGCTCCTGAACAGAGCAAATCATTGTACGTATTTTGGTTGCAGGAGCCATCCACTTCAATTAGGTAGTTATATTTGTTTGTGAGCTTCCAGTCTTTTAACGTACTGATTTTCTGTAGTGTTTCTGGGATAAATGGCTGACCAGCGAAACCTGGATCTACTGTCATTACCGTGATTTTATCCAAACTACTAACATAGTGTTGAATTGTCTCTACCGGTGTCGCTGGGTTAATGACGATACCAACCTTACAACCCAATGACTTAATTTTATTAATTAATCTAAACGCTTTTGAATTAATAGTTTCAGCATGGAGTGAAATATAATCAGCGCCACTTTCAGCTAGCTCTTCAATATATTGTTCTGGTTTTTCAACCATTAAGTGAACATCAATAGGCAACGTTGCAAATGGTTTAATTTGCTTTACGAAGTACGGTGATAACGTAATGTTTGGCACATAGTGGCCATCCATAATGTCAACGTGGTAGAAGTCTGCAAGAGGGTTGAGAAAAGCAAGTTGTTCCTCGAGTTTCATCAAATTCATACACATTAGTGATGGTGCAATTTTAATATCCATAATAGAGTCCGTTATTATCCTTGGGTAATAGTCTGTGATGTATTTTTAGGCTTAAGTTTTTGTTTGATTTTGGGGCCATACTTGGCTTTGGCGAATCGGTAAATCAATACCGATAACAAGGCTATCCCCCACATGGCTAAACTAAAGTGTTGGCTTACACCCATTAAATTAAGACCGGTTGAAATCACTTGGAGGGTGACGAGAGCTAACACCACATCAAATACTTTACCGAAACCACCAAAGGGATCAGTTCCTCCTAAAATGACAGCAAGTACTGTCAACAATAGATACGATTCACCATAACCCATTCGAGCAGAATTAAATCGAGCCATCATGACAAGGCCCGCCAAGACACAAAGAAGGTTACTGATCACATAGATATACATTGTCACTTTGTGCGTATTTATCCCACTAAAGTACGTCGCATTTATATTACTTCCGTACATATAGACGTATTTTCCATAATGCGTCCTTTCAAGAAATAAATAGAGCGCTGCAGCTGCAGCCAAAAACAGAAGTAACGAGACTGGGACTCCGAAAATCGAACTATGCCCAATAAACAATATTGTTGATGGCATATTACTTATCGCAGCACCATGAGTGAGCCAAATACCCAAACCGTTCACTGTTGTCATCACGGCAAGCGTTACAAGTATCGGGTGAATGCCAATTTTCGACACGAAAAAGCCTGTCAGAGCACCGATAGCAATAGCTATCATAAAGGCCCCAGCTAACGCGATGACTAACCAAACTAATTGAAGGGCAACACCTGCGTCTGTTGGCATCAGGTTGACGAACAACCATGCCATGAAAATCGCGGTAATATTAGATGTTGCGATAATGGCAAGATTAAGTCCTCCGCTAAGGATAGCAATAAACATCCCAAGCGTAAGTAAGCCAAGCTCAGGCAATTGGTACGCCATACTACTGAAAGTGACTGCAGTCAAAAATTGACCGGGGATCATTATTGAAAAGATGACAAAGACCATGACAAGGAGCCCTATCAGACTAATTGTCGTCTCACTCAGTTTATTCATATTTAATTTCATGCGATTAGACTCCCTTAGCTAAACCCAACATTGGTTTCACGTCGTTTGCCGTAATGGGTAATAGTTATTGCTGCAATAATGACTAGACCAACAGCGACATCAGAAAAGTAATTTGATACGCCAATAATATTGAGCCCGTTGTTCAACATCCCTACAAGGAAAACACCAAGGAGCGTACCCCAAACAGTTCCTTTACCACCGGACAGGCTTGCCCCACCAAGTACAACAGCTGCCAATACGTTTAACTCACTGCCCACAAGTGCATTCGGAACGACTTCCCCCATACGGTATACCTGCACCAATCCACCGATCGCAGCCATTGCACCGCAGAAACCGTAGGCTAGTAGATGGATGCCTCCAACTTTAATACCAATTCGACGTGCTGACTCCATATCCCCGCCAGCAGCATAAATCTTTCTGCCTAGTGACGTTTTTGAAAGAATGAACCACGTTGTTACAGCCAACACGATCAAGACTGCTAAAGGTAAGCCAACAATATACTCCTGTCCGCCGATACTAAATGGCAAGACCCGGTAAAACTCAAATATCCAATCTGGCAGGTCGTAGAGGCTGCGACCATTTGTCGACCACATAAGAAGACCAAATAGCACCGACTGCATACTAATAGTCACGATTATTGATATGATTTTGAAGTAATAAACTAGGACCGCATTCAATACACCAAACCCTACCCCTAATAACACACAGAAAAGGATAGCAACGCTGGCACTATCAATACCTAAAGACATCACAAAAGTGGCGATCATATATTGTGTGACGGATGCCACTGCAGCAAAAGAAATATCAATACCGCCTGTAATAAGGACGACAAATAAACCTAATGCAAATATACCTGTTACCGAATAGCTTTCCGCTAAGTCAAGAAAATTTCGTATCGTCAAGAAGTTTTCACTTTGTACGGAGAAGAAAAAAATCAAGGCAGCAATAACAATGACTAGCCACCCTTCAACCGATTTTGGTGCGAATCTTGATAAATTAGGCATTTATTTTCTCCTGCAATTCTTGAGCATCAATCTCAGCAGTTCGATAGCAATCGACAATTTGACCCCTGTCAAAATGAAGCACGGTATCGCAGTTGTAATATACTTCAGGGACTTCATCCGAAATCAAAATAACAGCGACGTTCTGTTCTGACAATTTAGAAATTAGCTCATAAATACTGTCTTTTGCCCCAACATCAACCCCGACCGTTGGCGAGTCCAAAATAAGTATTTTGGGTTGGGTCAAGATCCATTTAGCGAGCACCACTTTTTGTTGATTACCACCTGAAAGTGATGATATCGGTAATGATGGATCAGAAACCTTAACACCAAGATCATTTATCCAGCGGTCAACAGTTGATCGCCATTTTTCATCATCAATAAAACCAGCTTTGGTTTTTAGCTTATCCATTACAGAAAGCACTGTATTCTCATTTACGGACTGCTCTAGCACTAGGCCAAGGGTAAGCCTATCTTCAGACACATATCCAACACCATTATTGATGGCATCCTGGTGGTCCTTAAACTGGGTTCTTTTACCTTCAATATAAATAGAGCCCTTGTCAGGTTTTGTAATACCAAACAGAGATAAAGCTAACTCGGTACGTCCAGAACCTAACAGGCCACACAAGCCAAGCACTTGCCCTTGCTTTAGTGAAAAGCTGATGTCGTCGTATTGCCCCTTTCTACTTAGGCCTTCCAATCGAAGTATCTCTGGCGTGTCATCACTCACATTAGAATGACGAATGGCATGCTTTATCCTAAGCCCTGTCATGAGCTCAACTAGCCTGTCCGATGTCATGTCAGTTGCATCGTAAGCCCCCACCATAATGCCATCTTTAATGACAGCAACCCTGTCACTCACTTCCATAACCTCATCGAGTTTATGGCTGACAAAAACGACAGCAATCCCCTTTGCCTTGAGCTTATTAACTGTGAGCAATAACTGATTGACCTCAGTTCGAGTTAATGATGCTGTAGGCTCATCCATAATGACCAACTTGGCATCTGAAACTAAAGCTCGGCAAATAGCAACTTGTTGACGTTGGGCTATTGGCAGGTTCTCTACCATATCATCAAGATCTAAAGAGAAATTAAACTCATCTATTATCTTTTTGGCCGTTTTATTTATTACTTTTTTATCAACTAGCGAAAAATTGGAATCAAGATGTATAGAAAAGGCAATATTTTCACCAATAGATAAGTTAGGAAATAATGATAAGTCCTGATATATAACTTGTATTCCTAATTCCCTAGCTTTACTTGGTGTGATGTTTTTAATTTGATTTCCATCTATTTCAATAATTGAACCATCATCCGGTTCATGAACACCACAAATAACTTTAATAAGAGTACTTTTACCTGAACCATTGGTACCTGCAAGACAAAGCACTTCACCATATTTCAATTGAAAGTCGACATTATCTAACGCTTTATGGCCACTAAAACTTTTTGTTAGGCTTTTTACGTTAATAAAGTGACCACCAATGTTTTCTTTCAACATTGCTGACATATATATAACCTGAACTTTGAGATATTAACCCGCCATAATTGATATGGCGGATATACAGGGAGATTACAGACCTAACTTCACAAGACGAGGAATGTTTTCTTTATCAAGCGGCTCCAACTTATCACCATACAAGTTATTATTGGAGATCTTAATAGGGCCTAAACCTTCGATTGTCATCCCCTCTTCAAAACTATCGCCACTGACAGTCATTTCAGCTACTCGAACAAACACTTCACCAGCAGTCATCGGGTTCCAGATAAACCCACCTTTAAGGTTGCCATTATTAACAAGACGTTGACCCTGGCTAGCACTAAACGGCCCTAACACACAGGCTTGATCTTTTTTACCCTGTCGCTGTACAACACGTGCCGCCCCGATAGGACCTTGAGAGCCAAACCCAATAATGCCTTTCATGTCTGGGTGCTTACTAAATAGATCATTCGTTGTACGCATTGAATCGTCTACTGATTCAGCAACACCGAATACATCAGCCACCATTTCCATCTCTGGGTAATTTGCCTCAAGATAATCAATCGTCGCCGTTGACCAAGCCATATGAAGTGGAACCGTTAAGCCACCAACATAAATGGCATATTTACCCTCTCCATTCATACATTGAGCCAGCTCTTTAGCGTAAGTTTCACCATAGATCGTGGCGTCAGCAAGCTCAAAATTCCAATCAGCAAAGTTTTGGTCTGGAGACTCATGAACAATAACTTTTATACCTTGTTCTTGAGCTTTTTTCAGCACGGGCTCAAGTACAGTCGGATCGTTGGGAACAACACCGATGACATCAACCCGCTGAGCAATCAAATCTTCAATCGCCCTTACCTGTAGCGCTGGATCAGCCGCTGTTGGCCCAATCATCCAAGCGTCAATTCCACGTTTTTCTGCTTCAGATTTAATTCCCTCTTCCATCGCAGTAAACCAAGGGATGCCGCCAATTTTAACTACGACCCCCATCCTCAGCGTATCTGCAGTCGCAGCGCTCGATGCAAGAGCAATGGTTGAGGCAATAAGTGCAGATGTAAGTTTGTTCAGCTTCATTTGTAGGTCCCTTTCTAGTTATTGGCGGCTATAACGCTATCCTGTTTAATCCACCATAGTTACATTGTTCCACGCCAACTCCTGGAGAAGTTCATAATCCGGAGTGAAGCCAAGAACAGCATGATCAATTTTGTTAAAACCGACGGTGCAATATTCTCCTTCCACCTGGTACTTTGATTCGTCTGCAAGTAGAAACACTTCCTTGCTTATACTTATCATTGCTCTTTTTATTTCAGATGTGGCCATTGAGTTATCTTTAAGACCATCTTCAAGGCTAAAGCTGTCACAGGAGATAAACAGTTTATCTGCTTTAAATTCAGAAAGTGACACCTCAACTAAGCGCCCCATAAATGCCCCATGTTCTGGCTGGTACTCTCCCCCCAAACACACTGTTCTAATTGAGCTCTTGCAGGCCAATACCTGAACAATTTCGAGCGAGTTCGTCAGTACTGTCATTTCAATATCTGGCAACTGTCTGGCCAAAAACCATGATGTCGAACCGCCATCCAGTACAATGAGGTCATGCTTTCTAATAAATGGAAGGCACCGTTTTGCCAAAGACATTTTCTGCTTTACATTTTTGTTCTTCTTGTCACTAAATAACGGGGCTTCAACTTCTGGGTTCGCTAAGGTTTTAGAGTCGGAATGCATTGATCCATTATTGGATAACACCCTATTAATAAAAATTGCTCCACCGTATGTACGTGAAAGTACTCTACGTTCAACCAACACATTGATGTCTCGTCTGGCTGTTTCCTTTGAAACAGCAAACTCTGATACCAACTCCGCTACAGTAACCGAGCCTTTTTGCTCCGCTAGTTGTGCTACACGCTCAATTCGGACCTGCTGAAGCATTCGTGTCCTCCCTCTATGTCCATATACTAGTGATGTGAAAATTATTTGTATGAGTAGCCAATCAAAATTAAATTCACGTTGATTAAATGCGATACAGTTTGTGACGTACTCAACCATATTGATAAACTCAGCGATATACTTTCACAGTATTCCGTTTCGCCCATGTCTTCACTGAAGATAATGTGAAGTCGCGCGTGGAGGTTTGTGGGAAACGGGCACAAAGACACATGACTGGTGATGCCCGATGTTGGCTGATGTGTTGGTTTCATTTAACAGCAAGGCGATATTTCGCTGTTAATCGTCATTTTTCTCTGCTATTGGGACAAATGGGAGAAGTTGAATGCTTCATGTCATCCGGCTTCTCCTAAGTACCTTTCTACTCTTACAGGCAAATTCAGCAATTCACTTTGGATATTTTCAACTAGGAACTGTGAGTGCCAAAAAAACATACAAACAATACAAGGAGAGTCATATGTTCAAGAAAGGATTGTTGGCAGTCATCGTAAGTTTGGCATCATCATCATGATGAACTTAAGCATTGGGCTAGTTACCCCACCAGTTGGGACTGCACTTTTATGCCGGATGTGCGGTGGGGAACGTCAGTATGACTCAGGTAAGTCGTGGACTGCTGCCATTCTGACTGACTATGATTGCGGTATTGATGGCAGTAACTCACATTCCAGCTCTATCTCTTTGGTTACCATCTATGCTGTAGGACTTAAAGAAGACATTTGAACGAAAAAAAGCCCCAGCATTTCTGCTGAGGCTTTCTTATGTAGATGGTGCCCCGGGCCGGACTTGAACCGGCACAACGCGAACGTCGAGGGATTTTAAATCCCTTGTGTCTACCAAT